>JAGXGV010000073.1 GCA_024636635.1 Puniceibacterium sp.
AAACGAAACGCCTTGGAGGCCTTGATGATACAGAAACCTGATAGAGACATCGAGAAGGACTATCCCCTTCCAGAGTTCATCGAAAAATTGCGGCGCCTCGCCGACGCGTTGGAGCAAGGAAAGCGGTTCGAAATACAAATTGCTGGCGAGCGAGTTTCTGTTCCGGTCCGCGCCTCCTTCAACATAGAACACGAAAGAGGGGACGGCGAAGAAGAAATCGAGTTCCAAATCAAGTGGTCAGCAGATTAGTGCATGAATGGTGGAGAAGAATTTTTCGGATATTTTAACGCGAAACTTCTCGTCTCGCGCCGGTGTGTAACGACATGAGGGAGAAAGGGGGGAGAGAGCCAACTATGTTTGACGGGCCCACTACTGGCTGTCGCAATTTAAATTTTAACGGAACCTGCGCCTGTTTCTCTGGTTTTCATCGAACCACGTATAGGGGCACCTGACGGCCTGATCCGAGACACGACGACGTAATACAAGGAGAGATCCACATGCTAAAACACCTTGCACTGCTTTTATCGGCGTCAGCTTTCGCCGGACCAGGCGTGGCTATTGCACAGGAATCCGTCACTCAACCCGAAGTTGTGGGGATGGCCAAGGCCATTGAAGCCGCGCAGACCAGCGTCGACGGCGGGGTTCTCGAAGCGGAACTTGAAACCGAGGGCGGCCTCCAGGTCTACGAGGTCGACATTGTCCTGGGCTCCCAAGTTCACGAGGTGAGCGTCAACGCACAAACCGGAGAAATCGTGTCGGCAACCGAGCAGAGGCTCGACAGCTTCATCAGTGGGATCTTCCAGGACGATGAACTTGAGGCCGCGCAAGCAGCTCGCGGGATGCTCGGGCAGGCACTGGCCACGATCGAACAGCAGGATGGCGTGCGGATCGAGGAGATCTCTCTCGACGAAGAGGACGGACGCTGGCTCTATGAAGTCGAACTGGAAGACACAACGGGAAGCCGAGAAATGATGATCGACGCCTCAACCGGAGAGGTTCTGGCCGGATTCGACTGATCATCATGCTGGAATGAAGGCGAAGACACGCCGCCTCCATCTGGCGGTCTTTCGCAGATATGAGGGGCACTCGCCTGTATGACAAGGGAACGTACACGCTCACTCAGCGAGGTTCTTGACCAACTCGAGAGTTCCGCGCATGGGGACAGCATCCGCATCAAGGAGGTGATCGAGAAGCTCGGTCGCAAATCCTTCGCATCGCTGATGCTGGTTTTTTCGCTAATTTCCACCTCTCCTGCAAGCGCCATTCCTGGGATCACCACGACGGTCGCCGTGATCACCTTTATACTCGTTGTGCAGATGATCGCCGGGAGGGAGTGCCTTTGGCTGCCGCAGTTCATCACGCAGCGCCACATGTCGACCACAAAGCTCTGCAAGGGGATCGGCTGGCTGCGCCGTCCAGTGCATTTCGTAGAGCGTTTCCTGAGAGAGAGGTTGACCTTTCTTTTTCACCGGCCTTGGTTATGGCTGCCGCTCGTTCTGATCCTGTTCCTGACGCTCTTCATGCCGGTAATGGAGATCGTTCCCACCTCAGGCTCAATCGCTTCTGGTGTAATTGCGCTGTTCGCCGCCGGGCTGCTCACCCGCGACGGGGCACTGGTCGTGCTGTCGCTCGTCCTTCTTCTCGCCGTTCCGGTGTCGGTTTGGTATTTTGGCTTTTCCGCCTGAGATACTGTTCAAATTTATGCTCCACTGAACCTCAGGGCTTTCGTTGCAACAGTTTCGTCAGCCAAGGATCGGCGCGCTCCGGATGGATGGCTATCTGCCCAACGCGCGACGTCATGTTGACGACGATGAGTGGGCGCAGATAGCGGTCCTCC
Organism: Puniceibacterium sp.; assembly: GCA_024636635.1. Lineage (GTDB taxonomy): Bacteria > Pseudomonadota > Alphaproteobacteria > Rhodobacterales > Rhodobacteraceae > Puniceibacterium. The sequence continues at coordinate 1,838 of JAGXGV010000073.1, forward strand.
ATTTGGTGATCTTTCCCAATCGCTCCTTGCCACCCTTGGATTGGGTGCGCGGCGTAAGTCCCAGCCAGGCAAAAAATTCCCTGCCACTCCGGAACTGGCGGCCGGAGCCAATCGTGGCAATCACCGCCGAGGCCGTAACCGGTCTCACACCGGGAATGGTTTGCAGGAGTTGTGCCTGGCGGCTGAGACGGGTGCGCAAAATGGTCTCACACAATGGCTTTACATAGGGGGGCGGGATGAGACGCACCTCGTGGCCAAGCTTACCAATCTCCCGGCCCCAGAAGTGCGCGCCGCCACAGGCCTGCATGGCGACAATGTAGGGCCGCAGCTGACCGAAGAAGGCAAGCACCTGATCCCGTCAGCCCTTTGCGGTAAATGGTGCAATACGAGGCGGGAACGGCGTTTGGCCCAAGGTGCCACGAGCCCCTTGGGCGGAAGCCTCCCGAAGAAACCTTCGGCAGGCTTGATGCAAGTTCCGTCTTTCGCTCCACTGACGGCCGCAATGCGGACCGTCCTGCCGTTCGCCGCAGCCGCCCGATTTTCGTCGCGCCGCGAAGGGCATCGGAAGGTCGGGCGGGAAGCCGTCGTTCGCCGCCGGCGCGAGCGCACCATGGTCAACACAGCGGAAGCGGACATGCAGCCAAGCTTTCAGCCTGCACCGTGGCGATCGCCACTGAGGGCGGATTTCCGGCACTCGCCTCACCAACATGGGCGTCGCCTAAGATTGAGGAAAGCAGTCACTCAGAAATTTAAGGGCCTCCCTTGTTTGTGAATCCTCGCTGAATAACCCTGGCACATCATCAACGCCGTGTGAGCCAGACCAGCTTATGCAGAATCCAATCTCCACCGTAGCATCCAATCAATGTGTAGCAAAAGTGGGGGTGAAATGTGTAGCAAAACGGGCAGGCACCAAAGAAAAAATTCTTTAAGCCTATGATTTTAAATCAATTTTTAGATTAACTTATGATGAAAGTGGTGCCCAGGAGAGGACTCGAACCTCCACGGCCTTGCGGCCACTGGCACCTGAAGCCAGCGCGTCTACCATTCCGCCACCTGGGCAGGTGTCGTGAGCGCTGATTTACTGTTGGCGTGCAGGACTGTCAACGGGATATCCGACGAATTTATGCGCGGCAATGCAGCATCTTGCCTGACAGGGGCGGGACCGTTAAGCAGGGGCGATTGTGCAGGGAGAAAGCCGATGTCAAAACTCGTCACCATCTACGGCGGATCTGGTTTTGTCGGGCGCTATATCGCTCGCCGCATGGCTAAAGAGGGATGGCGGGTGCGGGTGGCTGTCAGGCGTCCGAACGAGGCGATCTTCGTGCGGCCTTACGGCGTTGTCGGCCAGGTGGAACCAGTCATGTGCAACATCCGCAACGATGCCTCGGTCGCCGAAGTCATGACAGGTGCCGATGCGGTCGTGAACTGCGTGGGGCTTCTCGCGGAACGGGGCAAGAACAGCTTTGAGTCGGTGCAGGCGGAGGGCGCTGCGCGTGTTGCCCGCCTGGCGGCACAGGCCGGGATCGGCCGACTGGTGCAGATTTCGGCGATCGGCGCGGACCCGGGGTCCGACAGCGATTACGCCCGTACCAAAGGTGTGGGCGAAGCCGCGGTACTGGAACATTTCCCGAATGCCGTGATCCTGCGACCGTCGATCATCTTTGGGCCCGAGGATCAGTTTTTCAACCGGTTTGCCGCCATGTCCCGCATGGGGCCTGTCCTGCCGGTGGTGGGTGCAGAGACAAAGTTTCAGCCGGTCTATGTCGACGACGTTGCCAGGGCCGCGGTCATGGCCGTCACGGGCGAGGCGGCTGCGGGCATCTATGAGCTCGGTGGGCCGGATGTCGAAACTTTCCGGAGCCTGATGGCAAAGATGCTTGAGGTCATTCAGCGTCGCAAGCTGGTGATGAATGTTCCATTTCCAGTGGCGCGCCTGATGGCGGGCAGTTTCGATCTGCTGGAACGCATGACGCTGGGACTTGTGTCCAACGCGATGATCACCCGCGACCAGGTGCGCAACCTGCGCCGGGACAATATCGTGTCGGACAATGCGAAAGGGTTCCGGGATCTTGGATTCCAGCCCACCGGGCTCGGGTCCGTGTTGCCTGAATACCTCTGGCCGTATCGGCCTTCGGGCCAGTATGCCGCCATCAAGAATTCGGCAAAGAACATGCGCACGCGCTGAGCCGCAGATTTAAGCCTCGCTCCTGCGGTTTGGCTTTGACTGCCATGGCGGCCGTCCGTTCGAAAGCCGTCTGCCCGGTTCAAACCCCGACTGCAACTCAGCAGGGCGGCGGTCCGCGCGGATGCCGCCAGAGCACTGTCTCCAACGCATAGGCAACTGCGCGCCCCCCCGCAGACGCAGGCGGGGTACAGCGGCGACCAGAACATTGGACCCGCCGACTGTCGTCTGAGCGGCGATGATGCCTTCGGCTTCGTCGCGCGGATCAAGCACAAGTTTGTCGGTCTCGAAGACGAGAACGGATCATCCCACTGCATGGCCATCAAAGATACCTTGCCCGAGATGGCGTCAGGGGCCGCCGTTCAACTGCCGGACCTCACAATCTCCGCAGTGCGACGCACCAGTTCCAGGCGTTGGCTGTTTGGTGGATGGGTGCCGAGGAACCTGTTGCCGGGGTCCGGAATCCGCGCAAAGAATTGCGCGCCGCGCACCGCATCATACCCTGCACGCATGGTGATCACCGTCCCCAGCCGGTCGGCCTCAAGTTCGAAGTCCTTGGAATAGCTGCGCGCCCCGACCGCCGCTCCGAATTCCTCGGCAGAGCGGACGTTTTCCGGATTCGCCCCGCTCATCGCGGCAAGGCCAGAGAAGATGACCGCGCCGACGGCGGCATTCTGCTGGGTGCGGGCGAGGTGTCCCATGATGTGATGGGCGGATTCATGTCCCATGACAAAGGCCAGTTCGTCGGCATTGTCGACCGAAGCGATCAGGGCAAGGTTGAAGGCGACGATCGGGCGTCCGTCCCGTGACAGGGTCTGAAAGGCGTTCGGAGCCTGACCGGGGCGGTCGTCCACGACGATCAGGAAGTCGCAATTCATCCGCGGCGCGACCCGGCGGCATTCGCTTTCGGCAACGGGTTGGACGGTGTCGACCACCTGAACAAAGGTGCGCGCCGCGCGCTGCGCCCGCCCGCGCAATTCTGACGGGGCAGGGGTCTCAAGCCTCTCTGGCCGGGATTGCGGAACCGGCTCGAGCGTGGGCACCACCTCGCAGGCGGAAAGTGCAAATAGGACAAAGGGGATCAGCCAGCGCATCGCAACTCCGGGGGTTTCTCTGGGCAAGCCTAGTCGTCGGCCGCTTTGGGGGCCAGTCACATTTTGCTGTCTTGGCGGCAGCGTGCCGGGAGCTATCTGAGGTGGTATGACCGAAGATATGACCGTGATCTACAACGATACCTGCCCGATCTGCGCCCGCGAGGTTGCCGGTTACCGCCGCATGACGCAGGACGACGCGCCCGGGATCGTTTACGCCGGGCTGTCGCGGGGCGATCTGGACCGCTTCGGTCTAAGCCCGGCGCAGGCGGCACGGCAGTTTCACGTGTTGCACAACGGGCGGATGTTTCGTGGCGTTCCGGCCTTCGCCCTGATCTGGGACCGGATTCCCCGCCTGCGCTGGCTGGCAAGGCTGGTGCGCCTGCCGGTGATCGCGTGGATTGCCGGTGCTGTCTATGACCACATTCTGGCACCTGCGCTTTTTGCCCTGCACCGACGCAGGGAAAGGCTGGGCAAGGCGGTTCACCGAGGATAGGCTTGGGCCATGTTTAGCATCGAGCATGATTTTGACGCCACCGTGGTCACCCTGGTGGACGAAGGCGACAGCCCCCTGCAGGAGGATGTCATCGTCAATTCCTTCGAGGAATGTATCACCATCGAACAATACGACCCGCGCACCGACCGGGTCCAGAAGATCACCATGTCCATCGCGCAGATGCACGATCTGGCGGCGGCGCTCTCGCTTCCCGAGGGGGTCTATTCGCGCCGCAAATAGCAGCGGGAACCTGCCCTTGCGATCAGGCACCGGTCCTGTCGGCCTGATCAATCCGGAAAACCTTGTCCCGCGACGTGGCACCCTGCACCAGGGTCAGTCGGCTCCGGGCCAGCCCCAACGCCTTTGACAGCAGCTTGTGCACGGCGTCGTTCGCGGCACCGTCTTCCGGAACGGCGGTCACATAGACCCGCAGGACACCCTCTGCGACCACGATGCGGTTGGCCGCGGCTTTGGGCGTGACCCGGACCGACAAGGTGGTGCCGGGTGTGGCCAGATGGGACAGGGTGCCTTTGGTCATGGCGCGCCCTGACATGTCCCGATCCGCGCAGGCAACCCCAAAGTGACGATTGGCAGTTGAACATGACTCCAATCGCCCTGACATAGTCCCAAAGCCTAGGAGAAAGCGATGCCGACACCCAACACCGCCGCACTGGAGTTCCTGCTCACCCGGCGGTCGCGCCCGGCCAAGACGCTTGGCCAGCCCGCACCGGACCGTGCGGCGCTGCTGCCGATCCTGACGGCCGCCGTCCGCACCCCGGATCATGGCAAGCTTGAACCGTGGCGCCTGATCGTGCTTGAGCGGGCGGCGCTGGTTCGGCTGGCGGATCTGGCGACACGGAAGGGTGCCGATTTGGGGTTGGACGGCGAACAGATCGAAAAGGGGCGCAAGCAGTTCTCTGATTCGCCGCTTTGCGTTGCGGTGATCGAGGTGCAGCGCGATTCGCCCAAGATCCCGGAGATCGAACAGACCTATTCGGCGGGCGCGGTCTGTCTGGCCCTGCTGAACGCGGCGCTGGCGGCGGGCTGGGGGGCGAACTGGCTGTCGGGATGGGTCGCCCATGACCGCGGCTTTGTCACCGACGGCCTTGGCCTTGCCGACAACGAACGCGTCGCGGGCTACATCCATCTTGGCACCGAAACCTCCGCACCGCCCGAACGGCCGCGCCCGGATCTTGACGCCATCACCACCTGGGTCTCGGAATGATCCTGGGCTGCTTTGCCAAGGCGGTCGCGCAGATAGGCGATGCCCGCTTTCGCCGGGTCCTGCTTCTGGGTGTCCTGCTGGCCGTGGCGCTTCTGGTTGGTTTCTATGCGGGATTTCTTTGGCTGATCAACTGGCTGGTGGGCGAGGATGCGACCCTGCCGGTCCTGGGCGAGGTCACCTGGCTCAACGATCTTCTCAGCTGGGGGTCGCTGTTCTTCATGCTGGTCCTGTCGGTGTTCCTGATGATCCCGGTCGCTTCGGCCATCACCTCGATGTTTCTCGAGGATGTGGCCGACGCGGTCGAGGATCGCCATTATCCCGGCCTGCCGCCGGTGGCGCGCGTGCCTTTCGCAGAGGCGGCGCGGGACACGGTGAATTTTCTGGGTGTGCTGATCGGCGCCAATGTCCTGGCGCTGGTGCTTTACGTGTTCTTTGCCCCGGCTGCCCTGTTCATCTTCTGGGGGTTGAACGGATTTCTTCTGGGCCGCGAATATTTTACCCTCGCCGCGATGCGCAGGATCGGACGCGAAGCGGCGAAAGAGATGCGCCGCAAGCACATGCTGACGATCTGGGCCGCCGGAGTGCTGATGGCCATCCCGCTATCCGTGCCGCTGATGAACCTCGTGATCCCGATTCTGGGGGCAGCGACCTTTACCCATCTGTTCCATCGATTGTGGACGCCGGTCCCATCCGGTTGAACATGTCCAGATCGCGGATCGTGATCATGCCCGAAAGGATGGTTCCCGCGATGATCGCCCACAGCACCGTGGTCACACCGGTGGTGATCCACGCCTTTTTCCCCAGGTTGTGAATTTCGGGCGATCCGGCATGGGTCCCGGGCAGGACACTGCCCACATCCCCCTGAGTCTGAAGCCGAATCGGGATCACCACAAGGAAGGTCAGGAACCAGAGGACGGCGAACAGCACGATGGCAGAGACGATGGACATGTGAGCAACCTTTCAGAGTTTCTCTAAACTTAGCGCGGCCTCAGACCTGTTCCAGTTCCACGAGACAGCCGTTGAAATCCTTGGGATGAAGGAACAGAACCGGCTTGCCATGAGCGCCGATCCTCGGCTCTGCGCTGCCCAGCACCCGGGCGCCGGTGCCCTTCAGGTGGTCGCGCGCGGCCAGGATGTCATCGACTTCGTAGCAGATGTGGTGGATCCCGCCTGACGGGTTCTTTTCAAGGAAGCCATTGATCGGGCTGTCTTTTCCCAGCGGGCAGAGCAATTCTATCTTGGTGTTGGGCAGGGTTATGAAGATCACGGTGACGCCGTGATCCGGCTCGTCCTGCGGCGCGCCGACCTCTGCACCAAGGGCACCGCGATACTGCTCCGCCGCCGCCTTCAGATCCGGCACGGCGATGGCAACGTGGTTCAGGCGACCGATCATGTACGCAACTCCTGTCTGGCGGTTTCCCCAGCCTTATGGCCCGTCCGTCCGATGGGCCGCAAGATGCCGGTCTTCATTAACGCGCTGTTAGTCATGGTGGGGGATGTTTGTGATGTCATCAGCAAGGAGATCATCATGGACGATGTGGAAAATTTTGACCGGATCTGCACGCCGACCGTATCGCGCCCCCTTCTGGGGTTGACCGTTCTCGTTGTCGAAGACAGCCGTTATGCCTGCGAGGCTATCCGGCTGATGTGCCTGCGCAGCGGTGCGCGCATCCGCCGCGCCGATTGCCTGCTGTCCGCGCGACGGCACCTTCAGGTCTATCGCCCTTCGGTAATCATCGTGGATCTCGGCCTGCCAGACGGGTCTGGCGCGGACCTCATCGCCGAACTCTCGGGTGCTACTCCGCGGGTTTCGGTCATTCTTGGCACCAGCGGAAACGATTTTGCGGAATCCGTGGCCATCGCCGCCGGGGCCGACGATTTCATGGCCAAACCCGTGGTCAACCTGACAATGTTCCAGAACACGATCCTCGCCCGGCTCCCCGCCGACCGTCGCCCCTCGGGCATGCGCACGGTCCAGACCGAAGTCATCCGGCCCGATCCCATTGCCTATCGCGACGACATGGCCCATGCCGCCGACATCCTGGGCGGCGATGCCGACGGCAAGACGCTGGATTACGTGGCGCGCTTCTTGTCCGGGGTGGCGCAGATGGCCGACGATCCGGTGCTTGGCACCGCGGCGCAGGATCTCGCGCGGTCGCGCGAGAATGGCTTGCCGGTCGGGGCAAAACTTGCGCGGGTGGCGGGTCTGGTCCGGGAACGCCTGACCGACCGCGTGGCGATCTGACCCTGTCAGAGCAGCAGCGCCGGATCGGTGCCAAGCTCGGCACCGGGAAATACCACACTCTCGATCAGTGACCGGTCAAGCCCGAAGAGGCCGCTCAGCAGCCATCCGGCATGGGCGCGCACATCCCGCGTCGGCATCAGGTCGCGCCCCTGATACAGCGCAGAGTCGCTCAGCCCCGGCCAGTCGCCGTGGACTTTTCCGCCCCGGACCGCGCCCCCGGCCAGGACCATCAGGCCGCCCGTTCCGTGATCGGTGCCCCGGGTTCCATTCATCCGGGCGGTGCGCCCGAATTCGGTCATGGCCACCACAGTCGTCCGCGCCCAGACCGGCGCGCCCATCTCGTCGCGCAGTGTCAGGATGGTATCGGACAGCCGCCCCAGCGCCTTGCCCAGACTGCGGTCCTGCGCATCGTGCGTGTCCCAGCCGTTGATCGAAAACGACGCGATGCGCGCCTCGCCCTTCAGGCGCTGCGCGGCAAAGCTTGCGATGCGGGACTCTGCCGCAGATCCGCGCGATGCGGCGCGGTCCGACTTGATCATCGACATCATCTCGTCCATGCCACCGCTGACGGCCACGGCATCGCCGTCATTATCGGCCAGCGCGACGGCCCGGGACATGGCCGCGTCGAACACCGGGTCGTCCTTCATCACAAGTTCCGCCAGTCGCAGCGCCTGCGGGCTGAGCGCCAGATCCACATCCGGCGACCAGCGCGACACCGGCACGGGCCCGTTCAGCACCGCCATGGACTCGCGCCCGATCGCATAGGCCGTCTCGGCCTCGACCCCGGGAAGGTGCTGTAGCAGCCGGTTCAGCCAGCCGTCGCGGCTCAGCCCCTGCGAAAGGTCGCTCAGACCGGCCTCGAGCAGGTCCTGCCCGTCAAAATGGCTGCGCTTGTCGCGGTAGGGGGTCGACACTGCCTGCACGAACCCAAGTTGACCCTGTTGCCAAAGCGGCAGCAGCGGGCGCAGGGCCGGGTGCAGCGCGTAGAACCCGTCCAGATCCGCGGGCGGCCCGGCATCGCCCGGCACAGGCGCGCCGCGCAGACGGGCAAAGTCGGGGTCGCCAACAGGCTGCACCACGGCCAGCCCGTCCATTCCGCCCCGCAGGATGATCACCACAAGCCGGTTTTCGCCCGGCACGGCTGCAAAGCTGATCGGCGTGACCAGCGGACTTGCCGCAAGGGAACAGCCCACAAGGGCCGAACGGGTCAGAAACGAACGGCGGCTGAGCATCGGATCACATCCTCTGAAAGGCGGGCGAGGCCAGGACAAGGCCAATTCCATCCCACCGGCTTTCGGCCGCCTCGGCGGCAAAGCGCACGGCGGGCGTGGACCGGTCGGCCAGGGCGATGCGCACAAATTCGCGCGGGTCGGGCAGGGCGGGGTGCAGCAGCTGCGGCACCGTCACCGCCCATTGCAGGCGCGCGGCCAGCGACTGCGGCGTGATCCAGTCGGCGTCACCCTCGGGCAGTCCGTCCGGGCCATCCGGCTTTTCCCAGATTTGCCCCATCAGCCCCAGGGGTTGCAACAGGTGCCTGCTGACCCCGCCAAGCTTGATTTTGCGCAACTGGTCAGGCGCAACCGCCAGCGCGCGCAGCGCCGAGCCGATGAAATCCAGCGGTCGTTTGACGTTGGCACCGCCTTCTTCCCAGCTGGCGGGATGGTCAAGCAGGGTGCCATAGACCGCCCGCAGGTTCCCCCCAGTTTCCAGATACCGCGACGCCAGCGCGTCGATCAGCGCCGGATCGGGGCTGTCCGAGACAAAATGTACGGCAAGCTTGCGCGCGATGTTGCGGGCCGTGGCCGGGTGGCGTGCCAGATCGCGCAGCACCGCCTGCACATCCTGTACCGTGGCCGACCCGCCGCCATAGCTGCGCCCCAGCACCGTTTCGGCCCCCGGCTGCGCAAAATCCTTGCGAAAGACGAACCCGGCCTTGGTGTTCATCGTCATGCCGGTGAACAGCTCGGCCAGTTCCTTCACATCGCGTTGGGTATATGGCCCGTCCGCCCCCAGAGTGTGCAGTTCCAGCACCTCGCGGGCAAGGTTCTCGTTCAGGCCGAACCCCTTTTTGCGCTTCTGCGCAAAGGCGCTGTCCGGGCCGACTGAATTGGCCTGATCAAGGTAGTGCAGCATCAGCGGTTGCTGGATCGCCGCGATCAGCAGATCCTCGAACAGACCCGAAATGTTGGGGCGCAGCGCGGTTTCGATATAGGGCGAGGTGCCCCGATTGATCACGCCCGCCTTGCCGGTCGCGGTGAAATGATCGGCCCAGAAGAAGCTCAGCCGTTCGCGCAGCGGCTGGTGCGTCCAGGTGCGGCGCATCAGATGCTGGCCGAACCAGAGCAGTTGATCGGCGCCACCGGCCTTGTCCAGCTGGCGGATCTCGTCGGCAAGGGTCTCCCCCTCGGGGGTGCCGCGCACCTTCTTGCGGGATTTGCGCAGGGCCTGACGGGCTTCCATCCGTGACAGGATGTCCGCAAACCCGGCGATGGGGAATTGCGCGGCGGCGGCGTCGGGGCCGTCCAGAGACGCCAGCATCTCGGCCGCGCCGGGGGCGGGCGGTATGCGGGGCGACAGCCCACAGCCGAATCGGATATCCGCCAGAACCGGATCAAAACGCATGCGGCTGCACCTTCTGCTCTGCCGGATCCGTATATCCGACTTCTGCTAGATTGCACCGCCCCATGCTTCACATTTACGAACGGCGCGTGACTAGCGGTCGCAGCCCTTGATGTCGACCGCGTGTCCCTTGCCCAGCACGGTGATCCGCACGCCCGACCGGTCCAGCGCAAAAGCCTTGCCTTCCATGTGGGCAAGCCGGGTTTCGCTGACCAGATGGCCGTTCGCGGCACGGTAGGTCCGCGGTTCGGCCACCCAGATCGCCGGGTTCGCGGTCTCTATCACGGTCTCTTCGCCCGAAGCGCCGATGGGCAGGTCGATCTCGGTGCGCAGCGTCATGCCGCGGGCATCCGCGCCGACCGTGCAGCGCACGGACCTTACCGCCGCCTCGGTGCGCGAAAACGGCATGTCCGCCAGCGCACCGGCGATCACCGGATCGCGCCGGGTCGCATCCGCAGGCAGGGAGGCGGTGACCTCGACCCTCCGCGGCACGCAGATGTCACTGCACACCCCCAGATCGACGACGCCATGCAATTGCATGTCCTGGCCCGCGGTGCGTCCGGTGATCCGCAGCGGCAGGACAAGCTCCTGCGCATACCCGACCGAGCGCATCCCGCTTTGATAAAAGATCTTCGGCGCAGGCCAGTTCACCCCGACCGCCGCGACGTTTTCAGATCCCTGCCAGTTGAATTCCGGCGGTATTCCGGCATCCCCGGGGCTGCGCCAGTAGGTCTTCCACCCGGGGGCAAGCGTCAGGTGAAGGGCGGCCACATGGCTGCCGTCCGCCTGCCGCCAGCCCGGGCGTAATTCGGCTGCCAAAATCTTTGACACGTCTTGCGCCTGCGCAGAACCGCCAAGCGCAAGGATACAGAGCAAGGTAAGGGCGGCATGTCTCATGACACCGCAATTGCAAGTTCCGGCTGAAATGAAAAGTAACGTTCCGGCGATAGGCCCGTGTAGCTGAACAATTCTGCTCCCTTGCACCCCCCGGCCCGGGGGTACATGCTGACCGGAATGAACAGGTATCAAGGCAGTACAATGGCACAGATCGACACGACCGGATTGACCGGCAAGATGCTGATCGCCATGCCCGGCATGGGTGATCCACGGTTCGAACAGGCTGTGATCTTCATTTGCGCCCATTCCGAAGACGGCGCCATGGGACTGATCGTGAACAAGCCGACGGCGGATGTGAGCCTGCGCATGCTGCTTGACCAACTGTCGATCGACCCCACCGTGAATGTTGACGGCCAGCGTGTGCATTTCGGCGGGCCGGTGGAAATGGCCCGCGGTTTTGTGCTGCATTCCCCGGATTACGAATCGGTTGTCGCCACGCTCGAGGTTGATGAAAGGTTTCATATGACCGCGACGCTCGACGTGCTTGAAAGCATCGCGCAGGGGGCGGGGCCGGAAACCCGACTCATGCTGCTTGGCTATGCCGGCTGGGGGCCGGGCCAGCTCGAAGGCGAACTTGCGGAAAATGGCTGGCTCATCTGCGATGCCTCACCCGATCTGGTGTTTGCCATAGAGGATGACGACAAATGGCAGGCGGCGCTGAAGTCCATCGGCGTGTCGCCCCTGGCCCTGTCGTCCGAAGGCGGTCGGGCATGAGAAAGCATCCGGCCCGCGTCGTGACGCCGCGTTTTGGTTGATGCGATCCTGCGGCGCTATAACTCTGTCCGCAGGTTGCGGTTCCGCCCGTCCGCGGCCTGCGTTATTGCCAGGCCAGACGGATTGGAGTCACCCATGCCTTATCGCGCCCCGATTTCAGACTATCGTTTTCTGTTCGATCATGTCGTGGATCTGAAGTTGGTCACCGGCAGCGACACTTTTGCCGAAGCCACGCCCGACGTGGTCGACGCCATCCTGACCGAGGCCGGGCGGATGTGCGAAGAGGTCCTTGCCCCGCTGCAACGCAATGGCGACCTGCACCCCGCACGGCTCGAAAACGGCGTCGTGCGCACTTCGCCGGGCTATGCCAATGGGTACAGGGCCATTGCCGAAGGCGGCTGGGTCGCGATCGCCGCAAGTCCTGACCATGGCGGCATGGGGCTGCCCATGGCCGTGACCACCGCAGTGAACGAGATGATGTCGGCGGCCTGCCTGTCGCTTCAGCTCAACCCGCTGATGACGCAGGGCCAGATCGAGGCGCTTGAACATCACGCAAGTGACGAGATCAAGGATCTGTACCTGCCCCGGCTGATCAGCGGCGAATGGGCCGGAACGATGAACCTGACCGAACCGCAGGCCGGATCTGATGTGGGCGCGCTGCGCACCCGGGCCGAGCCGAACGGCGACGGCAGCTATGCGATCACCGGACAGAAAATCTATATCTCGTGGGGCGACAACGATTTTACCGAAAACGTCTGCCACCTGGTGCTGGCGCGCCTGCCCGGTGCAGTCGAAGGCACCAAGGGCATCTCGCTCTTCCTGGTGCCCAAGTACCTGCCCGACGATACAGGCGCCCCGGGCAAGACCAACGACCTGCGGGTGGTCAGCCTTGAACACAAGATGGGTCTGCACGGCTCGCCCACCGCCGTCATGGAATACAGCGGCGCGACCGGCTGGCTTGTGGGGCCGGAACATGGCGGCATGAAGTGCATGTTCACCATGATGAATAACGCCCGCCTCGGCGTCGGCGGGCAGGGCATCGGCGTTGCCGAAGGCGCCTATCAGCACGCGCTGGCCTATGCGACCGATCGGCGGCAGGGCAAGACTGCGGTCGAGGGCGCGACCGGCGCCATTCTGGACCATGCAGACGTGCGCCGCATGCTGGCGACGATGAAGGCCGACATCTTCGCCGCCCGCGCCATCGCCCTGGCCTGCGGCGTGGCCATCGACATGGCCCGTGCGACCGGCAAAGTCGACTGGGCCGCCCGCGCCGCCCTGCTGACCCCGATCGCCAAGGCTTTCGGCACCGATACCGGCATCATCGTCTCTGACATGGGGGTACAGGTGCACGGCGGCATGGGCTTCATCGAGGAAACCGGCGCCGCCCAGTTCAGCCGCGACGTGCGTGTCACCGCGATCTACGAAGGCACCAACGGCATCCAGTCCATGGACCTTGTCGCGCGCAAGATGATGGACGGAGGCGAGGCCGCCTTCGGCTTGCTGGACGAGATCGAGGCCGAAGCCGAGGCCGCCAAATCCGCGCTGCCCGATCTTGCCGGCCCGGTCTGGAACGCGGCCGAGACGCTGCGCGAGACGGTGGAATGGCTGGTCGCGCAAAACGACATGAACGCACGGTTCGCAGGGTCGGTGCCGTTCCTGCGCGCCTTTGCCCGGGTGTTGGGCGGCTATTACCACCTGCGCGCCGCCGTGGCCGACCCCGACGGCGCCCGCGCCCGGTTGGCGCGGTTCTATATCCTGCGGATGCTGCCGGAACATCATGGACTGCTGACCCATGCCCGGGCCGGCGCAAAGGATCTCTATGCGCTCAGCGCCGAGGATCTCGCGGCCTGATGGACGGCGAGGTGGCACATATCCGCTATCCCTGGGATGCGCCGCCCGTCGAGGGCGAGGCGATCCGGATCGCTCCGGGCGTGTTGTGGATGCGGCTGCCGCTGCCGATGAAGCTTGATCATGTTAACGTCTATGCCCTGGATGACGGCGACAGCTGGACGATCATCGACACCGGCTTCTTCTCCACGCGCACCGTTGCGATCTGGGAAAGCCTGCTTGCCGGTCCGCTGCGCGGCCGTCCGGTGGCCCGTGTGCTTGTGACGCATCACCACCCCGACCATATCGGCATGGCCGGCTGGTTTCAGGCACGCGGTGCCGCACTGTTGACCACCCGCACCGCATGGCTCTTTGCGCGCATGCTGACGCTGGATGTGCAGGACCGCCCGACCGAAGAGACGCTGACCTACTGGCGGCGCTGCGGGATGGACGCCGGGATTCTGACCAGACGGGCGCAGGAACGTCCCTTCAACTTTGCCGATGTGGTCCACCCGATGCCGCTTGGGTTCACCCGGATCTGTCAGGGCGATTCGATCCGGCTTGGCGGGCGCCACTGGGACGTGCATATCGGCAATGGCCACGCGCCCGAACACGCGACCCTGTGGTCCCGTGATGACAACCTTGTGCTGGGGGGCGATCAGATCCTGCCCTCGATCAGTTCCAACATCGGCGTCTACGCCACCGAACCGGAAGCAGATCCCGTCGCCGACTGGCTCGAGGCGTGTGAACGCCTGTCCGGGCTGGCGACGCCGGACCAGCTGGTACTGGGCGGACACAAGCTGCCCTTTGCCGGCCTGCCACAGCGCTTGCAGCAACTGATCGACAATCACCACGGCGCGCTGACGCGGCTGGAAAGACACCTGGCGATGCCTCAGTCGGCGGGCGACTGTTTCGCCCCGCTGTTCAAGCGCCGCATCGGCGAGGCGGAATATGGCCTAGCCCTGGTCGAAGCGATGGCCCACTGCCTGCACCTCTGGCACCAGGGGCGCGCGGTGCGGAACCTGCGCGAGGACGGGGCCTGGGTGTTCCAGTCGACCTGAAGCGCCCCCAAATTTTTTCTGAAAAAATTTGCCAAGACTTTTGGTAAAAGTCTTGGTCTCCGGTGCCAATGCCGGTCCCCAATAACAAACTCCCATGCCTGACAGCCGACTCCGGCGGCTGCGTGCAATCGGCTCACCTTTGTCCGAAATCCGCGCCGACTGCGGCCGCCCGCGTCAGAATGCGCAGGACAAGCGTCGTGACAGGGCGCACGAAATGCGCTAACCAACCGGCAGCATACCCCAATCAGGATTCAGGATCATGGCAGAACACAAGCATGGCAGCATGGACATCACGACCCAGGAAAAGACCTTCAACGGGTTCATGAATTTTGTGGCCAAGTCGGTCATGGTCATTCTTGCCCTGGTCGTGCTTCTGGCCATCTTCAACGTCTGAGCCCTGCGGGCCTGAAAACTGCGGGGAGTTCTGGAATGCGGCTGCACGCCTGTGGTCTGGCCATCATGGCCGCTTTAGCCTTGGCCGGGTGTGCTGCGGATACCACCACCACCGATGCCACTCCGGACGTGGTGGCGCTGTCCGCCCATCGCCATGACGGTCCGCCCAAGCTTACCCTGTACACGATGGTGTCGAACAGTTCCGGGGCCGGGGCCCATTCCAGCCTGATGATCAACGGCTCGCAGCGGGTGATCTTCGATCCGGCGGGATCGGTGCGCCATTCGGCGGTGCCCGAGGTGCGCGACGTGCTCTATGGCATCACCCCGCGGATCGAGAAATTTTACGAAAGTGCGCATGCCCGCACCACCTATCATGTGGTGATACAGGATATCGAGGTTCCTGCGGCGGTAGCGGAGCAGGCGCTGCAACTGGCTCAGCAGCGCGGTCCGGTGGCGCAGATGTACTGCACGCAAAGTACATCGTCCCTGCTGAGTGACCTTCCGGGCTTTGAATCCATCCGTCCTACCTTCTTTCCCAACGCGCTCAGCAAGCAGTTCGGCAAGTTGCCGGGGGTGACGACTCGCAAGCTTTACGAGGACGACGACGATGACAAGCGCGTGGCGATCGAACAGTTCAACGCGGCCCAGGCAGAGGCCCGCGCCGCACTCAGGTAAGGATGTAGCCGGACGCCAACATCACCAGAGCACCGCAGATCATCGCCGCAATGACGTTCCTGGTGGCGAATCCAACTGCAAAGGTGACGGTCGCCGCTATCAGGCGTGTCGGATCGGGTTCCCCGTTGTTGGCCGCGGGCCACAGGATCAGCGGCGCGATCAGGGCGGGCAGCACCGCCACGGCTGTGTAGCGCAGGTGCCGTAGCAGCCAGCCCGGCAGCGGCCGATTGCCGACAAAGCCTAGAAAGACGAAACGCAAAGCAAAGCTGCCGAAACCCAGAGCCAGGATCACGGTCCAAAGGGTTGTCGAATCGATCATGAACCGCGCCTCATTTCGAAATACTGCTCGGCGCGCGCACCGGCCATCATGCCGCCCACGCCCCCGACAATCAGGCCAAAGTTGTAGGGCAACCAGGCGAAACCAAGCGCAAGAGCTGCGGCCGTCGCGGCGGCGATCCTGTGGGCCGGTGTGCGCAACATCGGCGCGATCATCGCCAGAAAGGCGATCGGCACCGCAAAATCAAGCCCGAGTTCGGTCGGAATGGCCGCCCCCAGCCAGGCGCCAAGCAACGTGGCGCCATACCAGGGCGGGCAGACTGGCGTGGCAAGGCCAAAGAAATAGGCGGATTTTTCGCCCAAGGTCATCGCAGGTCGTTTCTCGAATTCGAGGATCGACCCGGCATAGGTCTGGTCCACAAGGAAATACGAGATGAAGACCCGCTGCCAGAGCGGAGCAGGTCCAAGATGCGGCGTGAGAGAGGCGGAATACATCGCCATGCGCAGGTTGACGGCAAGGGCCGAGCCCAGAACGACAAGAACCGGCGCCTGTTCGTTCATCAGTTGCAAGGCGGTAAACTGCGCCGCGCCGGCGATTACGACCACGCTGAAGGCGACAGTTTCGGTCAGGGTCAGACCAGACTCGGTCGCGACCACACCAAAGAGCATGCCGAACGGAAAGACCATCAAGATGAATGGGAACCCATCGCGCAGACCCCGTGCGTAGCTTGACATTGCCGATCCACCCGCCATCACTGTCCCCTGATCCCGATGGAACCTGCCCTATCCAACTGATCGGAAAGATGCAATTGCCCCAGCCGAAAGATAGCGCCGGTGACTGGATCGCGCCGGGACCGCCGGTCCCGCGCCTGACCCGAGCGGGCACCGTGCCGGACGTTTTGGCCGTCAGCGGTGCGGCACCGGGCGCGCACCGAAACGCAGAGGCGCAAGGCGGGACCCTCCGTCCCCCCGTACCGACATGCGGATGGAGGTACGCCATTGGTGATACGGACAAGGCACCGCGCGACGTTCCGGACAGGACAGGTCAACCGGGCGGGTGCAACGGCGGGACCGGGACCCAAATTTCTTATGAAGAAATTTGCCAAGAAAATTCACAATTTTCTTGGGTGGCGGCTGGGGAGATCGGATCATGAGGCAACCGCTCGGCGTGATTCTGGCCGGTGGACAGGCGCGCCGCATGGGCGGGGGCGACAAGGGAATGCTCGATCTGTCGGGCCGTTCCCTGCTGGATCATGTGGTGGCCCGTGCAGGTCCGCAGGTTGCTGCACTCGCACTGAATGCCAACGGCGATCCGGACCGGTTCGCCGGTTTCGGGCTTGACGTGCTGCCCGATTCCGTTGCGGGTTTTCCCGGACCGCTTGCGGGCATTCTGGCCGGACTCGACTGGGCCGCCGGGCGGCGGGCGGACATGATCGTGACCATGGCCGCGGACACACCGTTCTTTCCCTGCGATCTGGTGCCCCGGTTGCTGCTGGCCGCAGAAGGGATGAGCCTTCCTCTGGTGCTTGCCGCCACGCCTGATGACAACGGAAATCAGCGACGGCATCCGACCTTTGGTCTCTGGCCCGTCGCCCTGCGCGAGGACCTGCGCGAGGCACTTGCGGACGGCGTGCGCAAGGTCGGGCTTTGGGCCGACAGGCATGGCGCCCGCGCGGCGCTGTTCCCGGTGGACGGGATCGACCCCTTCTTCAATGTCAACACGCCCGGGGATCTTGCCCGGGCAGAGGCTCTTCTGGCATGAGGCTTTACGGTGTCACAGGCTGGAAGAACGCCGGAAAGACCGGGCTGATGGAGCGGTTGGTGTCAGAGATCACGGCGCGCGGGTATTCCGTGTCCACCGTGAAGCACGCGCATCACGGTTTCGATGTCGACCGCCCGGGCAAGGACAGTCACCGCCACCGGGTCGCGGGGGCGCAGGAAGTGGTTCTGGCCTCAAGCAGCCGGGTGGCGGTGATGAGCGAATTGCGCGATACCACCGAACCCGGGCTTGACGATCTGTTACGTCGTCTGGCGCCGGTTGATCTGGTGCTGATCGAGGGCTACAAGCGCGACCCCCACCCCAAGATCGAGGCGTACCGGGCCGAAACCGGGCATCCGCTGATCGCGCCCGGCGATCCGACGATCCGCGCCATCGCCAGCAACAAAGCCCTGCAAAGCGACCGGCCTGTCTTCGATCTGGATGACACCGGGGCGATTGCGGATTTCATTCTGGACGGGGTCGGGCTGCAACGGCGCTGCAACCAGTGCCGCTTTGACACTTTTGTCGTGGTCGACTGGTCGGCGCGTGCGGCCCCGTCCCCGGCCAGGCCCTGCAAGGATGCGATCTGGATCGGCGTGGCGCGGGACGGGCAGGTGTCCTGTTCCTATCACCGCACGCGCTGTGCCGCCATGTCCGCGCTTCAGTCGCTGCTGGATGCGGAACTGGTGGCGGGGCGCCGGGTTCTGGCGGGCTTCGACTTTCCCTTTGCCTATCCACGCGGCTTTGCCCGGGTGGTCACCGGGCGGGACGATCCGCTGGCGCTTTGGGCCGCGCTGGCGGCGCGGGTCGAAGATTGCGCGGACAATGCCAACAACCGCTTTGCCGTCGCGCTTGCGCTGAACCGGCTGTTTCCCGGCATCGGACCGTTCTGGGGCGGCCCGGAGGGGGCAACCGGCCCGGAAATGCCCGCCAGGGGAACAGAGCGGCGGGGTTGCGGCCTGCCCGAAAAGCGCGATGTCGAGGCGCGCGTGCCACGCGCACAATCCTGCTGGAAACTGTATACCGTGGGGTCTGTCGGGTCTCAGGCGTTGCTGGGCCTGCCGCGTCTTCAGGCGCTTCGCGCGCGCTACGGCGCGTCGCTGTGCGTGGCGCCGTTCGAGCGGGCAGTAGCGCCGATCGTGCTGGTCGAGGTCTTTCCCTCGCTGATCGCGGATGTGATCGCGCAGAATGCCGAACCGGACGAGATTGCCGACCGGGCGCAGGTGCGCATCCTGGCCGGGGCCCTGTCCCGCCTGTCGGCCAGCGATCTGGCCGGGATGCTGGAACAGGGTGACCCGGAAGAGGGATGGATTCTTGGCGTCGGGCGCGAGGATGAATTGCGGGCCGCCGCACGTGCGGCGCTTGCGGGGGCAGAGGCCGAGCCAACGCACTCACCGGTTCCGCCTAGCTGACCGCTGACCGCTGTGCAGAGTTTATGACCGCGGTCATAAACTCTGCGGCGGCCGACAATCTGCCGACAATCCGCGCGATCCGGGGGCCTAGTCGAATGTGCCGGCCACGCGGCCCAGCAGCATGAAGGCGCGTGCCGTGCGGGTGTTGGCGTAATCCGAGATATCAGTATCCGACGCACCCGGTTCGAATCGCGCGAAGTTCTTGTCGAACAACCGCAGGAAATGATGCGCCGCGTCGCGGAATATCGGGTCCTGCTTCATTCGTCCTGCGGTCAGCGCAAGGCTTGATCTGTCGCGGATGCCGCCAAGGGCGGCGACGGCGCGTCCGCGGTCCCCGGCGGCGAAGCGGCGCCAGACCTCGGGGCGGGCCATGTCCGGGCGCAGATCGTCCATGTAGATGCCGTCCTGGCTGAGCAGGGTCAGCACATCCTGCGCGGCCTGCACCAGCTGCGCCGAGGGTCGGTCCTTGAGCGCCCGCCGCAGCGCGTTGAAACCGGCCTGATCCTCGGCGGTTTCGGGAAAGTTCAGCGCGCGGATCAGATCGGCGTTCGACAGCGGCGGCGTCAGTGCATCCGCCGGAGTGCCAAGTGCAAGGGCGGGCTGATCGTTGCCCGTTGGCACCGACCTTTGCTGGAGCGGCGGCATGTTGGGGTGTGGCACCCGGGTCGAGGTGAACATCGCAAGCGTGGCTTCGGCCTTTTTCTGGGCCGCAGCGATGTCGTCAAGCTTTTTCGAGATCGTCTGGCTGGGCGCGTCGGGCTTGCCCGCGGCCGCCTGCGCCTGGGACACATATGCGTGGCGGATGGCGTCGATGGCGGTCTGAAGCCGCGCGCTTTCCTCGCGCATCACGCGGCTGGCGCGGGCGGCGGTGGCGGCGACCCAGATCATCGCCACGGGCAGGAACAGCGTCATCAGCATCAGCAGAAAGCGGATGCCGTCCGTGCCCTCGGCCCCGGCGAATAGAAAGTAGCCGCCCGCCAGCAGCAGCCAGACGGCGGTGAGGGCAAGTGCCGTAATCTCGATCCCTGTCACGCCGTCGCGGTCGCGGCGGTCATACAGGCCAAGGGGCGTGGTGCGGACGTCGTTGCTATCGGCCATTCTGGCCCCCAATCCGTCAGATGTAGGAGATCTTGAGCACTTCGTAGGATTTGTCGCCGCCGGGCGTCTTGACCTCGACGCTGTCGCCTTCGTCCTTGCCGATCAGGGCGCGGCCGATGGGCGATCGGATGTTCAGCAGGCCCTTTTCGACGTTGGCCTCCTGTTCACCGACGATCTGCCAGGTCTTTTCCTCGTCCGTGTCCTCGTCCACCAGGGTCACGGTCGCACCGAACTTGATCGTGCCCGAAAGTTTCAGGGGGTCGATCACTTCGGCCAGGCCGATGATGCCCTCTAGTTCCTTGATGCGGCCCTCGATGAAGGACTGCTTTTCGCGGGCGGAATGGTATTCGGCATTCTCGGACAGGTCGCCGTGTTCGCGGGCTTCGGCGATGGCGCGGATGATGGCGGGACGCTCGACGGATTTGAGCGTCTTCAATTCGGTTTCAAGCGCGGTGTGGCCCGCGCGGGTCAGCGGTATCTTTTCCATGGTCTTTCCGGCGCTTGGGGTTGGCCTGCAAAGCGGGCCGGTTACGGGATGGCGGGGTCACTGGCCAAAGTCACTGGCATGTGTCCTGCGGCGTTGCAAGACTGAACCGAGCCGTGTCCCTTTTGCAAGGCCCCTGCGGGGCAGGCGGCACAAAAGCGTCGATCCCGTCGATAATAGTACGCTTTTGCGGGGCGCAAGGACGTTTGCAGCGGCTGGAACGTCGTGTCGCAATTGACCTGCGCCGCGCCGCCGCGCTAGGTCAATGCGAAAGATTGTTGCCGGGATCGACATCCCGGTGACCTTTGGACAAAGGAAGCGATATGAGCGAAATCACGCGCGAAGCGATGGAATATGATGTGGTGATCGTGGGGGCGGGGCCTGCCGGCCTGTCCGCGGCGATCCGGCTGAAGCAGCTTGATGCCGATCTGGACGTCGTGGTTCTGGAAAAGGGGTCCGAGGTCGGCGCACATATCCTGTCTGGCGCGGTCCTGGACCCCGTTGGGCTGGATGCACTGATTCCGGACTGGAAGGAAAAGGGCGCGCCGCTGAACGTGCCGGTGACCGAGGATCGGTTCTACCTGCTGGGCGAAGAAGGCCGCATGAAGATCCCGAATCTTCCCATGCCCCCGCTGATGAGCAACCATGGCAATTATATCGTGTCCATGGGCAATGTCTGCCGCTGGATGGCCGAGCAGGCCGAGGCGCTGGGCGTCGAGATCTTTCCGGGCATGTCCTGTTCGGAAATCGTCTATGGCGAGAATGGCGAGGTAAAGGGCGTCGTGGCTGGCGAATTCGGCCGGAACCCGGACGGCACGCCGGGGAGCGGCTATGAGCCGGGGATGGAACTGCACGGCAAGTATGTGTTTCTGGGCGAAGGCGTGCGCGGATCACTCTCGCAACAGGTGATCGGCAAGTATGACCTGAGCAAGGGGTGCGAGCCGCAGAAATACGGGCTTGGCATGAAGGAGATCTGGGAGATCGACCCGGCCAAGCACAAACCGGGATCGGTCACGCATACGATGGGCTGGCCGTTGGGCAAGAATGCCGGGGGTGGGTCGTTCATCTATCACCTTGAGAACAATCAGGTCTATGTGGGGTTTGTGGTCCATCTGAACTACCAGAACCCGCATGTTTATCCCTATATGGAGTTCCAGCGCTTCAAGCATCACGCGATGGTCGCGGAGCTGCTGAAGGGCGGCAAGCGCGTCGCCTATGGCGCGCGGGCGATTTCCGAGGGCGGTTCGCAGTCGATGCCCAAGATGGTGGCGCCGGGTGTGGCGCTGCTGGGCTGTTCCGTCGGCATGGTCAACGTGCCGCGCATCAAGGGCAACCACAACGCCATGTTGTCGGGCAAGGCGGCGGCCGAGGCGGCGTTTGACGCCATCAGGGCGGATCGTGCGGGGGACGAGTTGACGACCTACGAAACCGAGGTGCGTACCGGTGCCATCGGCAAGGACCTGCACAGGGTGCGCAACGTCAAGCCGCTGTGGTCGAAATACGGCCTTGCGGCATCGCTCATGCTGGGGGGGATCGACATGTGGACCAACACATTCGGTTTTTCGGCGCTGGGCACCATCGGGCATGGCAAATCGGATGCCGCGGCCACCGGACTGGCGAAGGACTACCCGAAAATCGACTATGCCAAACCGGACGGAAAGCTGTCCTTTGACCGGCTGACGAATGTGGCTTTCAGCTTTACCAATCACGAGGAAAGCCAGCCCTCGCATCTGAAGCTGCGTGACCCGGACGTGCCGATCGCCGTGAACCTGCCGAAATACGACGAGCCGGCACAGCGTTATTGTCCGGCCGGCGTCTA
Organism: Puniceibacterium sp.; assembly: GCA_024636635.1. Lineage (GTDB taxonomy): Bacteria > Pseudomonadota > Alphaproteobacteria > Rhodobacterales > Rhodobacteraceae > Puniceibacterium. The sequence continues at coordinate 24,111 of JAGXGV010000073.1, forward strand.
TGAAGTGGTGCGCGAAGAGGGAAAGGAGCCGCGGTTCGTGATCAATTTCCAGAATTGTGTGCATTGCAAGACCTGCGACATCAAGGACCCCAATCTGAACATCAACTGGACCGTGCCGCAGGGCGGCGACGGGCCGAATTACCCCAACATGTAAGGTGGCGCAGTCCCGGGCGTCGTATCCGGTGTGCAAAGGTTTCGGCAAATGTTCCAAACCGTGAACGGTCCGGGCGTGTGCCCGGATTGCACGCAATGGCCACAACAGCTACGCTTGCGCGAACAGAACCAGAGGCGGAGTGAGGCAGTTGAGCAATTCGGCACATAAAACGCTGCGGGGCGCAGTTCTGGCCATTGCGCTGGCCCTGCCTGCGGCAACGGCGGCGAACAGCCTGGCCGGAGATTACCTGGCCGCCCGCCAGGCCACCTATTCGGGTGATTACAAGGCTGCGGCCGAGTATTATGGCAGGGTGATCGAGTTCGACCCGACAAACGGCGATCTGCTGGAACGCGCGGTCCTGTCGAACATCTCGATCGGGCAGTTCGAACCGGCCGTGGCACTGGCGGAGCGGATGGCCGAACAGGGCATGGCCAGCCAGATCGCCTACATGGCGCAGATGGCGGGTTTTGCCGCAGAGGAAAACTATACCGACATCCTGAAACAGATCGCTGACAACAAGGGCGTCGGGCCTTTGATCGACGGGCTGGCCAAGGCATGGGCCGAACTGGGGCAGGGCGACATGAGTGCCGCGCTGGTGCAATTCGACGAGGTGGCGAAATCCGACGGGCTGGGTGCCTTTGCGGCCTATCACAAGGCGCTGGCGCTGGCCTCTGTCGGGGATTTCGAAGGGGCCGAGGCGATCTTTGCCAGCAATGCCGCAGGCGGTATGCAACTGACCCGCCGCGCCGTGATGGCCCGCGCCGAGATCCTGAGCCAGCTTGACCGCAATACGGACGCCGTGGCGCTGATCGACGACGCCTTTGGTGACGAAATAGACCCCGGTCTGAGTGCCATGCGCACCGCGCTTGACGCGGGCGAAACGCTGCCGTTTAGCCATGTGCGCAGCGCGCGCGACGGTCTGGCCGAGGTGTTCTATACGCTGGGCGGCGCGCTTTCCAACGAACAGAACGACGATTTCACGCTGATGTATGTGCGCGTGGCCGAATACCTGCGTCCGGACCATCTGGATGCGCTGCTGCTGTCTGCGGAACTGCTTGAGAAGCTGGGCCAGTACGATCTTGCGGTGCAGGCGTTCAAGAAGGTGCCGCGCGATGCGCCGATCTATTACGCCGCCGAACTGGGCCGCGCTGGCGCCTTGCGTCAGAGCGACAACATCGATGCCGCAGTCGAAGTACTGCAACAGCTTGCCGAAACCCATGGCGACCTGCCCGTGGTGCAATCGACGCTGGGCGATATCATGCGTCAGCTCGAACGTTTTGACGAGGCTGTGACCGCCTACAGCGCCGCCATCGATACCTTTTCTTCACCGGATCAGGTGCAGTGGTTCCTGTATTATGCCCGCGGCATCGCCCACGAGCGGCTGGACCACTGGGACGAATCCGAAGCGGATTTCCGCAGGGCGCTGGAGCTGAACCCGGAACAGCCGCAGGTGCTGAACTACCTTGGCTATTCGCTGGTGGAAAAGCGGGAAAAGCTGCCCGAGGCGCTGGCGATGATCGAGCGTGCCGTCGCGGCGCAGCCTGATCAGGGCTATATCGTCGATTCGCTTGGCTGGGCGCTGTACCGGCTGGGTCGCTACGAAGAGGCGGTCGAACACATGGAGCGCGCAGCCGAGCTTATGGCGGTGGACCCGGTGGTGAACGACCATCTGGGCGATGTCTACTGGGCGGTGGGGCGCAAGCTTGAGGCGCGGTTCCAGTGGCGGCGCGCACTGTCCTTCATCGACCTCGAACAGATGACCGAAGAGGCCGACCCAGAGCGTATCCGCCGCAAGCTTGAGGTCGGGTTGGATCAGGTGCTGGCCGAGGAAGGTTCCGAACCGCTCAGGGTTGCGACCGACACGGATGGCAACTGAGGACTTTGCCCCGGCCAAGATCAATCTGACGCTGCATGTGACCGGACGGCGGGCCGACGGCTATCATCTGCTGGATTCGCTGGTGGTGTTTGCCGATATCGGCGACACGGTCAGGGTTTCCCCGGCAGAGCGGCTGAGCCTGAAAGTGGACGGCCCGATGGCGGTGGGCGTGCCTGTGGACGATTCGAACCTTGTGCTGCGGGCGGCGCGCCTGCTGGATCCCGGACGCGGTGCGCGGATCATCCTGACCAAACGCCTGCCCGCCGCGTCCGGGATCGGCGGCGGATCGTCCGATGCGGCGGCCTGCCTGCGCGCCCTGTCGCGCCTGTGGGATGTCAGCCTGCCGCAAAATCTGGAAAGCCTGGGCGCGGATGTACCTGTCTGCATGGCCCCGGGGGCGCAGCGCCTTCGCGGCACCGGCGAGGTGCTGGACCCGGTGCCCGGACTGCCGTCCTGTGACATCCTGCTGGTCAACCCCGGCGTGGCGGTGTCGACCCCGCAGGTCTTTGGGGCGTTGCGGTGGCGGGACAATGCACCGATGCCCGACACGCTGCCAGACTGGAGCACGGCCGGGGCGCTGGCGGACTGGCTGAAGGATCAGCGCAACGACCTGCAAGCGGCGGCCATCGCGGTGCAGCCCGACATTTCCGATGTGCTGGACGTGCTTGCCGGGACCGGGTGCCTGCATTGCGGCATGTCCGGGTCGGGTGCCACCTGTTTTGCGCTGTTCCCCTTCGGCACCGGGGCCGCGGCGCAAGTCGCGGAAGGTCTGGCCGCAGAAAGGCCCCTTTGGTGGAGTGCGGCCGGAAAGATTTCCTAGCGGCCTTAGCTGATGCGGGCGACCACGTAGTCCGAAAGGTCGACCAGCAAATCGCGCACGTCGGATGCGGGTAGGTTCATCATGGCGTTGCGGGCTGTATCGGCCCAGGCCAGCGCCTCTGCCCGGGTGGATTCCAGCGTGCCGTGCCGGTCGAGCAGGGCGATGGCGTGTTCAAGGTCGCCGTCCCGCTGATCGCCCTTTTCGATCACCCGTTTCCAGAAAGCGCGTTCCGTGTCGTCGGCCAGGGTCACAGCCTTGATCACCGGCAGCGTCAGCTTGCGTTCGCGGAAATCGTCGCCGACATTCTTGCCCGTCGCCTTGGTATCCCCCTGATAATCCAGCAGGTCGTCGACGATCTGAAAGGCAATCCCAAGGGCGTCGCCATAGGCGTGCAGGGCTGTGACCTGATCCTCGGGGGCGGCCGCGATGACGCCGCCGACCTGGGTCGCGGCGGAAAACAGCGCTGCGGTCTTGCCGCGTACCACTTGCAGGTAGATCGCCTCGGTGGTGCGCAGGTCCTGCGCCGCGGTCAGTTGCAGCACCTCGCCTTCGGCGATGGTCGCCGCCGCATCCGACAGGATGCTCAGCACCCGCATGTTGCCGGTTTCGGTCATCAACTGGAACGAGCGTGCGAACAGGTAGTCGCCTACAAGAACGCTCGACTTGTTGTCCCAAAGCAGGTTCGCCGTCGGCCGACCGCGCCGCTGGCCGGATTCGTCCACCACATCGTCGTGCAGCAGCGTTGCGGTGTGGATGAATTCGACCGTCGCGGCCAGATGCACGTGGTAGGGGCCGTCATAGCCGCACATCCGCGCCGCGGCGAGCGTCAGCATCGGGCGCAGGCGCTTGCCCCCGGCCTCGACCAGATGCGCCGTCACCTCGGGGATGCGCGGCGCGTGTTGCGACGCCATGCGTGTGCGGATCAGCGCATTGACCGCATCAAGATCCCCTGCAAGGACCTTGGCCAGCCGTTCATGCGGCTTTGCGACAGCTTCATCAAGACTCATCAATATCTCCCGCGCAGGCTCGACATCGCGCTTGGCGGCGATTACATCGATTTCATGGAAGAGCTCTTGCGCACCAATGACATCACGCTGATCCCGCGCGCCCGCGCCCTTCTTGAAGATGAGGGTATAGACAGCTTTGAATTGGACGTAAACATGAGCGTCCTTGAAGGGTCCCTTGGCATATTGCCGCGGCGGCTGATGGTGCGCACGGACGATCTGAACGATGCCATGCGAATCCTGCGGATCAACGGGGTTTCCTTCGAAAGGGGCTGAGCGGTGCAGGCCCTGACTTTTGCAGACGAAAATCTGACCTGCGATGCGTTTCTGGGTGGGCGGCTGCGGCTGTTGCAGCCCGCGCAGGGCTATCGCGCCGGCATCGACCCCGTGCTTCTGGCGGCGACCGTCCCGGCGCGCGCGGGCGAGTCGGTGCTGGATCTGGGCTGTGGCGCCGGGTTGCGTTGCTGTGTCTGGCGGCGCGGGTGCGTGGTCTGGGTCTTTGGGGGGCAGAGATCCAGCCGGGATATGCCGAACTGGCCCGACGCAACGCGGCGCTGAACGGTGCGACGGCAGAGATCGTCACCGCGGATCTGGGCGCGCTGCCCGCGCCGCTGTCGCAGATGCAGTTGCATCACGTGATCTCCAATCCGCCCTATTTCGACCCGGCGCGGCGCAAGGCTGCCACCGATCCCGGGCGCGAGACCGGGCTGGCCGAAGGGCGCCCCCTTGCCGAGTGGGTGGCCATCGCCGCGCGGCGCACCGCCCCCGGTGGCACGGTCACCATGATCCAGAGCGCCGAACGGTTGCCGGATCTTGCCGCGGCCATGGCGGCGCATCTGGGATCTGTGCAGCTTTGGCCGCTTGCGCCGCGTCAGGGGCGGGATCCGCGTCTGATCCTGATGCGCGGGCGCAAGGCGGGGCGGGCGGCCTTCCGCATCCATGCGCCGCTGGTCCTGCACGACGGCGACACCCACCCCGGAGACAGCGAACATTATGTCCCGCAAATCCGTGCGGTGCTACGTGACGGCGGCGATCTGCCTTTTCCCGGGCGCAGCTGACCCTAGGGCAGCAAATTAACGATCTGTTAAGCGCGCAATGCGACGAATGCGTGACAGAATCCAAATTCTGTGTTGCACTGAAGGTCCAACCACTTACAGGAGGTCCACATGAGCTTGAGTTCGCACTTGCAGGAACTGAAGAGAAAGCACCAATCCCTCTCGGAGGCCGTGGAGGCGGCACAAAGATCCCCGGGTGTGGATGACCTGCGTATCGCGGATCTGAAAAAGCAAAAGCTGCGACTGAAGGAAGAGATCGTGCGTCTGTCGCCCCAGACGATGCACTGATCCAGACTCCGGTCCGGCGCCGGGGCGCGCCGGGCCACGAAAATGCCTCATATGGTTCCGATTGCGCGCCCGTTTGTGATACCGGGCGTTTTTTTATCTCTGCTGCTCAGTGTGTTGTCAGAAAGGACCGCAATTCTTCAATCTCGGACTGTACCAGTTCATGCCCGCCCTTGTGCCAGTGTTCGCTGACCTTCGCGCCTTGGTCGGCAAGGTAGTGTGACAGGCTTTTTGTCTGGGGCGCTGGGCAAATCGGGTCACGCTCGCCTGCGGTGAGCAGGATGCGGGTTCCCGCAAGCCCGGGCTGCGGGGCAGGGGTCCAGGGTATCAGCGGGTGCATCAGCACAAGGTCGCTGAAGATGCCGGGATGGTCGAAGGCCACCGAGGCCGCGATGTTCGCTCCGTTGGAATAGCCGATGCCGATCACACGGTTCGCGCCCACCCGTTTCTGCGCCGCAATAAGGAATTCGGCCATTGCGTCTGTCCGCCGGGCCAGGTCCGCCATGTCGTAGACGCCTTCGCCGGTGCGGCGAAAGTAGCGGTTCATGCCGCCTTCGGACACGTCACCCCTGGGCGAGATCACATGCGCCTCGGGCAGGATCTGGCGCGCCAGTCCGTGGAACTGTGTCTCGGACCCGCCTGTGCCGTGGAAGGTAAAGACAAGGGGCGCGCCGGGCGCCCCATCGGTTTGCGCAAAGACAAGTTCAGTCATGGATCCGCTCCAGATAGCGGCTGACCAGCTGGTCGCGCAGGTGTTCGTGTTGCGTCGGCAGTTTCAGCGCCTGCCCCAGATGTGCCGTATCCTCGTCCCGGTCGAAGCCGGGTTCGTTGGTGGCCACCTCGAACAGCACGCCGCCGGGGGTGCGGAAGTAGATTGCCCAAAAGTAATCCCGGTCGATCACCGGCGTCACCTGATAGCCGGTGTCCATCAGCGCCTTGCGCACTTCAAGCTGTCTGGCGCGGTCTTCGACGGCAAAGGCGACGTGGTGGACCGATCCGGCGCCTTGTGCGGCCGGAGGGGCCGAGACCTGGGTCAGGTCGATCACATTCGCCGCGTTGCCGCCGGGGATGTGCAGGCGTGTGACGTTGTCCCGGGTTTCCAGTGTCTCGTACCCCATGAACCGCAGCAGTTCGCTGCTGGCTCCGACATCGCGCAGGCGCATGTCGGTCGATTGGAAGCCGCGGATGGCCACATCGGCCGACACGCCATTGCCGGTCCAGGGTGTGCGGGCGTCACCGTCGGTTTCGACCAGCGCAAAACTGTCGCCATCGGGGCCGTCAAAGCCCAGGCGGGTTTCGCCAAAGCGCGTCTCGTCCTTCAGGCCCTTCACGTCGAAGGTGGTCAGGCGTTCTTTCCACCAGGGCAGGGCCCCCAAGGGCACGCTGAAGGCGGTTGTTGCGACCTCGCCCGTTCCGGGGCGACCGCGGGCGGCGCGGGGGAAGGGAAAGTAGGTCATGACCGTGCCCGGCGTGCCGGTCTCGTCCCCATAGTAAAGGTGATAGACGTCCGGCGCGTCGAAGTTCACCGTCTTCTTGACCCGTCGCAGGCCAAGCACTTTGGTGAAGAAATCGTTGTTGCTTTGGGCGCCACTGGCCATCGAGGTCACGTGGTGCAGGCCCTTGATCTGCGTAAGCATCGGACTGTCTCCTATCCTGTTGGACGGGATATAGACACCTGACGCGCCTGCACCAATTCGCGCAATCCGCAAGGCGTTTGTGCGCCAATGCACAAATGAAACGCCCCGGCCATGCGGGGCCGGGGCAATCGCGGGCTTTGCCTGTGCGGGGTCAGACGAAGAACTGGCCGCCGTTAGCCGATATGGTCGATCCGTTGATGAAGCCCGACTCGTCGGAGGCGAGGAAGACCACGCAGCGCGCGATTTCGTCCGGTTCGCCAAGCCGACCCGTGGGGATCTGGGCGATGATCGAATCGCGGACCTTTTCCGGCACCGCCATCACCATTTCAGTCGCGATGTAGCCGGGGCAGATCGCATTGGCGGTGATGCCCGCGCGGGCCCCTTCCTGCGCAAGGGATTTCACGATTCCCAGGTCGCCCGCCTTGGTTGCGGCATAGTTCACCTGCGCGAACTGACCCTTCTGGCCGTTGATCGAACTGATGACGATGACGCGCCCGAACTTGCGTTCACGCATGCCGGGCCAGATCGGGTGCACGGTGTTGAACACACCGGTGAGGTTGGTGTCGATCACCTCTTTCCACTGCTGCGGAGTCATCTTGTGAAAAGGTGCGTCCCGGGTGATGCCGGCATTGGCGACCACGACGTCGATGGGACCAAGATCGGCCTCGACCTGCTTGATTCCCTCGGCGGACGACTCGTAATCGGCGACATTCCACTTGTAGGTCTTGATTCCGGTGGCTTCGGTAAAGGCTGCTGCGGCTTCGTCATTACCGGCGTAAGTTGCGGCAACGTCGTAACCGGCGGCTTTGAGGGCCTTGGAAATCGCCTCGCCTATTCCGCGGCTTCCGCCGGTGACCAATGCTGTTCTTGCCATGTTATCCTCCAATTCTGGCTAGTCTTGGTAACTTTGCTATCGGGTTGGGGGCGCGCGCGCAATAATATTACAACGCCGCAGTGCGGCATTTGCCGGTTTTTCAACCCGGGTTGCGGTCAAGAAACGGGGCGCCGAACGGGCGCCCCGACTCTGGTCAGGTGTGGAATGGTTTACGGACGTTCGACGCACATGGCGACGCCCATGCCACCGCCGATGCAAAGGGTCGCAAGGCCCTTCTTGGCGCCGCGGCGCTTCATCTCGAACAGCAGGGTGTTGAGAACGCGCGCGCCGCTGGCCCCGATCGGGTGGCCGATGGCGATGGCGCCGCCGTTCACGTTGACGATCGACGGATCCCAGCCCATGTCCTTGTTCACGGCGCAGGCCTGTGCGGCAAAGGCTTCGTTCGCTTCGACCAGATCCAGATCCTCGGGTTTCCAGCCGGCCTTTTCCAGTGCCTTGCGCGATGCGTAGATCGGACCGGCGCCCATGATGGACGGGTCGAGCCCCACGGTGGCATAGGACACGATCCGCGCCAGCGGTTCGATCCCGCGCTTTTCGGCATTGTCGGCTGACATCAGCAGGGTGCCCGCCGCACCGTCGTTCAGCCCCGAGGCGTTGGCCGCGGTCACCGAACCGTCCTTGGCGAAGGCGGGGCGCAGCTTGGCCATCGCTTCCATGTTGGCGCCGTGACGGATGTATTCATCCTTGTTCATCACAATGTCGCCCTTGCGGGTCTTGATGGTGAAGGCGATCACCTCGTCATCGAACTTGCCGGCCTTCTGCGCGGCCTCGGCCTTGTTCTGGCTGGCGACGGCGAACTGATCCTGCATTTCACGGCTGATCTGCCATTTCTCGGCAACGTTTTCGGCTGTCTGGCCCATGTGATAGCCGTTGAAGGCATCCCAGAGGCCGTCCTTTATCATCGTGTCGATATAGGTCATATCGCCCATCTTGTGCCCCTGCCGCAGGTTTGCGGCATGCACGGACATGGACATGTTTTCCTGCCCGCCGGCGCAGACGATGTCGGCATCGCCAAGCTGGATGTGCTGGGCTCCAAGCGCAACCGCGCGCAGGCCCGAGCCACAGACCTGGTTGATGCCCCAGGCCGCGCTTGCCTGCGGCAGGCCCGCGTTGATATGCGCCTGGCGCGCCGGGTTCTGGCCCTGGGCAGCCGTCAGCACCTGGCCGAGGATGGTTTCGGATACCTCGGATTTGTCGATCCCGGAACGCTCGACAAGCGCTTCGAGCACGGCTGCGCCCAGATCGTGTGCGGGCGTGTTTGCGAAAGAGCCGCCAAAACTGCCGACGGCAGTTCGGGCTGCGGATGCGATTACGACGTTGGTCATGTGTATCCTCCACCAGATCCATGGCAGGGACCCTCACGACCATGCCATATGGCGGTCAGGATTCCCCTGCACTTCCCCTTCGTCAATAGGGCATTGCGCAGGGGTGGGACAAGGGGCAGCACCCAGCAGGGGTGTCGCGGCGCAAAATTCGGCTTGCCCGGGCGACAGCTTTGCAGGACGAGGCAAAGGGTCAATAGCCTGGCTCGCGCAGAACGGTGGTGTCGGCATTTTCTGGCAGGCCGCCGGTATCGGCAACGTGCGCGCACCGGACCGGCGCCAAATGGGCTGTGCGACGCGCACGTCGGGGCAGGACACGGCCCCAAGGCGCGTGTTACGCGTGATATTGTAGGTGCGCTTAGGTGCGATATTGTAGGTGCGCCCGTTAGGCGCGATGGCGCAGGACCCTTTCCCATTCGGGCGAAACGGTGGGGGCGCCGCAATAATAGCCTTGCAGGCAATCGATACCGACCTCGCAGAGAAAGGCGGCATCCTCGGCGGTTTCGACGAACTCGGCCACGGTGAACATATCGAACTGCTGCGCGATGGACACCATCGCCCTGGTGATGACCTGGCTGTCCACGTCCGTTGCGATTTCGCGAATGAACTGTCCGTCGATCTTGAGGATGTCGAAATTGAACTGCTTGAAGTGGCGGAAGGCGGTGTAACCGGCGCCGAAGTCGTCGAGCGCAAAGGAAATTCCCTTGGACTGAAGGTCCGACATGAAATGGACGACCAGTTCGGGGACAAGCATGGCCGAACTTTCGGTGATTTCGAGGATCAGGCGTTCCGCCACGGTGGGATTGCGTTCGATGCCGCGATCAAGGGTGCGTATCCACTTGCGATAGCCGATCGAGCGGGCGGACAGGTTGATGGCCAGCCGCAGCCCGGGCTGCCGTGACAGCGTGGCAAGCCCCTTTTTCAGCGCGAGACAGTCGAGGATACGCCCGGTTTCGGTATCTTCGATTTCGTTGATGAAATCCCGCGCGGGAATGATCCGTCCGGTTTCGTCGAGAACGCGTATCAGCCCCTCGTAATAGGCGATGCGATCCGGATGGCGTGCCTGCACCACCGGCTGAAAGGCCAGCATAACCTGCCGGTGTCTGACCGCCTCCTGCACCATGTTCAGGACCTGTGCGTCACGTTGCCCGATGGCCAGATCGAGGGCATTGCCCGGATTGATGCGTATGTCCAACATGTTTCGCATTGCTCTTTGCCCCAGGTGACCTCGTTGCCACCTTGGCGTCACATCCTTTAAGGTCGGGTAAATTTTTCACTCGGCACGTGAACACGCCCTGCCCGCGGGCAGGATCGCGTTCCCGTGCAGCGAATCGGGACCGGCGCAAGTGGTTGACTCTGCCGCCAGCCTGCCTATAAGCGCGATTTCATTGGTGTTGGTGGCTCCCGCAAGGGAGGCCCTGTCGGGGCTTAGGCCCAGAGGACAACGCCCTTCCCGTGCCGAAAACGCCTGTAATGGCGCAGGACGCACACTATAGAAGGAGAACAGACGGTGACAAAACGCACCTCTGCCAAGTACAAGATCGACCGCCGCATGGGCGAAAATATCTGGGGACGTCCGAAGTCCCCGGTGAACCGTCGCGAATACGGCCCCGGCCAGCACGGCCAGCGCCGCAAGGGCAAGGTATCCGATTTCGGGCTTCAGCTGCGTGCCAAGCAGAAGCTGAAAGGGTATTACGGCGACCTGACCGAAAAGCAGTTCCGCCGGATCTTCCGCGATGCCGAGCGCCAGCGCGGTGACACCGGCGAATTGCTCATCGGCCTGCTCGAGCGTCGTCTGGACGCCGTCGTCTACCGCGCCAAGTTCGTCGCGACCGTGTTCGCCGCCCGCCAGTTCGTGAACCACGGACACGTGACAGTGAATGGACAGCGCGTGAACATCCCCTCCTACCGCGTGAAAGAGGGTGACGTTATCGAAGTCCGCGAAAAGTCACGGCAGATGACCGCGATCCTCGAAGCCGTGAGCCTGGCCGAGCGTGACGTGCCGGATTACATGGACGTCGATCATTCCAAGCTGACCTGCACCTTTGTGCGGGCCCCCGGCCTGACCGACGTGCCCTATCCCGTCTTGATGGAACCGAACCTGGTCATCGAATATTACGCACAGAACTGATCCCGTTCAGCGGGACGTTATCGCGCCGTTGCCCCTGGGGCTGCGGCGCGAACCACCCGTCGAAGGAACCAAGAGAAAAGGCCGCATCCCGGGATGCGGCCTTTTTCAACTTGTAAAAAATGCTGCGACGCGCGGGCGTTTCAGATGTAGAACATGTCCCGGAAGACATGGCGCACGATGTCCTCGCGCTTGAGACCGCGTGCCTGGAGTTCCGAATCGCTCATCGCGTTCAGGCGTTCGACCGCCTTCATGCGACCATTGCTTTCAGCGATGCGCACGAGGAAGTTGATGATGCTATCAAAAACGCCGGACGATTTTTCCCGTGTCTGGGTGGAGTGTGTTGCTGCGATTGCCATGGTCATGATCCTTTATTTCGATCCTCCCGTTGGAACTTAGATAGTCTTGCTGCAGCGCAGCAACCAGAGCTTGTTTCGAATAGCCGGTGGCACATTTTTGCATGGCGCAAACGGCGCGGAAACGGGCAGTTTTGATCTTTCTGGTGTTGGAATGACCGTTCCAGTCGCGCAGCCACGCCCGTCGCAGGTTCACGTCCGGCCTTTTGCGATGTAGCAATTTTTACCAGTTGATAAAAAAATAATCCTGTGCCAGCGTTTTCCGGGACTGGACATCGGAGGTTTCAAATGCACGCTAACGCGTTGACGCAGGGTGTGGTGGCAGGTCGGCTCGATCCCGGTGAGCTTGCCGCGGGATTTGGCGATCTGCATCCGGCACTGAATGATCACGAGGCAGTGGTGGCGGCGGACCGCTGCTATTTCTGTTATGACGCACCTTGCGTTACGGCCTGTCCGACGGATATCGACATCCCGCTGTTCATCCGGCAGATCGCCACCGGTACGCCCGAGGCTGCCGCGAAGACGATCCTGAGCCAGAACATCCTTGGCGGCATGTGCGCACGGGTCTGTCCGACAGAGACGCTGTGCGAACAGGTCTGCGTGCGCGAAACGGCCGAGGGCCAGCCCGTCGATATCGGCCGCCTTCAGCGCTATGCCACCGACCGGCTGATGTCGTCGGGTGTGCATCCCTTCACCCGCGCCGCCGCCACCGGAAAGACGATCGCGGTCGTCGGTGCCGGGCCAGCCGGGCTCGCCTGCGCCCACCGGCTGGCGAGCCGGGGCCATGACGTGGTGCTTTTCGACGCCCGCCCCAAGCCCGGGGGACTGAACGAATACGGCATCGCGGCCTACAAATCGACCGATGACTTTGCCGCGCGCGAGGTCGACTGGCTGATGCAAATCGGTGGCATCACGCTGGAAACCGGCAAGGCGCTGGGGCGCGACACCACGCTTCAGGAACTGCGCGCCGAGCATGACGCGGTGTTCCTCGGTATCGGACTTGGCGGCGTGAACGCGCTTGACGTGCCGGGGGGCGACAAGGACGGCGTTCTGGATGCGGTGGGGTTCATCGCCGATCTGCGGCAGGCGGCGGACCTTGGCAGCCTGCCGGTGGGGCGGGATGTCGTGGTCATCGGGGGCGGCATGACGGCGGTGGATGCGGCTGTGCAGGCGAAACTGCTGGGTGCGCTGAATGTGACCATGGTTTATCGGCGCGGACGTGGGCACATGAACGCCAGCCGGTTCGAACAGGACCTTGCCGCGGCCAGGGGTGTGCGCATCATCACCAACGCCGCTCCCGTCGCGGTGCATGGCAATGGCGCAGTGCGCGAGATCGAATTCGCCTACACCGATGATGCGCTGGTTCCGACCGGCGACACCTTACGGATAGCGGCGGATCAGGTTTTCCGGGCCATCGGCCAGACGCTTGTCGGCGAGGCGCTGCCCGCGCTCGAAGGCCGCAAGATTGCCGTGACCGGGGCGGGGCGCTCCTCGGTCATCGGGGTCTGGGCCGGGGGCGACTGTGCGGCCGGTGGGGACGATCTGACCGTGACGGCTGTGGCCGAAGGACGCGATGCGGCCGAGGACATTCACACGGCCCTGATGGGTTCGGCAGACTGAGGGAGATACGGATATGGCTGATCTGACGACAGACTTCGTGGGCATCAAAAGCCCGAACCCGTTCTGGCTGGCCTCTGCACCGCCCACGGACAAGGAATACAATGTCCGTCGCGCCTTTGAGGCGGGCTGGGGCGGCGTGGTCTGGAAGACGCTGGGCGAGGCCGGACCACCGGTCGTGAACGTGAACGGCCCGCGCTACGGCGCCGTCTGGGGCGCCGACCGGCGGTTGTTGGGGCTGAACAACATCGAACTGATCACCGATCGCCCGCTTGAGGTGAATCTGCGCGAGATCAAGTCAGTCAAGCGCGACTGGCCGGATCGGGCCATGGTCGTATCCCTTATGGTGCCCTGTGTGGAGGAAGCCTGGAAGGCGATCCTGCCGCTGGTGGAAGACACCGGCGCCGACGGGGTCGAGTTGAACTTCGGTTGTCCGCACGGCATGTCAGAGCGCGGCATGGGCTCGGCTGTGGGGCAGGTTCCGGAATATATCGAGATGGTGACCCGCTGGGTCAAGCAGAACACCCGGATGCCCTGCATCGTGAAGCTTACGCCCAACATCACGGACATCAAGCAGCCGGCCCTTGCGGCAATGCGGGGTGGGGCGGATGCCGTCAGTCTGATCAATACGATCAATTCAATTACCTCGGTTGATCTGGATCTTTTCGCGCCCGAACCGACCATCGACGGGAAGGGCGCGCACGGTGGATACTGCGGTCCTGCGGTCAAGCCGATCGCGCTGAACATGGTGGCCGAGATTGCCCGAACGCCCGAGATGGCGACGCTGCCGATTTCCGGAATCGGTGGCGTGACCACCTGGAAGGATGCTGCCGAGTTCATGGCTCTGGGCGCCGGAAATGTGCAGGTCTGCACAGCGGCCATGACATATGGCTTCAAGGTGGTGCAGGAAATGATCTCTGGTCTGTCTGACTACATGGACAGGAAAGGCATGACCGCGACATCGGATCTGGTGCGAAAGGCCGTGCCCAACCTGAGCGACTGGCAGCACCTGAACCTGAACTACATCGCCAAAGCGAAGATCAACCAGGATCTTTGCATCTCCTGCGGCCGTTGTTTTGCCGCTTGCGAGGATACGTCGCATCAGGCGATCGCGATGTCGGAAGACCGGACCTTTACGGTGAAGGACGAGGAGTGTGTCGCCTGCAATCTTTGCGTCAATGTATGCCCAGTCGAACAATGCATCAACCTGGAACAGATGGCGGTGGGCAGTATCGATCCGCGTACCGGAAAGTCCGTGGATGCAGGGTATGCAAACTGGACGACACATCCGAACAATCCCGGAGCGGTGAAAGCCGCAGATTGACGACGCAGGCCGAGATTTTTCGTACGAAAAATCTCGGCAATTCGTTGATGCCCAAATGAGAAAATTCTTTCGAATTTTCTTGGTGGTCAGCAGATCACGCGTATGTGCCCCTCGTGGCAGATGATCAGGTACTGATCGCCGCAGGCAAGGAGATGAAACCCGCGCCGCTGCACCTCTTCCATCAGGGCATCGCGGCCCACTTCGCGGTGCACATCGACCATCTTACGTCGCACCACGCCGCCTTTCTGGACAGCCTGTGCCGAAAATATGCGCGCCAGCCACGCCGGGTTTGCGGGACCGACCGGTCCATCGGGGTTTGCACAAGAGGGGGCCATCATGTGAATCTGCATATATTCAAACTAGGCGCAGCAAGCTTAACAATTCGTGAAACGACGAACTGATTCAGACCGTGAGCAGCGTTCGGAACATCCTCTCGACATGCTCGCGGGCACTGTTCTGCGCGGCTTCCGTCCCGGGCATCAGCACCTGAACCTGTGCGTCGAAATCCGCATAGTGCTGGGTGATTGCCCAGATCGAAAAGATCAGATGTCCGGGATGCATCACCGCAAGCCTGCCCGTGTCCATCCAGTTCTGGATCAGGGCACATTTCTCGTCGAACAATGGTTTCAGTCGCTGATCGAGATGGGGGCCGATGCGCGGTGCGCCCTGGATGATCTCGTTCGCAAAAAGCCGACTTTCGCGTGGGTAGGTGTGGCTCATCTCTATCTTGCGCGCGATATAGGCCATCAACTCGTCCAGGGGTTCACCCTGTGGGTTCATTTCGGCCAACGGAGCGAGCCATTCTGCCATCAGCGCATTCAGCAGTTCGACATGTATCGCCTCCTTGCCGTCGAAATAGTAGAGTACATTCGGTTTGGACAGTCCGGCTGCCTCGGCGATCTGGTCGAGTGTCGCGCCCCGGAAACCGTGCTGGGAAAAGACGTCCAGTGCGGCGTCGAGGATCTTGCGTCGATTGCGCACCTGAATCCGGCTGGGCTTTTTCGCGGTGGTCGCGGAGGCGGTCTGCGGCATCTGTCTCTCCGGGTGCCACCCGATTGGGCAGCCTGAAAACTTGCACGAACGATGCGCAGGACATGGTTCAAGTCAGTCCTTGACAGTGATACGCCGCATTGCAATCGTGGCTTGACCAAATGGTAAAAAACATCTCCGGCAGAGGCAAGGATTTCCGCGCCAGGGGTTGGAATGACTGGGGGAAGACGATGGCGGCACCGGGCGAAAACCTGCGGATAAACGGCGACCGGTTATGGGACAGCCTCATGGAAATGGCAAAGATCGGTCCGGGCATCGCAGGGGGGAACAACCGTCAGACATTGACCGATGCCGATGCCGAAGGCCGCGCCCTGTTTCAATCCTGGTGCGGGGAGGCCGGGTGCAGCATGGGCCTGGACATGCTGGGCAATATGTTCGCAACCCGCGAAGGCACCGACCCGGAAGCCCTGCCTGTCTATGTCGGATCGCACCTTGACACCCAGCCCACGGGGGGGAAATACGACGGTGTTCTGGGGGTACTTGGCGGGCTCGAGATCTTGCGTACGCTTAATGATCTTGGCATCCGGACACGACATCCTATCGTCGTCACCAACTGGACCAACGAAGAGGGTACGCGCTTTGCCCCGGCCATGCTGGCCTCTGGCGTGTTTGCGGGCGTGCACGATCAGGCCTGGGCCGAAGCGCGCACCGACGCGGCAGGCAAAACCTTTGGCGGGGAGCTGGACCGGATCGGCTGGCGCGGGGACGAACCGGTGGGCGCACGCAAGATGCATGCCTTTTTCGAACTTCATATCGAGCAGGGTCCGATCCTCGAGACCGAGGGCAAGCAGATCGGTGTCGTGACACACGGACAGGGCCTGTCCTGGACGCAGGTGACAATTATCGGCCGGGATGCGCACACAGGATCGACACCGATGCCGATGCGGCGCAATGCCGGGCTGGGCCTGGCGCGGGTCCTAGAGGCGGTCGAGGAAATCGCTCTGGCGCACGGGCCTCATGCGGTGGGCGCGGCGGGGCATATCGATGTCCATCCCAATTCGCGCAACGTCATTCCGGGCAAGGTGGTGTTCACCGTCGACTTCCGCTCGCCCGAGTTGTCGGTCATCGAGGCGATGGATGCGCAGCTGAAGGCGCGGGCGCAGGAGATCTGTGACAGGATGGGGCTGGAGGTCACCTTTGAGAGGGTGGGGGGCTTTGATCCGGTGACCTTCGATCCGGGTTGCGTGTCGGCGGTGCGCTTGGCCGCCGAGCGGCTGGGGTATCCCCATATGGATATCATCTCGGGCGCGGGGCATGATGCCTGCTGGATCAACCAGGTGGCGCCGACGGCGATGATCATGTGTCCCTGTGTTGATGGCCTTAGTCACAACGAGGCCGAGGAGATCAGCAAGGACTGGGCCGCCGCAGGCACCGATGTGCTGCTGCATGCAGTGGTCGAGACGGCCGGGGTCGTCGAGTAGGGTCGGCGAAGGACCGGGGGCCAGCCCCCGGACACCCGGGGTATTTGGGAAAAGAAGAAGAAGAGGGTGTGGTTTGTTCGCCAGCCCGGACGGGAGACATTGAAATGAGCACTGTGATCAAGAACGGCACCATCGTCACGGCGGATCTGACCTATGAGGCGGATGTGCTGATCGAGAACGGGGTGATTGCCGGGATCGGCAAGGATCTGAGCGGCGACGAGGTTCTGGATGCGACGGGATGTTACGTGATGCCGGGCGGGATCGACCCGCATGTGCACCTGGAAATGCCGTTCATGGGTACGTATTCCAGCGATGATTTCGAGAGCGGGACCCGGGCGGCGCTGGCGGGCGGGACCACGATGGTGGTGGACTTCTGCCTGCCTGCGCCCGGGCAAGGTCTGCTGGACGGCTTGCAGATGTGGGACAACAAGTCGACCCGCGCGGCCTGCGATTATTCCTTTCACATGGCGGTGACCTGGTGGAGCGAGCAGGTCTTTAACGAGATGGAGACTGTCGTCAAGGAACGCGGCATCAACACCTTCAAGCACTTCATGGCCTACAAGGGCGCACTGATGGTAAACGACGACGAGATGTATGCGTCGTTCAAGCGGTGCGCCGAACTGGGGGCTATCCCGCTGGTGCATGCCGAGAATGGTGATGTGGTGGCCGAGCTTTCCGCCCAGCTCATGGCGGCGGGCAATACCGGCCCCGAGGCGCATGCCTATTCGCGCCCTACGCAGGTCGAGGGCGAGGCGACGAACCGCGCGATCATGATCGCCGACATGGCGGGTGTGCCGCTTTACGTCGTGCATACGAGCTGCGAAGAAAGCCACGAGGCGATCCGAAGGGCGCGCATGAAGGGCATGCGGGTCTGGGGCGAGCCGCTGATCCAGCATCTGACGCTGGACGAGTCCGAATATTTCAATGCCGACTGGGATCATGCGGCGCGTCGGGTCATGTCGCCGCCGTTCCGCAACAAGATGCATCAGGACAGCCTTTGGGCCGGGTTGCAGTCGGGGTCGCTTTCGGTGGTGGCGACGGATCATTGCGCCTTTACCACAGACCAGAAACGCTTTGGCCTGGGGGATTTCACCAAGATCCCGAATGGCACCGGGGGGCTTGAGGATCGTCTGCCGATGCTCTGGACACATGGGGTGGCGACCGGGCGGCTGACAGTGAACGAATTTGTCGCCGTCACCTCGACCAACATCGCCAAGATCCTGAACGTCTATCCGAGGAAGGGTGCCATTCTGGTGGGGTCGGATGCTGATATCGTGGTCTTTGATCCCGAGAAGGAAAAGACCATTACCGCGGCAAATCAGCAGTCTGCCATCGATTACAACGTCTTCGAGGGCAAACATGTGAAGGGACTGCCACGGTTCACCCTGACGCGCGGCAAGGTCGCGGTGATGGACGGCGAGGTCCGGGCCGAGCCGGGCCACGGCCAGTTCGTGCCACGCGCGCCCAGCGGCCCGGTGAGCAGGGCACTGTCGTCCTGGAAGGAACTGACGTCGCCGCGCAAGGTGGAACGGACCGGCATCCCGGCGAGCGGCGTTTGAGGTCTGAAAACCCGATGCAGGGCAAGGAGTCGCGGCACGACGGAGCGGTTATTTCGGCACGTGCGCTTGGCCTCACGTTCCAGACCGGGGACGGGGCGGTTCAGGCGCTGCGGGATGTGACGCTCGATATCCACAAGGGGGATTTTGTCAGTTTCATCGGGCCGTCGGGCTGTGGAAAGACGACGTTCCTGCGGGTGATGGCGGATCTTGAGACGCCGACTGACGGAGAGATTCTGGTGAATGGAGTCGCGCCGCAGGAGGCGCGGCGCGCCCGCGCCTATGGTTATGTGTTCCAGGCGGCGGGCCTGTATCCCTGGCGGACGATTGGTGGCAATGTGCGGCTTCCGCTTGAGATCATGGGGTATTCCAGGGCCGAACAGGTCGAGCGGGTCCGGCGTGTGCTGGATCTGGTCGAACTGGCGGGCTTTGAAAAAAAGTTTCCCTGGCAATTGTCGGGCGGGATGCAGCAGCGGGCCAGCATAGCGCGGGCGCTGGCGTTCGATGCCGATATCCTGCTGATGGACGAACCGTTCGGTGCGCTGGACGAGATCGTGCGCGACCATCTGAACGAACAGTTGCTGGACCTTTGGAAGCGCACGGAAAAAACCATCGCCTTTGTCACGCATTCGATCCCCGAGGCGGTGTATCTGAGCACACGAATCGTTGTCATGTCGCCGCGCCCCGGGCGGATCACCGATGTGATCGACAGCCCCTTGCCACGCGACCGGCCGCTGGACATCCGCGACACGCCCGAGTTTCTCGCGGTGGCACACCGCGTGCGCGAGGGCCTGCGCGCGGGGAGCGATCAATGACGCCGCGTCGGCCCCGGGCCGAGGATGCACCGGCCATGGCTGCAATCGTCAACGCCTGGATCGATGCGACGCCCTGGATGGAACGCGATCTGCCGCCCGCGCAGATAGAGGCGCTGATCTCCGACGGCATGGCACTGCGCGAAATTTGGGTGATATGCACGCCGGTCGCGGGTTATATCCCGATCGAAGTGGAGATTGCCCATATCTGGGGATTTTATTGCGCGCGGACGGGTCAGGGTCTGGGCAAGCGCCTGCTGGACCAGGCCAAGCAGGGGCGGGATTTCCTGTCGCTGAACACGCATCTGCCGAACCTTGGCGCACAGAGGTTCTATGTCCGCGAGGGGTTTCAGGCGGTGGGGCAACACGATGCGGGGCCGGTATCGACGGCAAAGCCTGTGGCCGGGCAGGGGGCCGGAGGCCCGCGCGAGATGCGCATGGAGTGGCGGTCATGAGATCCGTTGTTCCGGTCCTGACGGTTGTCGGTGCGATCTTCGTGATCTGGTACGCCGCAGCCGTCTGGCTGAATGCGCCCTGGGCGCGGGATGTGGCGGCGCGCGCGGACCGGACGCTGAGCGTGACGGAACTGGTGGCGGACACCTGGGCGCAGGACAAGCCCAAGTTGCCTGCACCGCATCAGGTGGCGGTCGAACTGTGGGACACGGTGGTGGGCCAGAATGTCACCTCGAAACGCTCGCTGGTGTATCACGCATGGGTCACGCTCAGCGCGACGCTGCTTGGCTTTGCGATGGGCACGGCGCTGGGCTTCGTTCTGGCGCTGGGCATTGTCTACAACCGCGTGATGGACATGAGCGTGATGCCCTGGGTGATCGCGTCGCAGACCATCCCGATCCTTGCCATCGCGCCGATGATCATCGTCGTGCTGAACGCGGTGGGCCTGTCAGGTCTGCTGCCCAAGGCGATCATCAGCATGTACCTGTCGTTCTTTCCCATCGTCGTCGGCATGGTCAAGGGGTTGCGCAGCCCCGATGTGATGATGCTTGACCAGATGCGGACGTGGAATGCGACCCGCGTGCAGGAGTTCCTGAAGCTGCGCCTGCCGTCGTCGATGCCTTACCTTTTCACCTCGATGAAGATCGCCATGGCGGCGTCGCTGGTCGGCGCTATCGTGGGCGAACTGCCTACCGGGGCGGTTGCGGGGCTGGGCGCGCGGCTGCTGGCGGGATCCTATTATGGCCAGACCATCCAGATCTGGTCGGCGCTGATCATGGCGGCGGTGCTGGCCGCGACGGCGGTGGCGCTGATCGGCCTTGCACAGCGGGTCGTGCTGAAACGGATGGGCATGGCATGATCTGGCTGCTGCTTGGCATCGCGGTCTGGGGGGGCGGATGGGCGCTGAACATCTGGCTGTCGGGGCGTCCGGTATCAACCGCCACGTCGCTTGCCGTGCCGGTGGTGTTTGGCCTGACGCTGGTCGTGATCTGGGAATGTCTGGTGCGCGGATTGGAGATTTCTCCGATATTGCTGCCACCCCCCACGGCCATCGGTGCCCGCGTGGCGGTTTCAGGCGACATCCTGTGGGAGGATTTTGTGCAGACCGTGATCAAGGGTGCGCTGAGCGGCTATGTCATCGGCTGCCTTGCGGCCTTTGGTGTCGCGCTGCTGGCGGACCGTTTCGTGTTCCTGCGGCGCGGGCTGCTGCCGGTCGGGAACTTTGTCGCGGCCCTGCCGATCATCGGGCTGGCCCCGATCATGGTCATGTGGTTCGGATTCGACTGGCAGTCAAAGGCGGCCATCGTCGTCGTGATGGTGTTCTTTCCGATGCTGGTGAACACGGTTCAGGGGTTGCTCGCCGCCGAGACCATGCAGCGCGACCTGATGCGCACCTACGGCGCCGGCTACTGGACCACGCTGGTCAAACTTCGGCTGCCTGCGGCAATGCCGTTCATCTTCAACGGGCTGAAAATTGCGACAACGCTGGCGCTGATCGGGGCGATTGTTGCGGAATTCTTCGGCTCTCCGATCCGGGGGATGGGGTTTCGCATCTCGACTTCGGTCGGACAGCTTGCGCTGGATCTGGTCTGGGCCGAAATCCTTGTGGCGGCGGTGGCCGGATCGGCGTTCTATGGGGCCGTGGCGCTGATCGAGCGTGCGGTGACGTTCTGGCACCCGTCCCAGAGAGGGCGGGCCAGATGACAAAAACAACAGGATCAACATGGAGGATCTCATGACATATCTCAAACTGGCGTCCGGTGCGGCACTTGGCCTTGTGGCAGGGGCGGCGCAGGCGGCTGACGACCTGTCGCTGCAACTCAAATGGGTGACGCAGGCGCAGTTCGCAGGGTATTACGTGGCCGCCGACAAGGGTTTTTACGAAGAAGAAGACCTGAATGTCACGATCAAGCCGGGTGGCCCGGACATCGCCCCCGTGCAGGTGCTGCTGGGGGGCGGCGCGGACGTGATGGTGGACTGGCTGCCCTCGGCGCTGGCGGCGCGCGAAAAGGGTGCTCCGATCGTGAATATCGCGCAGCCCTTTGCAAAGTCGGGCCTGATGCTGACCTGCCTCAAGGAACACAACATCAATTCGCCCGAGGATTTTCCCGGCCATACGCTGGGTACCTGGTTCTTCGGCAACGAGATCCCGCTGTTTTCCTGGATGGGCAAGCTGGGGTATCCGACTGACGGTTCCGAAGGCGGCGTGACGATCCAGAAGATCAACTTCAACGTCGACCCGCTGCTGCAAAAGCAGGTCGAATGTGCCACCACCATGACCTACAACGAATACTGGCAGGTGATCGACGCCGGGCTGACCCCCGACGATCTGGTGGTGTTCAAATACGAGGACGAAGGGATTTCCACCCTTGAGGACGGGCTTTACAC
>JAGXGV010000074.1 GCA_024636635.1 Puniceibacterium sp.
GTTCCGTGAACATAGGAAGGACCGGCCGGATGTGTCAGGCCCCCGGATCGGCCTCTTCGGTGGAGCCTTGGCCGGACTGCTGTTCGGTCAGCACGACCACCTTGGCGCCGTTGCGCACCTGTGACGCAAGGTGGATGACATCCTGATTGAACATCCGAATGCAGCCGGAAGACGCCTGGTTGCCGATGGTCCAGGGACTGGGGGTGCCGTGGATGCGATAGAACGTGTCCTTGCCGTTCCGGTAAAGGTACAGCGCGCGCGCCCCCAGCGGGTTGTCCAGCCCGCCCTCAAGCCCGGCAGCATATTGCTCGAATTTCTCGGGCTCCTGGCGGATCATGTTCTGCGTGGGTGTCCAGCCGGGCCAGTCGCGTACATAGGCCATCCGCGCCGTGCCGGAAAACCCGTAACCCGCGGCGCCCACGGCCACGGCGTAACGCATCGCGGTGCCGCCGTCCTTCACGTGGTAAAGGCGGCGCGCGTAGGGGTCCACGATGATGGTGCCGGGCGGCTGATCGGTGCGGTAGTCCACGATCTGCCGTTTCTTGTCCTCGGACAGATATTCGTCAGGAATGGCGGGCACTTCGATGTCGCCGTCCTGCATCGTGTCGTACATGGCCCGCGTTTCGGCACTGACCGACGAGCGATTCGGCAGAATTTCTGCGGCCTGGTTCAGAAAGTCCGTGCCAGAGGCTCCGCAGGCCGCGACGAAAAGAACGGCAGCACATGCCGACAGGGTGCGAAATCGCTTGGTGGGTGTTTTCATGTACAGGATTTCCGGCTCTTGGGGGTCGCGATACCGCGACACATGCCGCGCCTGCATTATAATCGCGCAGCCGGACGGCTTCAAGTCACCGAAGCATGACCCGCCGGACTTCGCCGAAATACGCCAACGCACCTTGGTATCCGGCAGCGCGGTCCGCACCGGATTGCCGTTGTTCACCCCTGCCCGGATCAGTCTGGGTCAGGGCACGCGCCGTATCGGTTCCGGTTCCTGCAACGTCTCGAGATAGTGCCCGATCGCCAGAAGGCTGGCCGGAGTGTCGGCCTTGATGCCGTTTCCGGTGTCGAATGCGACAAGCTGACCCTCGACGAAATCGTCGTAGATGGGCATGTCGCCTCCGGGCATGTACCGCTGCGAATAGCCATCCACGATGGACATGACCTCGAGCATGGGCCAGACACCGTCGCGCCGCGCCGCGATGCGGGTCAGATCGGCCGGCGGCGTGCCAAGGCTGTCGGCCAGTGGGCCGTCTCCGCGTCCGTCACGGCCATGACAGACGGCACATTTGTCTGCATAGATGGCGCGCCCGGACTGTGACCCGGCCTTTGCCCCGGGCTGAACACTTTCAAGGGCGCATCCTTGCACAAACAGCATCATCAGAATGAAGAACGGTTTCATCGTTCGGGGTCTCCTCTTCTGTTGAAAGCGTGTGGCGTTGAAATGCGACACGCTCCATCCCCGATCCTAGACGATGGGCGCGGCGGGTGTATTGATCCTGATCAAGCTGCCCACGGACCGGCGCCCGGAAGGTGGTGCGCCCCGAATACCTTTCGGCGCGACACGTCCTAAAGGTTGGTGGGCAGCAGGATCTCGACCCGGATCTTTTCCTGTGATGTCAGCGTGTCGCGGTTGTCGCGCAGCGCCCTCAGCTTGGGGATGGCGCTGCGCACCAGATGGCCCGGGTCCTGCGTGATCATCGCATCCAGCCGCCCCGAAAGCAAAGCGGCCTCGGTGCAGGGGGTGCGTTCATGCGCCACCGACACCAGCGGGCTGGAAAAAGACATCCCGTCAAGCACTTCCAACGGAATCCGCGCCTCGGACGACAGGATACAGGCATATCAACGCCGACCAGCTTCAGGGCCATGTGGACCCGGGGGCAGAGGCAGTCGCCCGCCTGTTCGAACACCTGGCACAGGAGAGCACCTGACCACGGCACTCCATCCACGCACGCAAACTGTCACCCCTTGCCCCGGCCTGGGCGACTGGATACACACCGGCCCTTTCGGATCAGAGGATGCCGTTCATGTCCGCCCTCGTGCTTGCCGTCGATTTTGGAACGTCGAACTCTGCCGCGGCGGTGCTTGACGGCACGACTCCGCGGCGCATCCGCATCGAAGGCGACGCCGACATCCTGCCCACGGCGGTTTTCTTTCCCGCTGACCGGGGCGAGATGTTGATTGGCACCGCCGCCGGCGCGGCACTGATCGCAGGGGAAGAGGGCCGTTACATGCGCGCCCTCAAAAGCATCCTTGGCACCACGTTGCTGCACGAACAGCGGATGATCGAGGGTCACCGTCGCACGCTGGCGGATGTGGTCACCGCCTTCCTGATCCGCATCCGCGAACGGGCGACCGCCGAGACGGGGACCCCGTTCAGTCGCGTATTGTCCGGACGCCCCGTGCATTTCCATTCCGCCGATCCCGAACGTGACGCCCGCGCCGAATCGGATCTGCGCGCCTGCTATCACGCCGCGGGCTTTGACGAGGTCCGCTTCCTGCCCGAACCCGAAGCCGCCGCGCGCACCGGCCACGGCATCGGCGCGTCCGGCCAGACCGGCCTGATCGTCGACATCGGCGGCGGCACCTCGGATTTCTCGGTGTTCAGGATGGCGGGGGCGCGGGTCGACATCGTCGCCAGCCACGGCATCCGCCTTGGCGGCACGGATTTCGACCATGCCGTGTCCATGGCGCATGTCATGCCGCTGCTGGGGCACGGCGGTCAGCTGCGCCGCGCCTTTGGCGACGGCCTGCTGCCGGTGCCCGCTGCGATTTACCGCGAACTGGCCACCTGGGCCAAGATCCCCTTTGTCTACACCCGCGACACCGAACGCGGGATCGAGGATCTCAAGCGCCACACGACAGAGCCGGACAAGATCGCGCGGCTGGGCACGGTGGTCACCCACCGGCTGGGGCACGAACTGGCCTTTGCGGTCGAGCGGGGCAAGATCGCGGCCAATGCCGGTGCGCGCCAGGCCTACATCGGGATGCAGTTCATCGAACCCGGCCTTGCGGCGCCGATCACCCCGGGCAGCCTGAACGCGGCGCTGGGCGATTTCGGCGACCGCCTGCGGGCGGCGCTTTACGATACGCTTGTCGCCGCCGGCACGCCGCCGCAGCAGATCGGCACGGTGATCCTTGTCGGCGGTTCCAGTCTGATGACCATGGTGACGGATCAGGTGCAGGCGGTCTGTCCCACGGCCCGGGTGCAGCGATCCGATGCGTTCACCGCGGTGATCGACGGCCTTGCGCTGGCCACCGGGGAACCGGACCGGGCGGGCGGGTGATCGGCCCGGCCGCGGTTTTTGCGCCTGTCGCCTGCGTCTGACAGTTCCGAACAGTCCGCGCGTCCCGGTCCGGATCGTCAGGCGCGCGCCGACCGGGCCATCCCCGTCATTCCGACAGGGGCGGATGCTTTGCCAGCCAGTGCCGGGCGATGTCGACGCGGCGGCAGATCCAGACATCCGGGTGCAACTGCACATGTTCAAGAAACCGGCGCAGCGCCAGGGCGCGTCCGGGATGCCCCATCAGGCGGCAGTGCAGCCCGACGCTCATCATCTTTGGTTGCGTTTCGCCCTCTTCGTAAAGCATGTCGAAACTGTCGCGCAGGAACTCAAGAAACTGCCCCGCCGTGGCGACATTCCCGCGCGCGAACTTGCCGTCGTTCAGGGCCAGGCTGTAGGGGATGATCAGGTGATCACGCCCGTCGATTTCGCTCCAGTACGGCAGTTCATCCGCGTAACTGTCTGAATCGTACAGGAACCCGCCATGCTCGACGATCAGGCGGCGGGTCCGCTCGGACGGCGCGTAGCGGCAGTACCATCCCGCCGGCGTTTCGCCGCACAGGCTGCCGATCACGTCGAACGCCTGCGAGATCGCCTGACGTTCCTCACCCTCGTCCAGCGTCTGGTGCCGCACCCAGCGGTCGCCGTGGGCGCAGACGTCCCAGCCGCTGGCGCGGATCGCCTCGGCCACCAGGGGGTTGCGTTCCAGCGCCTGCGCGCAGCCGAACACGGTTGCCGGAACCCCGGCCTCCTGCAACAGGCGGAACAGCCGCCAGACACCGACGCGGCTGCCGTATTCGAACATCGATTCCGCGCCCAGGTCGCGGCCCTCGAACGCGCCGCCGCCGCCTTCGGTCAGCCCGCTTTCGGACAGGCCGTCGCCGTCGGGATAGCTTTCCTCGGACCCTTCCTCGTAGTTCACCACAAAGTTGACGGCAATCCGCGCGCCGCCGGGCCAGCACGGATCGGGCGGGTTCGGACCGTAGCCGACAAAGTCACGTTGCATCCTCTCACGTCCCCCTTGATGTCCAGACCGCCCGGCGAAAGGTCACGGCCCTGCGCCTGCAGCCGGTTGACACAGTTCTGACAGTCCATGCCGGGCAAGCGGAAGCAGAAACTGGAGTCCTGCCGGAATTTGTGCGCGATCAGCGGCGGGCGTTGCGTTTCGGAATCGGTCGTGCCCGTGTCGTGCCCGTGTCGTGGCCATCTTCGGCCTCTGCGACAGGGTGCCGGGCGGGGCGGATCGTATACAGCGCCCCTGCGGGCAGGCCGGTCCGGGGCGCGCAGGGCCCTTGCCAATCCCCCAGTCCCCGGAAAGGATCGCGCCGACACAGCGAACCCAAAAGGATACCCGGATGCCCCTGCCCAGACCACTTGAGGACCGCGTTGCCATCGTCACCGGCGCGGGCGGCGACATCGGCCGGGCCATCGCGCTGCGCCTGTGCGCGGCCGGGGCGCGGGTCTGTCCTGTCGATCTGGCCACAATTGCGACGGACGGTTTTCCGGCGGACCGCGTGCTGCCGCTGGCCTGCGACATCACCGATGAACAGGCCGTCGGCGATCTGGTCGCCAGGGTGGTGGAACATTTCGGTCGGCTCGATATCCTGGTCAACAACGCTGCGGCGCCGTTCCACAGTGGCGCGGTCTGCGACACCCCGCCAGAGGTCTGGCGGCATGTGCTAGAGGTTAACCTGACCGGCGCCTTCCTTCTGTGCCGTGCGGGGATACCGCATCTGCGCGACCGGGGCGGCGTGATCCTGAACATCGCATCGCAACTTGGCCATGTCACCGCCCGGGGCCTTGCCGCCTATTCCGCCAGCAAGGCGGGGCTGCTGTCGCTCACGCGCTCGCTTGCGCTTGATCACGCCGACGAAGGCATCCGCGCGGTCAGCCTGTCGCCCGGGGCGGTGATGACGGACCGCCTGATCCGCCGCGCCGGCAGCAAAGAGGCCGCCCTTGCCGAACACGCCCCCCGCCACCCCGTCGGTCGCATCGGCACGCCGCAGGAAATGGCCGAAGCCGCGCTGTTCCTGGTGTCGGACGCGGCGGCGTTCATCACCGGCAGCGACCTGCTGGCCGATGGCGGCTACACGCTGAAATAGGCGCCGGGCCATCGCGGTCCGGGGCGGGTAACGGGTTGTGACTGCGGTCATAAACCGGGCCGGCGGTGGAAGTTATGACCGCGGTCATAAACCGCCTTCGGATGGCGGCAGGGGTGGTCCAGCGCAGGGCGGCCTTTGCACAGCGGGCACGGTGCGGCTATAAAGTACCGACCAACCGGCGGACGTGTTGACGGGGGAACTGTATCCCTTAAAGAGGGGCGTCAGTTTTCGCGGGTCATTCCGGGCGACCTGGGCGCAGCGCAACCATACCGACCCTGGGGAGGGCAGCACGATGATGCGAAGTCTCGGGTGGATCGCGGCCGCGATCTGTCGACTGAACTGGTGGATCGGCCAGACGTTTTCCTGGCTCTCGCTCGGGATCGTGCTGGTGTGTTTTACCGTCGTGGTGCTGCGCTATGTCTTTGCGACCAGCTATCTGTGGCTACAGGATCTCTATATCTGGCTGAACGGGGCGATGTTCATGGCTGTCGCAGGCTTTGCCCTGCTGCGCGACGATCATGTGCGCGTCGATATCTTTTACCGCCCGGCGCGGATGCGCACCCGCGCACTGGTCGATCTGATCGGCGTCATGCTGTTCCTGCTGCCGTTCTGCTGGATCGTCTATGCCTATTCCATGCCCTTCGTCACCCGGTCGTGGTCCTATCTCGAGGCATCGGCCAATGTCGGCGGGATGCCGGGGCTGTTCATCCTGAAATCGTTCATCATCGCCTTTGCCGCCCTGCTGGCGTTGCAGGGGGTGGCGATGATCTGCCGGTCGGTGCTGGTTCTTGGCGGTCGGCGCGATCTTGTACCGCCGCTGATGGCATACCCCGTAGGCGCCGCAGAAGCGGCGCAAGACGCGATCAGGGGGCTGCACTGATGGATCCGATCCTTCTGGGCGAGATTTTCGCGGGCCTGATGTTCTTTGGCATCATCGGTTTTCTGCTGCTAGGCTTTCCGGTGGCGTTTTCGCTGGCGGGGGTCAGTCTGGGGTTCGGGGCGCTGGGCATGGCGTTCGGCGTGTTCGACCCGTCGAATTTCGGCTCTTTGCCCAACCGCTACATCGGCTTCATGACGAACGAGGTGCTGGTGGCGGTGCCGCTGTTCATCTTCATGGGGGTGATGCTGGAACGCAGCCAGATCGCGGAACAACTGCTGCTGACCATGGGCAAGCTGTTCGGCAACCTGCGCGGCGGGCTTGGCATTTCGGTCATCCTCGTGGGGGCGATGCTGGCGGCGTCAACCGGCGTGGTGGGGGCGACGGTGGTCACCATGGGCCTGATTTCGCTGCCCGCGATGCTGCGGGCGGGCTATGATCCAAAGGTTGCCACAGGCGTCATCTGTGCATCCGGCACGCTGGGGCAGATCATCCCGCCCTCGACCGTGCTGATCTTCATGGGTGACATGCTGTCGGGCATCAATTCGCAGGTCCAGATGGCCAAGGGCAACTTTGCCCCGGTGCCGGTGTCGGTGGGCGATCTGTTCGCGGGCGCCCTGCTGCCGGGGATGATGCTGGTCGGTCTGTATCTGGCCTATGTGATCTTCAAAGCGATCACCGACCCCGACGCACTGCCCGCCACACCCGTATCCCCAGCGGACCGCGCGACGCTGGGCCGCGACATCATGGTTGCGCTGGTGCCGCCTCTGTTGCTGATCATGGCGGTGCTGGGGTCGATCCTGGGCGGCATCGCCACCCCGACCGAAGCGGCGTCAGTGGGCGCCGTGGGCGCAATGGTGCTGGCGGCGCTGCGCTGGCGGCTGTCCTTCACCATCCTGCGCGAGACGGTGATCGCCACGGCCACCATCACCAGCATGGTGTTCGTGATCCTGCTGGGCGCGTCGGTGTTTTCGGTGGTGTTCCGCCTGATGGGCGGCGACAATCTGGTGCATGAATTCCTGAGCAACCTGCCCGGTGGCACCTTGGCGGCGGTGGCGGTGGTCATGGCGATCATGTTCCTGCTGGGCTTTATTCTGGATACCTTCGAAATCATCTTTATCGTGATTCCGATCACCGCGCCGGTGCTGCTGGCACTGGATGTCGACCCGGTCTGGCTGGGCGTGATCGTGGGGGTAAACCTGCAAACCTCGTTCCTGACGCCGCCCTTTGGTTTTGCGCTGTTCTACCTGCGGGGCGTGGCGCCTGCGGATCTGCCGACCTCGGTCATCTACAAGGGGATCATTCCCTTTGTGGTGTTGCAGGTGGTCGCAATCGCGATCCTGTTCGCCTTTCCGGGCATCGTCACCTGGCTTCCGCGCCTGATCGCGGGTTAGGCATGCAAAAGGCCCGGAGGATGTCCGGGCCTTTCCTTTTGTGCCGTGCCGGGATCAGAGCGTGAAATACTTCTCGCGCGCCTGAACGAAGGGGCCGTCGATTTCGCGCGTGCGGGTGCGCAGGATATTGAGCGATTCGACAAAGCTTTCGGTGGTCTTCTTGACCAGTGCATCGTCGCTGTCGCGCAGGTCGGCGATCACCTCTTGCGCCGCTGTCGCCCCCGCCTCGAGGATGCTTTCGGGGAACTGCGCCACGTTCACGCCGTGGTCGTTCACCAGCGTCTGAAGCGCGCGCGGATCGTTCGCATAGAAATCCGAGGCGACCATGTCGTACTCGGCCTGGCTCACATCGCGGATGATCGCCTGAAGGTCTTCGGGCAGGGCCTGATATTTGGCCTTGTCCACCACCAGTTCGGTCGCAAGACCGGGTTCGACGAAGCTGGGGAAATAGTAGTTCTTGCAGACCTGATAGAAGCCAAGCGCGAGGTCATTGTAGGGACCGACGAATTCGGCAGCATCAAGCGTGCCCGATTGCAGCGCCTGAAAAATCTCACCCGCGGCCATGTTGGTCACTGTGGCGCCCAGCTTTTCCCAGACCTGACCGCCCAGACCCGGCGTGCGGAACCGCAGCCCGTTGACCGAGTCAACACCGGTCAGTTCGTTCTTGAACCAGCCGCCGGCCTGCGTGCCGGTGTTGCCCGACAGGAACCCCTGAACGCCGAACTGGTCATAGACCTCGTCCCAGATTTCCTGACCGCCCATGAAACGGACCCAGGCGGCCAGTTCGTTTGCGGTCATCCCGTAGGGCACACCTGTAAAGAATGACAGGGCGGGGGATTTGTTCTGCCAGTAATAGGCGGCGCCGTGGCTCATTTCCGCGGTGCCGTCGATCACGGCATCAAGGCTTTGCAGCGGCGGCACAAGTTCGCCTGCGGAATAGACCTGGATGGTCAGCCGCCCGCCGCTGGCGGCGGTGATGCGGTCGGCCATGCGCTGGGCACCGACGCCAAGGCCGGGAAAGTTCTTGGGCCATGTGGTGACCATGCGCCAGGTCGTGTTGCCCTGTGCGATGGCGGGGGCGGCAAGTGCCGCAGCACCGGCCCCAAGTGTGCCCGTGCGGATAAACGAACGACGATCCATTGCATTTCCTCCTGTAACAATGACCGGTTTGGACTTGGCCAGCGGGTGGCGGTCCATTGGCGCTGAAAGAAACAGCAGAAAGGGCGGATGTCCACTGTTCAGATGATGTTTTCGCAGGGTAATCCTGCCTTCTGCGCCGACGCGGCCCTGCCGGGCAGCGCCGCGCGCCCGGCAGGGTGCGCCCGCCGGGCGCGGTCTCAGCCCTGATTTTCGGGGAAGAAACAGGCGGCGGCATGAGGCGCGTCACCCAGAAGCGGCCGTTCCCGGCGGCAGCGGTCCTGGACCTTCCAGCAGCGGGGGGCAAAGGCGCAGCCATCCGGCACCGCCAGCGGCGACGGCAGTTCGCCCTTGAGCTTGATCCGTTTCTTGACGCCCGTGGGATCGGCCTGCGGCGTCGCAGACAGCAGCGCGACCGTGTAGGGATGCTGAGGCGCGGCAAACAGCGCGTCTTTCGGGCCCTTTTCCACGGCGCGGCCCAGATACATCACGATCACCTCGTCCGCGACGTGGCGCACCACGCTCAGGTCGTGGCTGATGAACAGATAGGCCAGTTGCAGCCGTTCTTGCAGACCCAGCAGCAGGTTCAGGATCGCGCTCTGGATCGAAAGGTCCAGCGCCGACACCGGTTCGTCCAGCACCAGCACCTTGGGGTCGAGCATGAGGGCGCGGGCGATGGCGATGCGCTGGCGCTGCCCCCCCGAGAACATGTGCGGGTAGCGGTCAAAATGTTCGGGGCGCAGGCCGACAAGCTTCAGCATCTCGCGCGCCTTCGTCTCGCGCTCGGGGCGGGTCAGGCCGCCGTTGATCACCAGCGGCTCCATCAGGATCGCACCGATGCGCTGGCGCGGGTTGAGCGATCCGTAGGGGTCCTGAAACACGATCTGCACCGACTGGCGCAGGTCGGCCCAATCCGCAGGGTGCACCGGCTTGCCGTTCAGCGTCAGGGTGCCTTCGGTCGGTTCCTCGATCATTGCGACCATGCGGGCAAGCGTGGACTTGCCGCAGCCGGATTCGCCGACAACGGCCAGCGTCTTGCCCGGCGTCACCTGGAAATCGACCCCCGCGACAGCCTTGAGCACGCGGGGCTTGCGCAGGAAGCCGCCGCTGACCTCGTAATGCCGTTGCAGATCGGTGGCCTGCATCACCGGGGTATCGGTCATGAGGCGATCCTTTCATCGGTATTGAGCGGGTAGAAGCAGCGCGCATAGCCCAGGTCGCGGCCCAGCGGCGGCGGCGGCGTGGACTTGCACTTTGCATCCGCGAACTTGCAGCGCGGCGAGAACAGGCAACCCACCGGGCGGTCGAACTGGCCCGGCACGACGCCGGGAATGGTCGGCAGCAGGCGTTCGGTCGCACGTTCGGGCAGCGCATCCAGCAGCGCCGAGGTGTAGGGGTGGTGCGGCTTTGCGAACAGGTCCGCGACGCCCTGCTCTTCGACCTTTTGGCCGGCATATTGCACGCTGACCCGTTCGGCGGTTTCCGCCACCACGCCCATGTCATGGGTGATCAGCACCAGACCCATGCCCGTTTCGTCGCGCAGCGACGCCAGCAGATCAAGGATCTGCGCCTGGATGGTCACGTCAAGCGCGGTGGTCGGTTCGTCCGCGATCAGCAGCTTGGGCTTGCAGGCGATGGCCATGGCGATCATCACGCGCTGGTTCATGCCGCCCGACAACTGGTGGGGAAAGGCCGTAAGGCGCTTTTCCGGGTCCGGGATGCCGACCTGTTCGAACAGTTCGATGGCGCGTTTCTGGCGGTCGGCCCGGTTCAGTTTGAGATGGAAGCGCAAGGCTTCCTTGATCTGCCAGCCGACGGTGAAACAGGGGTTGAGCGAGGACATCGGTTCCTGAAAGATCATCGCCATCTCGTTGCCGATGATCCGCCGCCGCGACCGGTTGTCGATGCGCAGCAGATCGTTGCCGTCAAAGCTGATCTCGTCCGCGGTGATGGTCGCGGTCCAGGGCAGCAGGCCCATGACGGCCAGCATGGACACCGATTTTCCCGAGCCGCTTTCGCCGACGATGGCCAGGATCTCGCCGGTTTCCATGTCCTGATCGACGCTGTCGACGGCGCGGAACGACCCCGAGGCGGTGGCGAAATCGACGCTGAGATTGCGGATGCGCAGCAATGTCATGGCCTAGCTCCGTTTCAGTTTCGGGTCGAGCGCGTCGCGCAGACCGTCGCCCATCAGGTTGATCGCCAGCACGGTCACAAGGATCGCTAGGCCGGGAAAGGTCACGACCCACCAGGCGCGCAGGATGAATTCGCGCGCTTCGGCCAGCATGGTGCCCCATTCCGGTGTCGGCGGCTGCGCCCCCATGCCAAGGAAGCCAAGTGCTGCCGCGTCAAGGATGGCGGTCGAAAACGACAGCGCCCCCTGCACGATGATCGGTGCCAGGCAGTTGGGCAGTACGGTGATGAACATCAGCCGGAAATATCCGGCCCCTGCCACCCGTGCGGAGGTCACATAATCCTTTTGCCGTTCGGACAACACGCTGGCGCGGGTGAGGCGGACGTAATGCGGCTGTAGCACGATGGCGATGGCGATCATCGCATTGGTCAGCGACGGGCCAAGGATGGCCACCAGCACCAGCGCCAGCAGCAGCGACGGAAACGCCAGGATGATGTCCATGATCCGCATGATGATGCTGTCGAGCCATTTGGGTGCAAAGCCCGCGACCAGCCCGACAAGGATGCCGCCGGTGGCGGCGACGACGACCACCACGATGCCGACGAAAAAGGAAAACCGCGCCCCGACGATCAGCCGTGACAGCATGTCCCGGCCCAGCGGATCGGTGCCGAGGATGTATTTCCAGCTGCCGCCGTCCTGCCAGACGGGCGGGACAAGGGCATCGGCGCGGAACTGCTGGGTCGCGCTGTGAGGGGCGATCCAGGGGCCGAACACGGCCAGGAGGGCGAAGACCGCAAAGATCCACAACCCGATGACGGCGCCGCGATTTTCACGGAAATAGAACCAGAATTCGCGCAGGGCACCGGGGCGATCAGGGACGATTTCGGCTTCGGCGGAAAGGGCGTCGTCCATCTCAGCGCTTCCTGATCTTGGGGTTGATGACGCCGTAGAGCATGTCCACGGTCAGGTTCACCACCATCACCATCACGGCGATCAGCAGCAGGCCACCCTGCACCACCGGATAGTCGCGGCGGAAGATGCTGTCGACCATCCACTTGCCGATGCCGGGCCAGCTGAAGATCGTTTCGGTCAGGATGGCGCCGGCCAGCAGGGTGCCGACGCTGAGGCCGATGACGGTGATGACCGGGATCATGGCGTTGCGCAGGGCGTGGATGCCGTTGATCCGGCCGGGCGACATGCCCTTGGCGCGGGCGGTGCGGATGTAATCCTCGCCCAGCACCTCGAGCATGGCCGAACGTGTCTGGCGCGCGATCACGGCCAGCGGGATGGTGCCCAGAACGATGGTCGGCAGCACGAGATGCAGCACGGCGGAACGAAACGCGCCGTCCTGACCCGAGGCGATGCTGTCGATCAGCATGAAACCGGTGGCATCGGGGAAATAATACAGCAGGTCGATGCGCCCCGACACCGGCGTCCAGCCAAGATTGCCGGAAAAGACGATGATCAGCAGCAGCGCCCACCAGAAGATCGGCATGGAATAGCCCACCAGCGCGGTGGACATCAGCGCGCGGTCAAAGAACTTGCCCCGGTTCACGGCGGCGATCACGCCTGCGGGCAGGCCCAGAACGATGGAAAAGATCATGGCGCAGACCGACAGTTCCAAAGTCGCCGGAAACAGCGCAAAGAATTCGTCCCAGACGGGGCGCTTGGTGACAAAAGACGTGCCAAGGTCGCCTTGCAGAACGCCGGTCAGGTACTCCCAGAACTGCACGTAGATCGGCCGGTCATAACCGAACTGCGCCGAAAGCTCGGCGTAGCGTTCCGCGCTCAGGCCGCGCTCGCCGGCCATGACCACGATCGGATCGCCCGGCAGCGCGCGGATGAAGCTGAACGAGATCAGCGTCACACCGATGAAGGTGGGGATGAAGGTCAGCAGGCGGCTGAGGACATAGTTCAGCATGAAAGCACCGTCAGCTCCTTTGGGAAATGGGTGAGCGTTTCGTATCCGTCTTCGGTGATCAGAACGTCATCCTCGATCCGGACACCGAAGTTGCCGATGTCGTAAAGTCCGGGTTCGTTGGTATAGACCGTGCCCGCAGGCAGGACCAAGGGATTGCCGCGCATGATATAGGGTGCCTCGTGCACGTCGCGGCCAAGGCCATGCCCGGTCTTGGTGCGGATGCGGTCCGCATAGGGCGACGCCTCGAGAACCGAGATTACGGCATCGTCGATGTCATGCGCGGTGACGCCCGCACGGGTGACGGCAAGGCCCGCCAGATTGGCGCGCAGCACGGTGTCATAGACGGCGCGGCCTTCGTCCGTCGCGTGGCCGAGGAACACGGTGCGGGTGATGTCGGAACAGAAGCCGTGCTTCTTCGCGCCAAAGTCGATCAGCAGGGCATCGCCGGCCTTGACCGCATGATCGGGTCGCGCCTTGGCGTGCGGCAGGGCCGATCCGTCGGCGGCGGCCACGATGGGGGAAAAGGCCAGATCCTCGGCGCCTTCCTCAAACAGCAGGCGCACCAGCAACTGTTCGATCTGCTGTTCGGTCTGGCCCAGACGGACGCTGTCCAGCGTGCGGGCCAGCGCCCGTTCGGACAGGTCGATGGCGGCCTGCATGGCGGCGATGTCCTCCGGCGTCTTGATCATGCGCAGCGCGGAAATCAGGCGTTCGGCATCGAGGATCGAAAGGTCGGGTTGCGCGGCCTTCAGCGCGTGATGCACAAAGACGCGCATCACCTGGCCTTCGACGGCAAGCGAGGAAATCGACAGATGGCGCATCAGCGCCTCAAAGGCCGCTCCATGGCCGTCCTGATCGCGCCAGTCGAACACCGCGCCGTCAAAGCCGACCTGAGCCCAGCTGCCGAGTTCGAGATTGGGCACCAGCGCCGCAGCGGGGCCGCTGGCGGGAACAACCAACAGGAAGGGCCGTTCGTTGCTGCCAAAGCTGTGCCTGACGGCGCGGGTGAAATTGGGCCCGGGCACCAGCGCCACGGCATCAACCCCCAGAACAGAGGCGAGCGCGGCATAGGCGGACAGACGGTCGGGCAGGGAGGTCGGCAAGGGGGCGTTCCCTTCGGATGAGAGAAAGGGGGCGGCACGATATGCGCCGCCCCCGGATGGTAACATGGTTATTGCGAGAGACCGACCTGGTTGAAGATGTGGCCGCCCAGCGGGTGGACGACATAGCCTTCGACCTCGGGACGCATGGTCATGTAGACGACCGAATGGGCGATGGTGGCCCAAGGTGCCTCTTCCTTGAAGATGACCTGCGCCTCTTCATAAAGCTTGGCGCGTTCGGACTGATCCGACAGCACCTTGGCCTCTTGCAGCTTGGCATCGAATTCCTCGTTGCACCACTGCGCGCGGTTGGCAGCGCCGACACCGTCACAGCCCAGCAGCACGGCAAGGAAGTTGTCCGGATCGCCGTTGTCACCGGTCCAGCCCAGCAGTACTGCCCCGTCGCGGTCCTCGGCCTTGGAGCGTTCCAGATATTCGCCCCACTCGTAAGACACGATTTCCACATCGACGCCAATTTTGGCCATGTCGGCCTGCATCAGTTCGGCCATGCGGCGCGCATTCGGGTTGTAGGGGCGCTGCACCGGCATCGCCCAGATCTTGAGGCTCAGATCCTCGACACCCTCTTCGGCCAGCATCGCCTTGGCGGCTTCGGGATCGTAGGCATCATCCTCGACCGCGTCGTTGTAGGACCACATGGTCGGCGGGATCGGGTTCTTGGCGATCTGGCCCGAGCCCTGGAACACCACGTCGATGATCGACTGTTTGTCGATCGCCATGTTCAGCGCCTTGCGGACGTTGACGTTGTCGAACGGCGCGACCTTGGTGTTGTAGGCGAGGTAGCCGACATTCAGGCCCTCCTGCTCCATCACCACGATGCTCTCGTCATCCTTCATCGCCTGTACGTCGGCGGGGTTGGGATAGGCCATGATGTGACATTCCCCGGCCTGCACCTTCTGGTAGCGCACCGAGGCGTCGGGCGTGATCGCGAAGATCAGGCTTTCGACCTTGGCCTTGTCGCCCCAGTATTCGTCATTGCGCAGATAGCGGATGACGGCGTCCTTCTGGTAGGCCTGGAAGGTGAACGGACCGGTGCCGATGGGCTGCTGGTTCAGCATCTCGGGTGTGCCGGCCTCCATCATCGCGTCGGCGTATTCCTTGGACAGGATGGACGCAAAATCCATCGCCATGTTGGCGATGAACGGCGCCTCGGGGCGGGTCAGGTTGAAGACGACGGTGTAGTCGTCGACCTTTTCGATGCTTTCGACCAGATCGGGCATCGACATGCTGGAAAAGTATTCCCATGTGCCGCCGGAGACCTGATTGTAGGGATTATCGGGGTTGCCCTGGCGGTCAAAGCTGAAGATCACGTCATCCGCGTTGAAATCGCGGGTCGGGGTGAACTGGTCGTTCGCGTGGAACTGGACCCCTTCGCGCAGCTTGAAGGTGACGGTCATGCCGTCCTCGCTGACTTCCCAGCTTTCGGCAAGGCCGGGCAGGACCTCGGTCGTGCCGACCTTGAATTCGGTCAGGTGGTCATAAAGCGGATGGCTGGACGCATCGAAGGTCGTGCCGGCGGTATAAAGCGCCGGGTCAAAGCCTTCGGGTGAGCCTTCGGAACAGTAGACCAGCGATTGTGCCGATGCCGACACGCCAAGCGTCGTCATCAGCAGGCCGGCGGCCAGAGTGTATTTCAAGGACATTGTATTCTCTCCCGTTGTATTTTTTTTGTATGTTCGAGTCCCACCTTATCTTGACCTCATCGTCAAGGACGCATTGGAAAACCCAAGGTCAACCAGGTCGGTTTTGCAAGGATGCTGCGGGGGCGGGATGCTACCGTGTGGCGGGGATTGCGGCGCTGTCGCCGCGCAGCGCCTGATGCGAAAGTCCCGCCGCCCCAAGGCCGGCCAGCAGGAATCCGGCGGCCAGCGCCGTCACCCCACCGTCGTGGAACGCGCCGACGGCGCTGGCGAACAGCGTGGCGATCAGGCTGGACCCCGACGCGATCAGCGACGCCCCGAGCCCGGCGAAGGCGCCCAGGGAACGCATCGCCATTGCATTGAGATTGCCGAACAGGATGCCGATCGCGGCAAAGACCGCAAATCCGAGCGTCATGAAGACCCAGAGCGGCGGCTGTCCCTGCCAGGCGATGGCCGCGACCAGCATCAGGCCGCCGCCAAGGCACATCCCCGACAGACCGGCGCCTGCCATGGTGTCCGTGCCCAAGCGCGCGACAAGCCGGGCATTGGCAAAAGAGGCCAGCCCGACCCCCGAGGCCAGACCGGCGAAGTAGAGCGGAAATGTATCGGAAATGCCGTAGACGTCGAAGAACAGATCGGCGGCGAGGCTGAGACACAGCAATTGCGCGCCAAAGACAAGGCCGGTGGCTGCGATCAGCAGTCCCACGCGCCGGTTGCACAGGATGCGGACGGAATTGCGCAGGAACGGCCCGGCGCGGAACGGAATGCGGTTCTGCGGCGGCAGCGTTTCGGGGTGCCGCAGGGTGAACCAGAGCCCAAGGCACAGGGCCAGAAGCAGGAACAGCGCAAAGACGCCGCGCCATCCGGTCAGCGCGATGACCCCCTGCCCAAGCGCCGGGGCCAGCAGGGGCACAAGGATGATCAGCGTGAACATGAACGACATCACCCGCGCCATGGCATCGCCTTCGAACTGGTCGCGGACGGTGGCCCGGGTGGCGATCTTTGGCCCGGCCACGCCGACGCCCTGAAGAAAACGCCCCAGCAGCACCGTTTCGAACGACCCGGCCAGCATCGCCGTCAGGGTGCCCGCGACGTAGATGGCAAGGCCGAAGACCAGCGCCGGTTTGCGTCCGTATGCGTCTGAGGCCGGTCCGATCACCAGCTCGCCGAACACCATGCCAAAGATGAACAGCACGATCACATGCCGGGTGTCGAAGGGCGGCGCGGTCCCGAGGTCCGATTCAATGAAGCGTAGCCCGGGCAGGATCGCATCGATGCTGATGGCCGTCAGCGCGGTCATCAGGGCGTAAAGCACGATACGCGCGGACGGGAGGGCAGCGGTTTTCATGCGTGGCACGCCGGCTGGGATGCGCTAGCGCTATCATTTGCACCGGCAGGCAGGGAAAGTCCAGAGATGGCGGGGTTTCGGCCGGTGCGCATGTTGCAGACCGCAGCCGCAGCGGCCCAAAGCCTGTGGCGCGGCATCGATGACCCCGTCGGGATCCCTGGCCGGTTCGCATGGTCAGTTCAGATTCCCCGGTGGCGTGCGGTGCCTGAAACGCGTCCCGCACGGTTCAAACGACCATGGGATGTGACGCCAAGTTATTGTTAAGCCTCTATATCTTCCTTGTAGAAATCCGCCGCGATCTGCTTTACGAAGGCAGTCAACGGCTCCGTAGCTCAATTGGATAGAGCGCCAGCCTTCTAAGCTGGATGTTGTGTGTTCGAGTCACACCGGGGTCACCATAGCCTGTTTTCAGAGTCGTTTCAGAGCTGTTGACGTTGGTCGATGTCGCTTTGGCACAGGACGGTGCCGTCATAGACACGGGCATCCCCCCTGTACCGCATGGCGATCAACCCTTTACTTCAGCGGCGCCTCTTCCTCGGGCACTGCGACCACCTGCAAGCCCACGGTACCGATCGCGGTGTTCAGGCCACGATCGCGGTGCATCAGCATCGAGTTGACGATGTAAAGATTTGCCACGTCGTAGAACACCGGGTCAGTGTCCGGTGCGCCGACCATGATGCGGGCCTGGTCGGCGGTCACGGTCGCGCCCTCTGCATCGACGTAGTCGGATCCCCAGGGGATCAGCGCGAACAGCGACGGGTCGGAATTGGCTGACAGGTTCTGAAGGATCGCCGTGATCTGGTCGGTGTCGGTGATCCGCTCGTCCCCGAGATAGCAGGCGCCTTCGTACCCGCCCATGACGACGGCGGTGGCGCCGGCGATGGCGATGCTGACCGGGGCGGTGACAATGGCCGCCGCCGTGCCAAAGGCGCCGCCGGCCCCGCTGGCGATGCCGGCCCCGGCGCCTGCCGCGGTGCTTGCGGCAGAGCCTGTCTCTTATACACATCT
>JAGXGV010000075.1 GCA_024636635.1 Puniceibacterium sp.
GATGGCCCTGTTCACCGCCAATCTTCTGGCGGCCTTTGTCGCGCACCGGATCGCCAGGGGTTCCGGCCTGCGCCGTCTTGCCCCGGGTTGGAAAAGCTGGTCGGCGGGCAAGGAATTTCCCATGGGTCTGGCCCTTGGCGGCACTCTGGCGATCTACCTTCTGACGGCGATCTTCCTTGGGGCCGACGCCTGAGGCCTGCCGGACGGCCCTGCCCCGCGACGGTCCAGAGCCGGTCCAAAAACCGCCACAAAACCGGTGTTTCCTGTGTACGAACAAAGACAGGTGCGCCCCGATGAATGTCCAAGCCTCTGCCGTCATGGCCCCGCCCACACCCAAGCGGCTGGAAGACCTCCGGCTGCCCATGGTGATGATGCGGGACATCGTGCTCAAGACCCTGTTCCGCAAGAACACCAACAATGTAACCGACCTGGCCCGGGCCATCTGCCTGCCGATTCCGATCACGCAGGAAATCGTCGACCTGGCCCGCGGCCAGTCCCTGCTCGAGGCGATGGGAACGCTCAGCGCCTCGGCCGGGACCGAGATGTCCTACCAGCTGACCGATTCCGGCAAGGCCCGCGCGCTGGACGCCCTGGCGCAGTCCGAATATTTCGGGCCGATGCCGGTGCCGCTGCAAATCTATTCCGAACAGGTCAAACGGCAGTCGATCAAGAACATCCACATCACGCGCCAGCAACTGACCGATGCAATGGGCCATCTCATCCTGCCGTCCGACCTTTTGTCCAACCTTGGTCCCGCCGTCGGTGCGGGCCGCTCGATCCTGATGTACGGCCCGCCGGGCAACGGGAAATCCTCGATCTCGAACGGTATCCGCGACGCGATGGGCGACAGGATCTATGTGCCGCGCGCCATCGAATATTCCGGCCAGGTGATCACCGTCTATGACCCCATCGTTCATTCCTCGGCCGAGGAACAGATCGACGATCCCACCCGGCTGCGCCGTCACACCCGGTTCGATGCCCGCTACGTGATTTGCCAGCGGCCCACGGTCATCACCGGGGGCGAATTGTCGCTCAACATGCTGGATCTGGTCTACAATCCCACCGCACGCACCTACCAGGCGCCCTTGCAGCTCAAATCCTCGGGCGGCATCTTCATCGTCGATGATCTTGGCCGTCAGGCCGAAACGCCGCAGAAGCTGGTCAACCGCTGGATCGTGCCGCTTGAGGAAGGCAGGGACATCCTGTCGCTTCAATCAGGCGAAAAGTTCGAGGTTCCCTTTGACACGCTGGTGATCTTTTCCACCAACTTTCACCCGAACATGATCTTCGATACCGCCGCCCTGCGCCGGATCTTTTTCAAGATCAAGATTGACGGACCGGGACAGGAGGATTTCCTCAAGATCTTTGCGATGGTGGCCCGCAAGAAGAAGATGCAGCTTGACGAAGCGTCGCTCATCCACTTGCTCAAGAACAAGTATCCGACGATCAAGAACGTCTACGCGAACTATCAGCCGGTCTTTCTCATCGACCAGATGATGGCGGTCTGCGATTTCGAAGGCATCCCCTACAAGATGACGCCCGAACTGATCGACCGCGCCTGGGCCAACATGTTTGTCAGGGACGAAAAAATCGAAAAATGACGCCGCGGAGCGGAACGAACGGGGGCCCCGGGCTCCGGAATTTCCCCTTGACGTCCCCTGTCAGCTTTCGTACCCAGCCGCACGGTACGGCGCGGTAGCTCAGTTGGTTAGAGCGATCGACTCATAATCGATAGGTCGGGAGTTCAAGTCTCCCCCACGCCACCACCGCACCCCGGATCCTGATCTTGAAAGGCACACAAGCGTGATCACGCCGTGCGCTTTTCTTATGGTGTCAGGCGGACTATACGAAACCTGCCCCGTTTCGAAAGTCCGCAGATCCCCATGCCGCACCGTCCGATTTTCCGCCTGTTGTCCGTGTTTTTCGTGCTGTTGGTCGCGGGTTGCGCCGGAACGCCGCCGCCAGCCGGCGACATGCCGGATAATGCGCGCATTGCCGCGCTGACACAGGACATTCTGGCCCTTGGCCCCGAGGTGGACCCGGCCGAGGCGGCGCGCGCCGCGCGCATCGCCATCGAGCATCCCCGCCGCCTTGCAGTGCAGTACAATATCACCGACCCGCCGCTGGTGCACAACATGAAGGTCAATGCCGGCCTGCGTCCGCGCGGGCTGTGCTGGCATTGGGCGCATGACATGGAGGAGCGTCTGCGACAGGAGGATTTCCGCACGCTTGATCTGCATCAGGCCATTGCCAATGCCGATGCGACCTTTCGCATCGAACACAGTTCGGTGCTGATCAGCGCCCGGGGCGATGACATGTACGACGCGCTGTTGCTGGATCCATGGCGCTATGGCGGGACACTGTACTGGGGCCTGCCGGGCGAGGATGCGTCCTATAAATGGCGCCCCCGGCAAGAGGTCTGGGATTACAAACGCGAACGTCGCGCCGGTCTGAACCCCGCTCGGATGTAAGGCACGGCAGGTTTCATTGCGCCTGCGCCGTCATTGGTGCGGCCAGGCACGCCTGTCAGGCCGCTGGCGCGATGAACGCCGTCGCCTCGATCTCAAGCAGGGCTTCGTCCTCGATCAGATCCTTGACGACAACCATCGTCATGGCCGGGAAATGCCGCCCCAGAACGCGGCGATAGACCGCGCCGACCTCGGCCTGATGGGCAAGGTAGGTCTGCTTGTCCGTCACGAACCATGTCAGGCGCAGAATATCCCCGGCGGTGCCCCCCGCCGCCTGAACAACCGTCAGTATATTGCGCAGGGCCTGTTCCATCTGGCCGATAAAATCCTGCGCTTCGAACACCTGATCCCCGGTCCAGCCGATCTGCCCGCCCACATAAAGCGTGCCATCCGCCCCGAGCATGCCGTTGGCATAGCCCTTGGCGGGTTTCCAGCCGTCGGGATGAATGATGCGGTGGGTCATGGGGCGTCTCCGGTTGTCGGCGTCAGTCGGGCGCGGATCGCATCCGGCCAGGGGGTTGGTCTGCCCGCGCCATCGACATTCACAATCGTCGCGCGGGCGGTCAGGCGCTGCTCTTCGCCGCATGTGACGGTAAAGGCAAGGGCCAGCGACGTGCGCCCCGGCGGGTCGTGATCCAGCGCAAAGTCCAGAACGTCGCCGTGCCGCGACACCGCGCGGAAAGTGGCGCTGATCTCGACCGTGGGCACGGCGCCCACCCTGTGCATCGCCTCGAACGACCAGCCCAGCGCCTCGTCAAAGAACGCCT
This sequence comes from Puniceibacterium sp., assembly GCA_024636635.1. Taxonomy (GTDB): domain Bacteria; phylum Pseudomonadota; class Alphaproteobacteria; order Rhodobacterales; family Rhodobacteraceae; genus Puniceibacterium. The sequence goes on from JAGXGV010000075.1 coordinate 3,236, forward strand.
CGACGCAGTCGTTCAGCATCTCGAAATAGCGGGGATAAAAGACGATCCCCGCCGGATCACAATGCCGGAACAACACCTTCTGGGGGTGATGGAATGTCATGTCCGCCCCCCAGGGCCCGCCCGCGCGATCACGGGCGGCAACATCTCGTGACCCTGTGCCACGCCGTCACGCGGCGTCGGGGGGCGGCAGGAATTCGACCTCGTGTTCGGCCGAGATGCGCACCAGTTCGGCGGGGTCCGTCACACCGTCCAGCGCGCCGAACAGATCGAAGATCCTGCGCGATGGGGCCACGCCGAACACGCAGGTTGCAGGCGCACCCGAGCGGTTGAAGATGCCATGGGCAATCCCCATCGGCATGCGGATCGTGTCGCCGGGTCCGGCCTTGTGCACATCAGCGCCGAATTCGATTTCCAGATTGCCGGTCAGCATCACGATCCATTCGTCCTGCGTCGTGTGGATATGCGGCGACACAAAGGTGCCATCGGGGATATCCGCATGCCAGATCATCGCATTGGCCGTATGCAGCTTGGGCGTGTAGGTGTGCCCGACCACGTTCCAGGATTTGCCGCCAAGCGCCTCGGCGGCGGGGGTCACACCGGGTAAGTCTGTCATGTCATGTCTCCTGTTGGGGGTATGGATGTTTCAGGTCGCGGACCGCAGGGCGAACCGCTGGATCTTGCCGGTCGGCGTCTTGGGCAGGGCGTCGCAGAACACGACCGAACGGGGGTATTTGAACGGCGCGATCACCGCCTTGACGTGATCCTGCAACGCCTTGACCGTGACCGCGTCCCGCGCCACGCCGTCCGCCAGCACCACATGCGCCTGCACGATCATGCCGCGCGCCTCGTCCGGCAGGCCGATCACGGCGCATTCGGCCACGGCGTCGTGCGACAGCAGCGCCGCCTCGACCTCGGGGCCTGCGATGTTGTAGCCGGACGATACGATCATGTCGTCATTGCGCGCGGCAAAGTGCAGATAGCCGTCATCGTCCATGGAAAACGCATCGCCGGTGATGTTCCAGCCGTCCAGCACATAGCCACGCTGGCGGTCATCGGCCAGATACCGGCACCCGGTCGGACCGCACACGGCCAATCGCCCCACCGTGCCGCGCGGCATCTCCTGGCCATCCTCGCCCACGATCTTTGCCTGATAGCCGCGCACGGGTTTTCCGGTGCAGGCCGGGCGGTGGTCGTCAAAACGGTTGGACACAAAGATATGCAGCATTTCCGTCGCACCGATCCCGTCCAGCATCGGCTTGCCGGTCCTGTCCATCCACGCCTCGTAGATCGGCGCGGGCAGCGTTTCGCCCGCCGACACGGCGGCGCGCAAGCTGGACAGGTCGGCGCCGTCCTCCATCGCCTGCAACATCACGCGGTACGCGGTGGGTGCGGTGAAACAGATGGTGGCGCGGTATTTCTGGATGATCTCGATCATGTTCGGAGGAGAGGCGTTTTCCAGCAGCGTCGCCGCCGCCCCAAAGCGCAGCGGAAACACCGCCAGCCCGCCAAGACCAAAGGTGAACGCCAGCGGGGGCGAGCCGACAAAGATATCCTCAGGCGTCACGCCCAGCACCTCGGCGGCATAGCCATCCGCGATCATCAGCAGGTCGCGGTGAAAATGCATCGTCGCCTTGGGGCTGCCGGTGGTGCCACTGGTGAAGCCCAGCAGCGCCACATCGTCCCGCCCGGTGGGCACCGCATCGAACAGCACGGATTTTTCCAGCGCCAGCCGGTCAAGGTCGGCATCGTGGTTCGACGTGCCGTCAAAGCCCGTGATGGATTTCAGGAACCGGCTCGATCTTGCACAGGCGGCCAGTTCGTCCATCAGCCGCGTGTCGCACAGGGCATGGCTGATTTCCGCCTTGTCCACGATGGCCGTCAATTCACCGGCCCGCAGCATGGGCATGGTGTTGACCACCACGGCCCCCACTTTGGTCGCGGCCAGCCAGCAGGCTACCATCGCCGGATTGTTCGCCGACCGGATCAGCACCCGGTTGCCCGGTTTCACGCCCAGATCCGAAACCAGCACATGGGCCAGCCGGTTGGTCCAGTCGGCCAGTTCCTTGTAGGTGCGCCTGCGCCCGTTGCCGATCAGCGCCGTGCGGTCGCCATGCCCGCGCGCAACCATCTCATCCGTCAGCTCGACCCCGGCATTCAGCCGCTCGGGATAGTCAAAGCCCTCCAGCCGGAACTCGGGCCACAGATCGGCGGGCGGCAGGTTGTCCCGCGTGAAGGTGTCCACATGGGCCGAAGGTCCGAGGGCAGGCATGGGCGTGGCTCCTTTGTTCAGCGGATTGAGAGTCATAGGTCGGTGCGGACGTGCCAGAGTTCGGGAAACAGTTCGACCGCCAGCATCATTTTCAGGTAATCGACGCCGCCGGTGCCCCCGGTGCCTGTCTCTTATACACATCTCCGAGCCCACGAGA
>JAGXGV010000076.1 GCA_024636635.1 Puniceibacterium sp.
GGCAGCGTCAGATGTGTATAAGAGACAGGTATATGGGTGACAACCGGCGCCCCCGTGGTCGAAGAGGATTCGGGCCCCCGTGCCGCCGCGCAGAAACATCTTCAGCGTCTGACGACCAACAGCCGCGAAGCGCTTTTGTTGCATACGATCGAGGAATTTTCCCTCGATGAACTGGCCGAGATCATGCAGATCGGCGATGACGAGGCGGAACAGTTGCTTAACGTCGCCCGTCAGGAGATGGCAGACGGCATTTCTGGCCGTGTGCTGATCATCGAGGACGAGGCGATCATCGCCATGGACCTTGAAAGCATCGTCGCCGATCTGGGCCACCGCGTGACCGGTGTAGCCCGCACCCGCGACGGCGCGGTCAAGCTGGGCAAATCCGACGCGCCCGACCTGATTCTGGCCGACATCCAGCTGGCCGACAATTCGTCCGGCGTGGATGCGGTGCACGATCTTCTGGCGGAACTTGGCCACCGCCCGGTCATCTTCATCACCGCCTTCCCCGAAAGGCTGCTGACCGGCGAACGGCCCGAACCTGCCTTCCTGATCTCCAAGCCCTACTCAGAAGATCAGGTGCGCTCTGCCATCTCGCAGGCGATGTTCTTCTCATCGACCGAAACGCTCAAGGTGTAACCGAACCGGGGCGGCGTTCCGGAGCCGCCCTCGTCTCACAACCGGATTTCAGCACCTCTGAACAAAAAAACGCGCCGGATTCGTTCCGGCGCGTTTTTCATATTCCCCTGTCGCCGGATCGGCTCAGACCTTGCGCAGCAGCCGGAACAGCAGGGCCACTACAAACAGCACAAGGAAGATCACGAACAGGATCTGCGCAATGCCCGCAGAAGCCGAGGCAATGCCGCCAAAGCCGAAGACGCCGGCCACGATCGCAACGATGAAGAAAAGAAGCGCCCAGTAAAGCATGGTTCTCACTCCAGAGGCAGAAGGTCAGATGCGGTTGCGCGACTCCCGGGGCCCGGCGATCAGCCAGATGATGAACCCGAGGATCGGGAGCACAAGGATAAGCAGGATCCAAAGAACCTTCGATCCCGTGCCACGGTTGGACCCGAAGATCGAAATGATTGCGTAAAGGTCCAGCGCGAGAACGATGAGGCCGCCAATTCCTGCATATTCGAGCATGTGACGTTCCTTTGTCTATCCCGCCAGGCTCGGCAGGATTTCTTATGGAACAACGTCACAAAGACGTGACAAGTTCCCATCGGCGCATGAAATCTCGGCACAACGCACCGGCGCGGGCGAGCCCTGGCGCGTCAGCACCCGCACCGCCCTCTGCCGCTTGTGATCCGCGCTTTTGGCTGCAAAAACAGTCGCTTGCAGTGCACTTTGCAAATTAAAGCCTCAAATTTTCCGTATATCCCCGAAAACGGCGGGGAACTTTGTGATAACGTCATCTTTAAAGGTCTTTCAGCAACAGGAGACGACAATGCACTTTTCCGTCCTGCCCACCTGGGCTGCTCCGCTTTCGACCGGCCATCCGTTCGGTCTGCCCGACGCGACCGGACAGTCGAAAACCGGCCGAACGAAAAGCGTTCCGGCCGTTTCGCCGCAATCCTCCACCGATTCCGGAATGATGCAGGAAAAGTCCCCGACGCAGTTCTGGCGGGCCACTGGCGGTCAGGCCGACTGGCGGGCCACTGGCGGTCAGCCCGATCTGTCCGCCCATGTGGCACCCCCGTCGATCATGCAGCTCAAGATCAGCGAATTGCTGAACCGGCAGGCGCATCTGCTCTCGGACCGGGATGCCGGGGCCGCATCCGACCCCCGCTTTCAGCCGCAGACCAAACAAGACCGCACCGACAAAGCCGCCACCGCAACGGAAACCGCTACCCCTCCGGAAACTGCCACGCTGAAACCGGCCGCACCGGTCGCGGACCAAAGGCCCGTCGCCGCAAACACCGGCTACGGCCAGGTACCGGGCCTGCCCGGCCGCGAATCCACGGAGGCCGAGCGTTCCACCGCCTGACATGCCCTTGCGCAATCTTTCAGGCTCCCCTTGCCCCGCGCCGGACGCGCCTGCCGTGGGGCGAACCGAAACGACCGCACAGCATCGCTTTTCATGGCCGGACTGATACCCTATAAGCGGGCAACCGCACGCGCAGCCTGACAGGCGTGACGCGAAAGGAACCGGGCGAGGATGGCATGACCAATACAACCTATGATTCAGATGTGGCCTTCATTCAGGCACTTGCAGAGCTCTTGCGCGAGAATGACCTGACCGAAGTACAGGTGAAACGCGATTACGGCGAGGACGACAGCCTGAATGTCCGCGTAAGCCGGATGCATCCGGTCCCCGCCGCGCCGGTCTATGCACCTGCGCCGTCGCCCCCCGGCAATGCGGCCCCTGTGGACGCCCCCGCCGGACTGGTCGAAGATCCGGCTGCCCATCCCGGCGCCGTCACCTCACCCATGGTCGGAACCGTCTACATGCAGGGAGAGCCGGAAGCCCCCGCCTTCATCCGCGTGGGCCAACAGGTGTCCGAAGGCGACACGCTGCTGATCGTCGAGGCGATGAAAACCATGAACCACATTCCCGCGCCACGGTCCGGCACCGTCCGTCGCATCCTTGTCGAGGATGGCGCCCCGGTCGAATACGGTGCCCCGCTCGTGATTCTCGAATAAGGCACAGGACATGTTTGACAAGATCCTGATCGCCAATCGCGGCGAAATCGCCCTTCGCGTCATCCGGGCCTGCCGCGAGATGGGCATCGCCTCTGTGGCCGTCCACTCGACCGCCGACAGCGATGCGATGCACGTGCGCATGGCAGACGAGACGATCTGCATAGGCCCGCCGCCCTCGGCTGACAGCTACCTGCTGATCCCTGCGATCATCTCGGCCTGCGAAGTCACCGGCGCACAGGCGATCCATCCCGGCTACGGCTTCCTGTCGGAAAACGCCAAGTTCGTCCAGATCGTCGAGGATCACGGCCTGACCTTCATCGGCCCGACCGCGGAACACATCCGCGTCATGGGCGACAAGATCACCGCGATCGAAACGATGAAGGCGCTGGGCGTGCCCTGTGTCCCGGGCTCGGGCGGCTCTGTTCCCGACCTCGATACAGCCCGGACTGTGGGCGCCGAAATCGGCTATCCGGTGATCATCAAGGCCACTGCTGGTGGCGGCGGACGCGGCATGAAGGTCGCGAACGACGATTCGGAGATGGAGCGCGCCTTTCTCACCGCCCGGTCCGAGTCGAAAGCGGCCTTTGGCAACGACGAGGTCTATATCGAAAAGTACCTCACCACGCCGCGCCATATCGAGATTCAGGTCTTCGGCGATGGCAAGGGCGGTGCCGTACATCTGGGCGAACGGGACTGTTCGCTCCAGCGGCGGCACCAGAAGGTGTTCGAGGAAGCCCCCGGCCCCTGCATCACCGAAGAAGAGCGCGCGCGCATCGGCAAGGTCTGCGCCGATGCCGTGGCCAAGATCGACTATGCCGGCGCGGGCACGGTGGAATTCCTGTATGAAAAGGGCGAATTCTACTTCATCGAAATGAACACGCGCCTTCAGGTCGAACATCCCGTGACCGAAGGTATCTTCGGCGTCGATCTGGTGCGAGAACAGATCCGCGTCGCGGCCGGCCTGCCGATGTCGTTCCGGCAGGAAGAACTGAAGATCAACGGGCACGCGATCGAAGTGCGGATCAATGCGGAAAAGCTGCCGAACTTCTCACCCTCGCCGGGCCGGATCACCCAATACCATGCCCCCGGCGGCCTTGGGGTGCGGATCGACTCGGCCCTCTATGACGGCTACCGAATTCCGCCCTACTACGACAGCCTCATCGGCAAGCTGATCGTGCACGGCCGCGACCGCCCAGAGGCCCTGGCGCGGCTGAACCGGGCCCTGGGCGAACTGATCGTGGACGGGGTGGACACAACCATTCCCCTTTTTCACGCCCTGCTTCAGGAACCCGACATCCATTCAGGCGATTATAACATCCACTGGCTGGAGACCTGGCTGGAACAGGCACCGATACAGGGCTGATGCGCAAAACGTCCCCACAGGCGCCCAAGACTTTTGGCAAAAGTCTTGCCAAAAGTTTTCAGAAAACTTTTGCGTAGGCACCGGCGTGACCGTCTCGACGACCCTTCTGCTTCAGGCTTATCGCAGCGGCATCTTTCCGATGTCCGACAGCCGTGACGACCCCGACATCTTCTGGGTCGATCCGCGGCGGCGGGGAATACTCCCCCTCGACGGGTTCCACCTGTCCCGCAGCCTGTCGCGCAGGCTGCGCCGGGGCGACCACATCGCCACGGTGAACACGGATTTCGAATCAGTCATCGACGCCTGCGCGGACCGTCCGGAAACCTGGATCAATCCAGAGATCCGGAAACTTTACATGACGCTCTTCGCCCAGGGGGACGCGCAATCGCTTGAGATCTGGCAGGATGGATTGCTGGTTGGGGGCGTCTACGGTGTCACCCTCGGGGCAGCCTTTTGTGGCGAATCCATGTTTTCACGGCGCACCGACGGCTCGAAACTGGCCCTGGCCTGGCTTGTGGATCATCTGCGGCGCACCGGGTTCGCATTGTTCGACACGCAATTCCTGACCCCCCATCTGGCGTCGCTCGGCGCGATCGAGATTTCGCGGTCAGCATATCACCAGAAGTTGCAGGATGCGTTGGAAAAACCGGCGGATTTCAGGGCCAGACCGCTTGCCGCATCAGGTCACGAGGTCTGGCAGCGCATGACCCAGACATCATAGCGCGGATGGTCCATGGCGTTGAGAGCGGGCGCCGAAGCGACCATCCATCCGCGGAACACCGGGTCCGGCGTGCCAGCCTCGCGGATCGTCACAAAGGCATAAGCGTCTCCGGCCGGGTTGCCTTCGGGATAGCGGCAGTCGCCCAGTTCCACCTCGATCCGGCCCAGAGCCTGACGCTGTCCCCTGGACAGTTGCATGTCCGTAACCTTGCCGCTCAGCTTGTCCAGCGCCCGGAGCGTGGCGCCGTCAGTGGCGGTCACGGCCTCCTGTGCCGTCCCCATGCCGGCGGAAAGCAGAAAACAAGCGAACAGGGGGGCGAAACGCATCATGACTTGCCTTTTTGAGGGGGACTGTCGGGCGCATACCGCCCGACCGCGCCGCACAGGTGTTTCATGCCGGGGTGCCCCGCGCAGGTTTGGCGGATGTCTTCGCCTTGATTACGCGGTCTATTCCGGGCTCCACGCCTCGTAATCTCTGCGCTCGACGGGGGCGACACGCCGGATGGACCCGGCCGGCGCATAGGCCTGCGCGGTGCCGGTCAGGTTCTCCTGATGCGGCTTTTCCCATGCCTTATGGGCCATGGGACGCTCGGTCGGCGGTTCCTGATAGGTGTGGTGCAGCCAGCCATGCCACTCGGGTCCGATCCGGCTTGCCTCGGCCTCGCCGTTGAAGATGACCCAGCGGCGCTTGCCGTCCGCGGTCTGGTAAAAGATATTGCCCTGCGCGTCATCGCCGACGCGCTTTCCCTTGCGCCATGTATGGAACTGGGTGTTCAGCGTCTGGCCGTTCCACCAGGTCACGGCGCGCAGAAGGTTGCTCAGAATGCCCATGGACGACTCCTTGGTGGTTCACATCCCTCTATGGCCCATCCCAGGATCAAGGTCCAGCACCGCCTTGCCGCAGGTGCAGCCTTGCGGGTGCAGACCGCCGGGCCGAGGCCCCGCTCACGCCGGTCGGGGTGCCAGCGCGGTCAGTTCGATTTCGATCCGGTAGCTGGCATTGATCAGGCCGCACTCGATCATCGTGGCGGCGGGCGGATTGTCCCCGAAGGTTTCCGACAGGATCGGCCAGCATTTCTCGAAATCCGCGGCGGCGGGCAGGTAGTAGGTCACCCGCACCGCATCTTCGAAGCTGCACCCGGCCTGCCGCAGTGCCCAACCGATGGTGCCAAGCGCGGTGCGGCACTGCTCTTCCACCGTGTCGCCCTGCCCCACGGTGCCCGCCACATGCACGAATCCGCCCGCAACGACGGCACGGCAATAGCCGATCCTCTCCTCTATCGGGCTGCCATAGCGGATGCGTCTGATCGTCATGGGGAATCCTTTCCGTCGCCGGGCCAACTGGCGCGCATGAACGCGCGCGCCCACGCCCGAGTCAACGATCCTTCTGTCGGTGAAATGCAAAAAGGGCGGGGTCCTGCCCCGCCCTGTCGCATGGTCCCGAACAAGTTTCAGCCCGCTGTGGCCGGCTCTTTCTTCTGATCGGCGTAGATCATCAGCGGCTTGGCGTCCGAAGTCACGGCCTCTTCGTTCACCACCACCTCGATCACATCGTCCATGCCCGGAAGTTCGAACATCGTCTCAAGCAGGATCGCCTCGAGGATCGAACGCAGGCCGCGCGCACCGGTCTTGCGGGCAATCGCACGCTTGGCAATCGCGGTCAGTGCGTCGTCGGTGAAGGTCAGCGCAGTATCCTCCATCTCGAACAGGCGCTGGTATTGTTTGACCAGGGCGTTCTTGGGCTGGGTCAGGATGGTGACCAGCGCATCCTCGTCCAGATCCTCAAGCGTGGCCAGAACCGGCAGACGACCGACGAATTCCGGGATCAGACCGAATTTCAGCAGATCCTCGGGTTCGAGTTCCTTGAAAACCTCGCCCACGCCACGCGATTCAACGTCGCGCACATCAGCACCAAAGCCCATGGCCGACCCCTTGCCGCGCTGGCTGATGATCCGGTCAAGCCCGGCAAAGGCACCGCCGCAGATGAACAGGATGTTCGTCGTATCGACCTGAAGGAATTCCTGCTGCGGATGCTTGCGCCCGCCCTGCGGCGGAACAGAGGCAACCGTGCCTTCCATCAGCTTGAGCAACGCCTGCTGCACGCCCTCGCCCGACACGTCGCGGGTGATGCTGGGGTTCTCGGACTTGCGGGTGATCTTGTCGACCTCGTCGATGTAGACGATCCCGCGCTGCGCCCGTTCGACATTGTATTCCGACGATTGCAGTAGCTTGAGGATGATGTTCTCGACATCCTCGCCGACATAGCCAGCCTCGGTCAGGGTGGTCGCATCCGCCATTGTAAACGGCACGTCCAGGATCCGCGCCAGCGTCTGAGCCAGCAGCGTCTTGCCACAGCCGGTCGGGCCGATCAGCAGGATGTTGGACTTGCTCAGTTCGATGTCGTTGGTCTTGGCGCTGTGGTTGAGCCGCTTGTAGTGGTTGTGCACCGCCACCGACAGCACGCGTTTTGCCATCATCTGGCCGATCACGTAATCGTCCAGAACGTTGCAGATGTCGCGCGGCGTCGGCACGCCATCAGCTGCCTTCAGACCCGAACCTTTGGTCTCTTCCCGGATGATGTCCATGCACAGCTCGACACATTCGTCGCAGATGAACACGGTCGGGCCGGCGATCAGTTTGCGGACCTCATGCTGGCTCTTTCCACAGAAGCTGCAGTAAAGAGTGTTCTTGCTGTCACCGCCAGAATTCGTCGCCATTTCGCACCTTTCTCGGCTTTAGTCACCGTCTGGCCAGCTCCACTCCAAAAGGTGAAAACGAACCATCCGCCAAGTTCCTGTCAGCTTAGGACAGGCATTTCCGCTCTACAATCGCAAATTTCACCACAGGGGGCCATTGCCCCCTGCGGATGATCCGTCACGCTCAGGGCTTTGCCTCTTCGACGGCTTCGCGGCTTGTCACGATTTCGTCGATATGTCCCCAGTCCTTGGCCTCTTCGGGGGTCATCCAAAGATCGCGGTCCAGCGCCTTCTGCACCGCCTTGAGGGTCTGACCGGAATGCTTGACATAAAGCTGATACATCCGCTCGCGGGTGCGTTCGATGTGGCGCGCGGAAATGAGAATATCCTCGGCCATACCCTGCGATCCGCCGGACGGCTGGTGAATCATGATCTCTGCATTCGGCAGCGCGAACCGCATGCCCTTTTCGCCCCCGATGGCGATCAGCGATCCCATGGACGCGGCCATGCCGCAGACGAGTGTGGAAACCTTGGGCTTGATGTATTGCATCGTGTCGTAGATCGACAGGCCCGCGCTGACCTCTCCGCCCGGAGAGTTGACATACATGCTGATTTCCTTGGACGGGTTTTCCGCCTCGAGGTGCAGCAGCTGCGCCACGACAAGGTGGCTCATCCCGCTGTGGATCGGGCCGTTGATGAAGATGATCCGCTCCTTCAGCAGGCGCGAGAATATGTCATAGGCCCGTTCGCCCCGGCTGGTCTGTTCGACCACCATTGGCACGAGGTTCATGTAGGTTTCAACTGGGTCTCTCATAATCCGCCTGCCTCTTGTTTGTCGCTTCATACCGCCAAGGTATTATCCGAGTCTTAGTATTGGGCATGGGGGGCTGCAAGGGCTGGCGGGGAATTAGCGGGTATTCGGCCATGCGGGGAAACGAAACCGTGCCGACGCGGGCCGCATCGGCATTACGGGATCCACCCGCGGTGCGTGTCACGCCCTGCAGCGGCGGGGCACACTGTTGGTCCAGGCGCGCCCCTCGATTGAAGGGGGGCCACTGCTCCGTGGCCTGCCCCCGTTATGACCGCGGTCATAACCTCACTCGCGCACTTGTGACCGCTCCAAAGCCTTACTGGTCCGAGACGCTTTCAAGATAAGTGATCACCGCCCGCAGGTCGTCTTCCTTTTTAAGGCCGGCAAAGGCCATCTTTGTCCCCTTGATCGTGGCCTTGGGATTTTTCAGGAACTGCGCCAGATGATCGGCGTCCCAGACACCGCCCGCGTCGGCCATTGCCGCGGAATAATTGAACCCGTCGACGGCGGCGACAGGGCGTCCGACGATGCCGTTCAACTGCGGACCGACACGGTTCTTTGCGTCCTCACCGACCTGATGGCAGGCCCTGCATTTGCCGAAGACCTTTTCGCCCGCCGCCACCAGCGCAGGATCCAGCGCCGTCTGTTGCGTGCCACTGTCTTCGGTCGCGCCCTCTTGGGTCGGGTCCACATCCGGTGTGGCGGCATCCGGGGTCGCGGCCGTTGCTTCCGCACCGGTCGCCGTCTCGTCCGGGGTAACGTCCAGCACCGTTGCCTTCATTGTGATCTTCACACTGTCCTTGCAGGCGGTCATGCAGGGTTCGCCGCGCCATCTGGCGTATTCCGTTTCGGCCCGGTCGTCGGGAAAGAAGCCGTCGGCGTTGGGCATCTCGACCTCGGTGAAATTCGCGCGGCTCAGCACAAAGTCGTCTTCCACCAGGAAATTGGAATACAGGATATAGGCGGTGATCGCATAGACCTCGTCAGCGCTCAGGCTCTGGGCGTTGCCGAAGGGCATCGAGCGGTGGACGTAATCCCAGGCGGTCGACAGATAGGGCCAGAACGAACCGACCGTCTTGACCGGGTCCTGATTGGCCAGCGTGCCGTCACCCCCGGCAAGCTTGGGCCAGTTGCCGATGCCTTCGGCGAATTCGCCGTGACAGGCGGCGCAATTGTCCGAAAACAGGACTTCGCCGTCCGCAACCGAACCCTGGCCTTCGGGCAGGCCGGTGCCATCGGGCGCCACGTCCAGATCCCATGCCGCGATCTCGTCCGGGGCGGCCGCACGGCCAAGGCCGTAGGGATCGGCCAGCGCCGGGAAGGCCAGCGCAAGACCGGTCAGGGTGGCGCAGAGTGTACTAGGAAACTTCGACATTTTCAGCCTCTCCCGTCGGTTTGATCCACCAGGTCTGGATGCAGTTGTTGTGATAGACCGAATTCAGCCCGCGCACTTCGCGCAGTTGCGTCTTGGTCGGCTGGACATAGCCTGTCTCGTCCATGGCGCGGGACTGGACGAACATCTCTTCGCCGTTCCAGACCGTGTCGAGGTAGAACCGTGTCATCGCCTTGTCCTGCCCTTCCTGCGCCAGCCTTGCGGTCTGCCAGGTCATGCCGCCATCGGTGCTGACATCGACGCGGGTGATGCGCCCATGGCCCGACCAGGCCAGGCCGGTGATGACCAGCGGCCCGGTGCCGTGGGTGATCGGCGCCTGCGGGCTGGGCGAGGTCACGACCGATTTCGCATCCATCACAAAGGTGAACTTGCGCGCGGATCCGTCCGCCATGACATCGGTATATTTGCTGGTTTCTTCGCGGCTTTCCACCGGCTGGTCGGTCACTTCGATCCGGCGCAGCCACTTGACCCACATGTTGCCTTCCCAGCCGGGCACGACCAGACGCACCGGATAGCCATGCTCCTTGCGCAGCGCCTCTCCGTTTGCCTTGAACGCGACCAGAACATCGTCAAGCGCCTTGTCCATCGGGATCGACCGCCCGTTGCCGGACGCATCGGCACCTTCGACATAGATCCATCGGGCCGAGGTGTCATACCCCGCTTCCTCGATCAGGGTGCGCAGGGGCACGCCGGTATATTCCATGTTGTGGATCATGCCATGGGTGAACTGGGCACCGTTCAGCTGCGCCCCGGCCCATTCCATGCCGGTATTGGCCGCACATTCGAGGAAATAGACGTGATTTTCGCGGGGAAACCGTTCCAGATCCTCGTAGGAGAACACCAGCGGCCGGTCCACCATGCCGTTGATCATCAGGCGGTAATCGGGTTTGGCCAGTTCGATGGCGCCCGAATGGTGCCGCTCGAACGCGCAGCCCTGGGGCGTTATCGTGCCGTCCAGCGCGTGGATCGGCGTGAAGTTGATCGAACTGATCGTGTCGGCGGTCAGCCAGGGCACGTTGCGCCGGATCACATCCGCCTCGAACCGGATCGGCAGGCCGTAGGGTGTCGCGTCCACCGGATCGCCAAAGCCCTGCGCCCAGGGCTGAACCTCGGTGATCAGCGGATCGGCGGCGCGGGCCATCCCGGCCCCGGCAAGCGTGCCACCTGCCGCCAGGGATGCCTTTAGGAACGCCCGGCGCGAAGCCCGTTCCGGTTTGATGTCGGACGTCATGTCCTGCCTCCCTTCATATCAACACATGCGCTTATGTGAATGAAATTGCCAAATTTTTCGCGTGCAGTCGGCGGGGCCTCAGGCCCCGGCCACCGTCACGCTGGTGTTTTCAGTGGGCGACACCGTGCCCTGTTTTCGGATGTGGCTTTCCACCACGTCCCAGATCGGCGGGCCCTCCGTGCCTTCGTTCACGCTGGCCCAGCCGGCGACCACATAGTTGCGCGCGGGATCGATCGCTTCGCCACTGGACAGCAGGGTCATTTCGGAAATCCGATCGCCCTGCGGTTTGGTCACGTCGATGCGGTAGCCCATGCCACCCACGCGCACCATATCGCCGCCCTGCTGGTAAAACGGGTCGGGGTTGAACAGGTTGTCAGCCACGTCCTCCATCACCACCTTGAGGAATTCGCCCGTCATTTCCGTGCGGTAGGCATTGGGATAGCTCATCGCGGTGACGCCCCAGATATCCTCGCGGGTGATGTCCTGACCGGGCAGGATCGACGGCCCCCAGCGCACGCCGGGCGACAGCGCAATCTCGGCGTCGCGTTCAGACAGCAGCGCGTCGCAGATCACGTCATCCCAAGAGCCATTGAAATTGCCGCGCCGGTAGAGCAGCGCGCCGGCGGTGCCGATAACTTCGGACAGTTCAGCCTGAAACGGCGCGCGCTGTTCGTCAACCAGCGCGGTCATCGCCGGATCTGGCGCGATCACATCCGCAAACACCGGGATCAGCTTGTGACGGAAACCCATCATCCGCCCGTCGCGCACGTCCAGATCAACGCGGCTGACGAATTTGCCGTTGCTGCCGGACGCGATCAGGATGGTTTCGCCCACAAGCACCGGTTCGGGCAGAGCGTCATGGGTGTGCCCCGTCAGGATCACGTCGATACCGGACACGATGCCGGCCATCTTCTTGTCCACGTCGAAACCGTTGTGGCTCAGCAAGACCACCAGTTCGGCCCCCTGCCCGCGCACCTCGTCCACCATCTGCTGCATGTGCGCATCACGGATGCCGAACGAATATTCGGGGAACATCCAGCCGGGGTTGGCGATGGGCATGTAGGGAAACGCCTGCCCGATCACCGCGATCTTGACGCCGCCGCGTTCAAAGAACTGATAGGGGGCAAATGCCTCGGCGGGTTCGTCCCATTCGGCGTCGAATATGTTCTGACCCAGCGCGGCAAAGGGCAGTCCGGCGACAATATCCTTCACCCGGTCCGACCCGAGCGTGAATTCCCAGTGAAAGGTCATCGCATCGGGTTTCAGCCCGTTCATAACGTTGACCATGTCCTGTCCCGCCGTGTGGTGACAGGTATAGCTGCCGTGCCAGGTGTCGCCTCCGTCCAGCAAGAGCGCGTCAGGCCGTTCGGCGCGGATCGCGTTGACCACGGTTGCGATGCGGTCCAGCCCGCCGATCCGGCCGTATTCCGCAGCCAGTGCCGAAAAGTCGTTGTAGGTCAGCGCATAGGCCGCAGGGGATCCGTCCTCGATCCCGTACATCTTGCGGAAATCGGCGCCGGTGACATGCGGCACCTCGCCCCGGTTGGGGCCGACGCCGATGTTGATTTCGGGTTCGCGGAAATAGACCGGCTTCAACTGGGCATGAATGTCGGTGATGTGGATCAGCGACACATTGCCAAAGCTGTCGAACTGCAAAAGCTGATCCTGCGTCAGCCGTTGCTGCGCGGCCAGACGGGACCAGTTGCCAAAGCCCGAGGCCCCGACAAGCGCCGAGGCGGCCATGGACACCTGCATGAAGTCACGACGAGAGATCATTGTCGACCTTTCCGGAAATTACACATGCGCATGTGTGCATGAGTTTTCATTGAAAAACCCCGCGCCGTGATCGTCGGCGCGGGGTCGTGACTCAGTTGCGGACGCTGGGTGCCTCGACACCCAGACCGTTGCCGCGCGATGCGACATAAAGCTCGAGCGCGACAAATTCCGGGCTGCCGGGATTGAACGTTTCGGCGCGTGTGTCGCGGATGCAGCCCTTGAAGCGGTCCTGCACCTGGTTGAGCTTGGTATTCTTCAACCGGTAGACCGGAAAGCCGTTGGTCTGGCCCTGGCTCAGGTGGTCGGCGCGGATGTAGTTGCCATAATTGTCCTCATGGCAGTTCGAGCAGGACAGTTCGAGCTGGCCGTAGCGCGTATAATACATCTCTTTGCCCTGTTCCCAGGTCGACTGCACCGGTCCGTCGATGGCGACATCCATCGGCATCCCGCGTGACGGCACGGAAATCAGCGCCTCCATGGCGGTCATGTCGTTCGAGGTATAGCCATAGGCTTCGGCCTTAAGGTTCTCGGTCCGGCAGGCGTTGATCTGCATGGCAAGGGTGCGGACCTCTCCGGCGGTCTCGTTCCATTTGGGATAGACGGCGCGCACGCCCTTCATGCTTTCCATCACATCATCGTGGCAGGACGCGCAGGACTTGCCCGCCTCGCCCTCGACCGTGTCCCATTTGATCTGCGCCGCATCGACGGCCAGAAAGGCGGGATTGTCGAAATCGTCCATCTGCGCCGCCTGTGTGTCCACCTCGCGGAAGCGCCAGCCGGAATAGATCTCGGACAGGCCCTCGACATGTGCAGGCGCGGCGGCCTGGGTGGTGATCTCGATCTCGTCGTTCACGACCAGTTCGTTGTCATCCGCGTCGGACCAGGCCCCAGTCGCCACGGCAACAAGGCCGGCGGCCAGTATGGTTGTTGTTCTTCTCAGCATCTTATCCCTCCCTTTTGTGGCGCCGGGCCTTTTACAGGCCCGGTCGCTGCCCGGTTCAGCCGACAGTGACGGCTTTGGTGTCCTCGTAGACATCGCCGTCGTCGTCATACCAGGTGAACTTGAATTCGCCGGTTTCCGGCACTTTGGCCTCGAATTCGAAATACGGGTTGGTCGAGATCGCCGGTTCCATCTTCACATCGAGCACGGATTCGCCGTTGAATTCGCAGGTGAAGCGGTTGATGATCGAACGCGGGATCGTGTTGCCATCGCCGTCCTTGCGCTGGCCGGATTCCATCTGGTGACTGATCAGCGTCTTGATGATGATCACCTCTCCGGCGGATGCCGAACCGGGGACCTTGACGCGGGGTTTTACGCCTGATGCCATGTGTCTTACTCCTGAACTCAGCCGCCGCAGCCGCCGATGGTGACTTTGATCGTCTTGCTGGTGCGCGCGAAACTGCCGTCACCCAGCTGGGCGATGGCGATCACGTCCTGCGTCCCGGCAAGGCGGATGCGGGTGCTGGCGGTCTGGCTTCCGGCCAGGGGGCCGAACTTGAATTCCGCCACGGGCGGCGTGGGATTGCCCGCAGCCAGGATCAGGATGGCCGAGGCGCCAGGGGCGCTGACCTCGATCGGCACGGTATTGCCGTTCTCGGCAATTTCGGGCGCGGTTAGCGTGACACCCTCCTCGCCCATCTCGGCGCCGCCGGTGAATTCGGCGATCAGGTCATCGACCACGGCCGCATTGGCGCGGAACGGCAGAAAGCTCGTCAGCGCCGCGCCGACCGCCATGGCCATGGTTTCACGTCTTGTGAAATTCATCGTCGTCTCCTTGTCTCACGGCGCAGGGTTTGCGCCAGTATCCTGGGGGCGCGGTTACTGCGCCTTCAACGTCATCAGGAACGCCACGACATCCTCGATCTGCTGCGCACTCAGCAACGGATCCAGTTCGCCCTGTGCGGCCTTGCCGGTAAAGGCGTCGCCGGGACGCACAAAACCGGAGATCTTGTAGAACGACGGCATGATCGTGCCCTCGTATGTTTTCTTGGCATTGGCCACGATACCGCGCAGCTCTGATTCGCTCCAGCGGTCGGCGACGCCGTCCAGGCTGGGGCCGACCTCGCCCTGGAATGCCGCGTCAAGCGACGAGACCTTGTGGCACGCCACGCAGTTGCCCATCGCACGGCTTGACGCGACACTGGCGCCATTGACCGCATCGCCGGGCGCACCGCTCAGCGATGCCTCGATCGCGCCGTATTCGGTATAGCTCACGTCGCCGGGTGCGACAGGGTTGGCATATGCCACGCCCGCCGCCAGCGTCATGGCCAGTGTGAGTGTTGAAAGCCGCATGGTCCCTCCCTAGGCTGTCCGATCTCGTGTCGTATCGACCTGATGGTTATCGTAGGGCACGAAGCGCCCCAGAGGCAAGACAAATTCACAAAAATGAATGAATGCGTATGTTCAATCTGTCCGGCCGTCGTCGCGTTCCTGAATCATTCTTGCGTGGTATCGCTGGAAATCCTCATCGGTTTCAAGCGCATATCGCTTTTCATTCACCCAGGTGAACATGTCGAGCGTGGTTCCCGCCGCAAAGGCCCCCGGCATCACCGCCACTGCCGCCTCGGCCACCGACTCACCCGCCGCAACCTCTTCGGGAAGGAACAGAAGCGACGGCGTGAACAGGATGCGCCACTTGCGCGCGGCTTCCTTTTCGCTCAGCACCTCGCCGTCCAGATCGGTGACTTCGGTGTCGCCATGCAGGTTCAGCTGCACGACAAAATAGTTCTCCGCGATGTAACCGCTGATCTCGGGGCGTGGAAACACCTCCTCGTGCATCTGGGTGCAGTAGATGCAGCCACGCTGTTCAAAGAACAGCACAAGGCGCTTTCCCTCGGCATTGGCCTCTTCCAGATCCTCGCGCAGGTCCTTGAAGGTGTCGCGCATCCAGTCGGTCTTGTGCAGGCCATCGTCGCCCAGTTCCGCCGCCCAGACCGGCAGCGCCATCACGGCAGCAACAGCCGCAATCATGAAATGTCTCATATTCGCCTCCCTTTTCAGCCAAGGGATGTGAAGCCCGGAAACCACCGGATCATCGCACCCGCAATCAGATTCACGCTGTCAGTCACGATCAGAATAGCAAAAACGATCAACATCACACCCATAACCTTTTCCACATAGGCCAGGGCACCGCGATGCCGCGCGCTCCACCGCAGGAACGGGCCGGAAAACAGCGCCGCGATGATGAACGGCGCGGTCATGCCCAGGCCATAGACCATCAGCAGCAGACCGCCGCGCCAGATGTCGCCCATGCCCGAAGCGATCATCAGGATCGACGCCAGCGCCGGCCCGACGCAGGGTGTCCAGCCAAAGCCAAAGGCCAGCCCCATCACATAGGCGCCCATCACCGTCTTCGGCTCTGCCGTGCTTTCGATGCGCGCCTCGCGGTAGAGCAGCGGCACCCGGATCACGCCCAGAAAATGCAGGCCGAACACCGCCAGCACCAGAGCCGCCACATAGCTGAGCGGCTGGCGCCAGTCGGCAAACGCCTGCCCCAGCGCAGTGGCCCCCATGCCCATCAGCACAAAGATCGTCGTCACGCCCAGCGCAAAGAACACCGATGACAGCACCAGGCGCCGCTGCGCTCCGGGCGCGATGCCGGTGTCGCTGCGCAGTTCCGACATCGACAATCCGGCCATGTAGCACAGGTAGAACGGCACCATCGGCAGGATGCAGGGCGTGAAAAAGCTCAGAATGCCTGCAAAGGCAGCACCGGCAAATGACATGTCCAGCATTTCGGCGCCCATCCTTGATCAATTCACATATTCAGATTAAGTTATGGGATCAGGTAACGTCAATCGGGTCGTCAGAAAATGTCACGGATAATCGCAAGCCTCGCGGCCGCTCTGGTTCTGTGGACCGGCGTGGCACGCGCCGATCCGGTGCTTGTCATGGTGGAGCAGCCCGGCTGCGTTTACTGCGCCCTGTGGGACGATACCATCGCGCCGATCTATCCCATGACCCCCGAAGGACAATTCGCGCCGCTGCTGCGCGCGGATCTGCGCGCCGGCCCGCCCGAAGGCATCACATATGCCCGCAAGGTCAGTTTCACCCCCACCTTCGTCCTGGTCGACAACGGGCAGGAACAGGCCCGGATCGAAGGTTACCCGGGCGAGGATTTCTTCTGGGGTCTGCTGAACCTGATACTTGACGAACACACCGATTTTGAACAGGAATCGTCCTGATGCAGGCTGCCGCTGTTTCTTCGCACCCTTCCGATATTCAACAGGATCTCTGATCATGGCCCTGCCCGTCCTAAGCACCGACATGTCCGACGCCGAATTCGACCGGATCGCCGGAAAGGCTGCGAATGCCGCCGCATTTCTCAAGGCGATCAGCCACGAGGGGCGGCTGATGATTCTCTGCCATCTGGTCACCGGCGAGAAGTCCGTGACTGAGCTTGAGGATCTTCTGTCGGCCCGTCAGGCCGCCGTGTCGCAACAGCTGTCGCGCCTGCGGCTCGAAGGTCTGGTGGTGCCGCGCCGCGACGGCAAGGCGATCTATTACCGGCTGGCCGACGACCGCCCGCGCAAGATGCTGGAATGTGTCTACGAACTGTTCTGCAAGGACGACTGACCACGCGGCCGGCCTGGCGCAGCGGCACGTCATCCTGTGCCGCAGGAAACACTTGCAAACATTCGAATACGTCTGCATAGTCATTGCTCACTGCACGTCAGGTCAGGGAGGAAGGACCAGACATGCCCGGCATGACTTTCGAACATCTGGCGGTTGCCTGTGTCGGGCTTTTTGGTGGCTTGCTGCTGGGCCTTGCCGCACGGCTGGGCCGTTTTTGCAGCCTCGGCGCGATCGAGGATCTGCTGTACGGCGGCTCGGCGGTGCGGATGCGCCTTTGGGGCGTCGCCATCGGCGTTGCGGTGATCGGCACCTTTTCCCTGCTCGGGACCGGCTGGCTCGGGGCCTTTGAAACCCCCTACCTTGGCGCGCGCTGGCAACCTTTGGCGTCGATCCTGGGCGGGCTGCTGTTCGGCTATGGCATGGCGCTGGCGGGCAACTGCGGCTTTGGCGCGCTGGCGCGGCTGGGTGGCGGCGATCTGCGCAGCTTTGTCATCGTGCTGGTCATGGGGGTCACCGCCTATACCGTGCTGAGCGGCCCGGTGGCGCCCCTGCGCGCGGCCCTGTTCCCGCAGGTCGCCACCACCGATGTGGTACCGTCCGGACTTGCACATCTGGCGGCCACGCTGACGGGGCTGCCCGCAACCCTGATCGGACTGGTGGCTGGGGCGCTGATCCTTGCAGGATCGCTAGCTTCGCGTCCGCTGTGGGACCGGCCCGGGCAGGTGTTCTGGGCCGGCATGGTCGGCGTTGCGGTGATTTCGGGATGGCTTGGCACCGCATGGATCGCCAGCACCGGGTTCGAGGCGCTGCCCATTGCATCGCACAGCTTTGCGGCACCCGTGGGCGAGACGATCCTGTGGTTCATGTCCGGCAGCGCCCGCCCGGTCAGCTTTGCCGTGGGATCGGTCGCCGGGGTCTGGACCGGCGCCTTCCTCGGCTCGCTCTGGAAGGGGCATTTCCGCTGGGAAGCCTGCGAAGATCCGCGCGAATTGCGCCGCCAGATCCTGGGCGCGGTGCTCATGGGCACGGGCGCGGTGATTGCGATGGGGTGCACCGTCGGTCAGGGCCTCAGCGCGTTTTCGCTACTGGCCTACAGCGCGCCGGTGACGGCGGCGGCGATCTTTGCGGGGGCGGCGCTGGGCTTGCGCCAGCTGATCCTGGGCTTTGCGCCGGTCGGATAAAGCCCCGGTTCCGCGTCCGGTTCCGCTATCTGTAAAGCAGCGATTTGCCGTCGGCAAAGATGTGCACCTTGTCCGGGACCGCGCCCAGCTTGACCTCTTTCCCGCGCAGGCCGGAATGGATTCCCGGCAGCTTGGCGATGACGGCGTCCGATGCGTCCGCCTCCTTGACGAAATAAAGCAGCGTCACCTCGCCCAGCGCCTCGGTGATGTTGACCTTGCCGTTAAAGATAAAATCCGCACCCGGCTCGACCTCAAGGAAATCCTCGGGGCGCACGCCGACCTTGACCTTGCGGCCCATGTCCGCGTCATGGGTCGGATAGTCCGATTCCGCGACGCCGCCATTGCCCATCTTCACCCGCGTCCGCTTGCCCGTCCCGATCACCTCGCCCGGCAGCAGGTTCATTGCCGGCGATCCGATGAACTGCGCAACGAATTCCCCATTTGGCCGCTCGTAAAGATCCAGCGGCGTGCCAACCTGCGCGATGCCCTTGTTGGCCAGCACGACGATGCGTGTCGCCAGCGTCATCGCCTCGACCTGGTCATGGGTGACGTAGATCATCGTGCTGTCGGGCATCGATTCTTTCAGTTGCGCGATCTCGATCCGCGTCGCCACGCGCAGCGCCGCGTCAAGGTTGGACAGGGGTTCGTCGAACAGATACACCTTGGGATCGCGCACGATCGACCGCCCGATGGCCACCCGCTGCCGCTGCCCCCCCGACAGCGCCTTGGGCAACCGGTCAAGATAGTCGTCCAGTTGCAGGATCTTCGCGGCCTTCGCCACGGCCTTTTCAATCTCTTCCGGTGACTTCTTGGCGATCTTGAGCGCAAAGCTCATGTTGTCGCGCACCGTCATGTGCGGATAAAGCGCGTAGCTCTGGAACACCATCGCGATGCCGCGCTGGGCGGGTGGCACGTTGTTGACCACCTGCCCGTCGATTTCCAGCGTGCCGCTGGTGATCTTTTCCAGCCCCGCGATCATCCGCAGCAATGTGGACTTGCCACAGCCCGAGGGACCGACAAAAACGATCAGCTCGCCCTGCTTGATGTCGAGGTTGATGTCTTTAAGCACGTTGATCGTGCCGCCGTAGGTCTTGGCGACATCCTTCAGCTTCAGGTTTGCCATGCGGTCCCCTCCCTAAGGATCTTGTGGTTGTGTCACGTGACCCGGACCAGCAGCGCGGGCTGCCAGGGGCCAAGATGTATCCTGCCGTCCGGTGCCACGCCGGTACTGCCCAGTTCGGCCCCGATCTGGCGCCACTTGCCGGCGGGCATCTCCATCACCGCAGGCTCGTGGCGGAGGTTGAAGGCGCAGAAGATGCTCTCGTCCGGCTGGGTGCGGACGAAATGCAGGATGCTGCCGTCAGTGCCCAGATCGTCGATCGACCCCTTGGCCAGCGCGTGATGCGCATGCCGGAAGGAAACGGCGCGGCGGTAATGGTGCAGGATCGCGGCGGGGTCCTGTTCCTGGGTGCTGACGGCGCGGTTCAGGTGGTCATGGCTGACCGGCAGCCAGGGAAAGCCCTGCGAAAAGCCGCCGTTCTGGTTGCTGGGTTCCCACACCATCGGCGTGCGGCAGCCGTCGCGCCCCTTGAACGCGGGCCAGAACCGTTTGCCGTAAGGATCCTGAAGATCCTCAAAGGCGACTTCGGATTCCGGCAGGGCCAGCTCCTCGCCCTGATAAAGGCACACCGACCCGCGCAGGCACATCATCAGCGTGGTGAAGCAGCGTGCGCCCGCATCCGTCAGGTTCCAGCGCGAAATGTGGCGCGGCACATCATGGTTGGAAAACGCCCAGCAGACCCAGCCATCGGCGGCCACCTCGGCGATCTTGGTCATCACGCCGGTGATGTAGTCGGGGGTCGGCATGTGGTCCGACAGCAGTTCGAACGCATAGGACATGTGCATCAGATCATCACCGGCGGTATACTGGCCAAGGATTTCCAGCCCGCGCTGGTCATCGCCCACCTCACCCACCGCGGCGGCGTGGTATTCGTTCAGGACGGCGCGGAACTTGCGCAGGAAATCAAGGTTTTCCGGCTGCGTCTTGTCGTAAAGATGGTTCTGCCAGGTGTAGGGATTGACCGCGGGCGCGGTAATGGGATTACGCTCTTCCACCGGCAGGGCCGGATTGTCGCGCAGTTGCGCGTCGTGGACATAGAAGTTGATCGTATCAAGCCGGAAGCCGTCGACGCCGCGCCCAAGCCAGAAATGCGCGGTGTTCAGCAGCGCCTCCTGCACCTTCGGTTCGTGGAAATTCAGGTCCGGCTGTTCGGTCAGGAAATTGTGCATGTAATACTGGCAGCGCGACGGTTCCCATTGCCACGCGGACCCGCCAAAGATCGACAGCCAGTTGTTGGGCGGCGTGCCGTCGGGTTTGGCATCGGCCCAGACATACCAGTTGGCGTAATCGTTGTCCTTGTCCTTGCGGCTTTCGCGGAACCAGTGGTGATCCTGCGACGAATGCGACAAAACGAGGTCGATCAGCACCTTCAGCCCCAGCCGGTGCGCCGCCCCGATCAGGATGTCGAAATCCGCCAGCGTGCCGAACATTGGATCGACATCGCAATAATCGCTCACGTCATAGCCGAAATCCTTCATCGGCGACTTGAAGAAGGGCGAGATCCAGACCGCATCCACGCCAAGCGAGGCGACATGCGGCAGGCGCTGCGCGATGCCCAGAAGGTCGCCGATGCCGTCGCCGTTGCTGTCCTGAAAGCTGCGCGGATAGATCTGGTAGATCACCGCACCCCGCCACCAGTCGGTGTCCTGCTGCGTGTCGGGCGTCGGAAGGTCCGCCGTTTTGTTCATGTATCGGGTCTTTCGTTTTCGGTTACTTGACAGAGCCGGCCAGCAGCCCGCGCACCAGGTATTTCTGCATGGCAAAGAACACAACCAGCGGCACCGCGATCGAGATGAAGGCCGCCGCTGCAAGAATGCCCCAGTCGCCGCCGCGCGACCCGAGCAGGTCGTCCGCGATCTTGACGGTCATCACCCAGGATTCGGAATTGGACGGCAGGAACACCTTGGCGATCAGCAGGTCGTTCCATGTCCACAGGAACTGGAAGATGGCGAATGATGCCAGCGCGGGAAAGGACAGCGGCAGCACGATCTTGGTGAACACCTGAAAATCGGTCGCGCCGTCCACCTTGGCCGACTCAATGATGTCGCGCGGCAGGCCGACCATGTAATTGCGCAGCAGATACACCGCCAGCGGCAGGCCGAACCCGGTATGCGCCAGCCAGATTCCCAGAAACGACTGCCCGATGCCGACCCGGTTGTGCAGTTGCAACAGCGGCACCAGCGCCAGTTGCAGTGGCACCACCAGCAGGCCGACGACCATGGCGATCAGAAAGCCGCGTCCGGCAAAATCCATCCAGGCCAGCGCATAGGCCGCAAAGGCCGCGATCAGGATCGGGATGATCGTCGCCGGGATCGTCACCGTCAGCGTGTTGATGAACGCGCGGTCCATGTTGTCGGACGCCATGATCGTCTGGTAATTCTGCAAGCTGAACTGCGGCGGCTGCATCGTCGTGATATAGACCGATGGCGCGCGGGTGATCTCGCTGTCCGAAACATAGGTGAAATCGCCATTGCGTGCGACCTGTAGCGACCGGTCGAGCATGGCTGTGCCCGCGACCACCGGATTGCCGTCCTCGTCCTCGGTCGGGATTGTCGCCTGGGCTTCAGCGTCATAAGCGACCTCGACGCGGGCATTGTCCACCTCTCCGTCCGGTTCGGTCACATCGACGTTGAAGCGGGCATAGACCTGCCCCGGTTCCGCAGCACCCGGATCGGTCGAGGCGATGCCAAAGCCCGACACCGTGCCGCTGCCTTCACCAAACAGGTTGCCGCTCAGCACGAACATCTCGCCGTCGCGGGTGACGCCTTCGGGTTCGGGGCTGATGCGGATCGCCTCTTCGACCGGAAACATCGACGCCCACCAGCCAGAGGCCGAGATCTGTTCGTTGCTGCGGAAGCTTGACACCAGCAGACCCACCGTGGGGATCAGCCACAGGATCACCAGCAGGATCACGCTGAGGTTGGTGACGATGGAAAGCGACGTCTTCTGTCCGGCCATGTTGTCCATTGTGCCTGTCCCCCTAGCGCATTTCCCGGCGCGCCTGCCGGATGTTCCAGACCATCACCGGCAGCACGATGATCATGATGACAAAGGCCACCGCCGTCGCCCGGCCGTCATCGCGGAACATGTAATCCATCATGTAACTGGGCAGGATTTCGGTGTCGAAATTGCCGCCCGTCATCGCATAGACAATGTCGAACACCTTGAGCACGAGGATGGTGATCGTGGTCCAGACCACCACGATGGTGCCCATGATCTGCGGCACCTTGATCTTGAAAAATATCTGGAACGGGTTCGCACCGTCGATGATCGCCGCCTCTATGGTTTCCTCGGGGATGCCGCGCAGGGCGGCGGACAGGATCACCATGGCAAACCCCGTCTGAATCCAGATCAGGATGATCATCAGGAAAAAGTTGTTCCAGAACGGAATCTGCAAGGGATCGACCGGCCCCATGCCGATGGTGTCGCGCACCGCATTGATGATGCCGATGTCGGGATCGTTGGCATAGACGAATTTCCAGATCAGCGAGGCGCCGACAAAGGAAATCGCCATCGGCATGAAGATCAGCGATTTCGCAATGTTGCCCCAGCGCAGCTTGTCCGTAAGCTGCGCCGCAAGCAGGCCCAGAAATGTGGCACCCGCCGGCACCACCAGCGCCCAGAGGATGTTGTTGAACAGGGCGGTGCGAAAGCCTTCCTCGCTGAACATCTGGGTGTAATTGCCCAGCCCGATGAAGGTATTGCCCGACCGGTTGTAAAGCGACCGGACGAACGAGCCGACAACCGGATAAACCAGATACAGCCCCAGCGCGAAGATCGCCGGGAACAGGAACAGCCAGGGCCGGACCAGTGTCGCGCGGTTGATGTTGCGCCCGTGGTCGTCGTTGCGGGGCGGAAAGATCACGCGGTCCAGGATCAGGTTGGAGCCGTAGAAATAGGCGATGCACCCGCCCACGCCCACAAATATGGTGATGATACCCTGCAACATCGGGGACATGGCGCTTTCCCTCCCAATTCATGCACCGGGGCAGCGGCCACGCCTGCCTGCGGTGCGCCCCGCCCTGCCCGCACTTGCGGACCCTCCCTGGCGGGGGATGCCTCGCGCCGTCACTCCGGCACGGGGCAGTTCCTGTCGGGCAGGTCGCCCTAGCGGATCGATTCCCAGCGTGCCTGGATGTCGGCGGCCACTTCTTCGGCCGGAACGCCGGTCACGTAATCGACCATGCCGGTCCAGAAGGCGCCCGCACCGATTTCCGACGGCATGAGATCCGAGGCATCAAACCGGAAGGTGGTCGCGTTCAGCAGCACGTCGCCCAGATCCTTCAGCGTCTGGTTCGCATAAAGATCGGTGTTCACCGACTTCAGCGGCGTCAGGAACCCCGACCGCGCCATCCAGATTTCATGGGCGATGGGTGTCTGAAGGAATTCGATCAGCGCATCCGCCGCGTCGTTGTGATCGGTGATCGCCCAAAGCGTCCCGGCCCCCAGAACCGGCGTGCCAAGGTCTGCTTCCTCGTAAGCCGGGAAGTAGAAAAAATTGGCGTCGTTGTTTTCGGGAAAGAACGTCTGCACGAATTGTGCCTGGCGGTGCATGTAACATTCCGGCGGAATGGCGAACAACCCGTTGGGGCTGTCGCGGAAGTCGAGCGTGGGCACCGACCGCGTACCGCCCTGCACAAAATCGTCATTCTTGGCGAACCAGCCGAATTCCTCGATCGCGGCTACCACGGCGGGATCATCGAACGGGATCTCGTTTGTAACCCACTGGTCATAGACCGCCGGTTCTGCGGTGCGCAGCATCATGTCCTCGACCCAGTCGGTCGCGGGCCAGCCGGTCGCGGCCCCCGACCCCAGACCGATGCACCAGGGCGTGCCACCATCGTCGACAATCTCTTGCGTCAGTTCCTTGAGTTCTTCCATCGTCTCGGGGATGTCATATCCCGCCTCGTCAAAGGCGGATTGCGAATACCAGACCAGCGATTTCACATCGACCTTGTAGAAGAATCCGAAATACTGGTCATTGCCGTCCGCATCCGCATAGGTGCCCAGATCGACCCAGGACTGGCCGGCGGCATAGTTTTCCTGCATCCAGTCCGCCGACCCTTCGGGCAGCGGCGACAGCATCCCCTGCGACGCGAGGTCCGACGCCAGACCGGGCTGCGGAAACACTGCAACGTTGGGCGCCGATCCGGCGCGGGCGGAAATCACGATGTCCTGCTCGAAGCTGTCGGACCCCGAATAGTTCACCTCGACACCTGTCGCCTCGGTGAAATAGGCCAGCACGGCCTCGACGTTTTCGGCATCAAGGCCGGTCCAGGGTCCGGTGATGCTGACCGACTGGCCGGTCAGGTCGTGCGATTCGGCAAAAGCGTCATAGCTGTCCCAGTTGAAGTCACTCTCGCCCGGCGGAAACGACAGCTGCGCCTGCGCATGGGCACCGGACGTCAGCGCCAGCAAGGCAACGCTCGCAAAAAGTGTACGTTTCATTGAAAATCCTCCCAGATATTTTCAGTGTGCACCCTGCCGACGGCCCGCTCCTACAGACTCATCTCAAAGCGCTTTGGACATTTGCAGGCTCGCCCAGAACAATTCATCTGTCAATGGGGCCGCTGTTTTTTAAGTTACGCCATGCTGCGGTGCAGCTTTAGCGCGAGTTCAGAAACACCTTTTGATCCCCGATCTTTTGCGTGTAACCTGAGCTTAATTCTAAGCGCTTTGGAACTGAACAGCCGGATGAATCTCAAGGAACTCGCACACCATTTGAATCTGTCCCAGACCACGGTCAGCCGGGCGCTGAACGGCTATCCCGAGGTCAAGAAGACGACGCGCCTGCGGGTCGAAGCCGCCGCGCGCGAGTTCAATTATACCCCCAACGCCCGGGCCAAGGGGCTGGCGACGGGCCGTTCCATGTCCATCGGCCATGTGATTCCCACCTCTGCCAAGCGCGAGATGGTGAACCCGGTTTTCGGCGATTTCATCACCGGCGCGTCAGAGGCTTATGTTCAGGCCGGCTATGACCTTGTCCTGACGCTGGTCGAGGACGGCAAGGAAGAGCGGCTGTATCGCAACATCCGCGACAAGGGCAACGTGGACGGCATCATCGTCCACAGCCCCCGGATGCAGGACAGCCGCATCGCGCTGCTGTCGGACCTTGGCCTGCCGTTTGTGGTGCATGGCCGCGCATCGGACATCACGGCCGACTATTCCTGGGTCGACATGAACAGCCGCCGCGCGTTCAGCCGTGCCACCGCCTTTCTGATCGAACTGGGCCATCGCCGGATCGCGCTGGTCAACGGGCTGGAATTCATGGACTTCGCCTTTCGCCGCCGCGACGGATATCTGTCCGCGCTGGCGGCGCAGGCCATCACGCCCGATCCCGCACTGATGCGCGCGGGCGAGATGACCGAACTGCTGGGCCACCAATCTGCCCGCGACATGCTGGACCTTGCCGATCCGCCGACTGCCTTTCTCACCTCGTCCATGGTGACGGCCATCGGCGTGCGCCGCGCGATCCAGGAGGCCGGCCTGGAAATGGGGCGCGACGTGTCGGTGATCACCCATGATGACGAACTTTCTTACCTCAAGAACGGCCAGGACGTGCCGCTGTTCACCGCAACCCGCTCGTCGGTGCGCGCGGCAGGCAGGCGCGCCGCCGACATGCTGTTGCAGATGATCGCCGACAAGGATTGCGGCCCCTTGCACTCGCTGCTCGAAGCAGAGCTGATTCTTGGAAATTCCACCGGCCCCGCCCCGGCGGCTGACATCAAGACGCCATATCGACAGGAACGGACATGACACTCAGACGCAGCGATTTCCCGCAAGGTTTCCAGTTCGGCACCGCCACATCGAGCTATCAGATCGAAGGCCACGGCTTTGGCGGCGCGGGCCGCACCCACTGGGACACCTTCGCCGCCACCCCCGGCAATGTGGTGCGGGCCGAAGACGGCGCGCGTGCCTGCGACCATTACCACCGCTACGAAACAGACCTCGACCTTGTTCAGGCCGCCGGGTTCGACTGCTACCGGTTTTCCACCTCCTGGGCGCGGGTCCTGCCCGAAGGGCGCGGCACCCCCAACCCCGAGGGGCTGGATTTCTATGACCGGCTGACCGATGCCATGCTCGAACGCGGGATAAAGCCCTGCGTGACGCTTTATCACTGGGAACTGCCCTCGGCACTGGCCGACCTTGGTGGCTGGACCAACCCCGACATCGCGCGCTGGTTCACAGATTACGCGCAGGTGATCATGGGCCGCATCGGCGACCGGATGCATTCGATCGCAACGATCAACGAACCCTGGTGCGTGGCGTGGATGAGCCATTTTCTGGGCTTTCATGCCCCCGGCCTGCGCGACATCCGCGCCACGGCACGTGCCATGCACCACGTCCTGCTGGCGCATGGCACCGCGACGCAGGCGATGCGCGCCATGGGCC
>JAGXGV010000077.1 GCA_024636635.1 Puniceibacterium sp.
AAGCCGCAGGCGCCGGGATCTCGGCGGACCTGTCGCGCCCCTTGTACAAAACCGCCTTTGGCCGCGATATGCCCCTGCGCAAAAACCGCGCCGCCTGATCTGGCGCAGGTCATGGCAGGGCTGTAGTGTCCTGCCATGACCGTTCCAGCCCTCATATTTTCCGACGATCAGGCCGAAGCCTACGACCGCGTGGCCCTGATGCTGCGCGAGGCCGGTGTCGATCTGACCGACGGCGTGGTCCTGCCCGCGAAAGAGGGAAAGGCGCAGGTGATGGCGCTGGTCGGCAAGGCTGGATCGGGCAAGACGTTGCTGCTTGCCGAACTCTACAAGGCATTGAAACAGGCCGGGGTCGAAATCGTCTCGGGCGATTTCGAAAGCCGCAAGCGGCGCGACAAGCGCACGCTTGCCATCCTCGCCCCCACAAACAAGGCGGCTAGCGTGCTGCGCATGCGCGGCGTGCCCGCCACGACGATCCACCGCATCCTGTATACCCCGGTCTATGACCCGGAATATGAGCGCATCGCGGAATGGCTGACCGGCCAGGGCGAGCGTCCCGAAACCGAGGCGCTGAGCGAAGAGGCGCTGGACCGCGCCTTTGTTTCCTATCAGACGCATACTTCGGTTCCCGCCGCGCTTGCCTCGGCGGGACTGCGCGGGTCGGATTTCATCACCGGCTGGAAGCGGCGCGAGGAACCGCTCGACATCGGTTTTGTGGACGAGGCGTCAATGCTGGATGAACGACAGTTCGACGACCTTCAGGAAATTTTCCCCAACCTTCTGCTGTTCGGCGACCCGGCACAGCTGGCGCCCGTCAATGCCCCCGGCGGGATGGTGTTCGACGGCATGAAACCCGCGCAGAAGATGGAGCTGCACCGCATCCACCGGCAAGAGGCGGACAATCCCATTCTGGACCTTGCCCATGCGCTGGCTGATCCGCAGCTTGAATTCAGCGATTTCGAACGGATGGTCGAGGACAAGTCGAAACAGGACGACCGTGTCGTCTGGGGTCAGCGGGTCGAGGTCGATCTCATGGCGCGCTCGCCCGTTTTGGTCTGGCGCAACAACACACGCATCCGGTTGATCCACGCCTTCCGCGCGGTGCATGGCGCACCCGATACCGCGCTTCTCGAAGGTGAGCCGCTGATCTGTGACGGGCTGGAACTGCCGCTCAAACACCGCAAGAAACGGCTGGACCTTGAGGCGCGCGGCCTGATCAAGGGCGCGCAGGTCATCTACCTTGGACCCGGGCGCAAGCCGGGGTTTTCCAAGCTGCACGTGATGGGGGCCGAAGATCCGCAGGTCTCTGCCGCGTCCATCGTGAAGATCGAGAAACCGGACCAGGAGGAACCGTTCATCCCCTTCGCCGCCCGTATGGGCGCGACCTTCCTGCACGGCGCGGCGGTGACGATCCACAAGGCGCAGGGATCCCAGTGGGACACGGTACAGGTCTTTGCACCAGACCTGTTCGTCGCCGCGCGTATGGGTCGGGTCGAGGCGGGACAACCGCTGTGGAAACGTCTTGCCTATGTGGCGATCACCCGCGCGCAGGAACGGCTGATCTGGGTGGTGCGCAACCGCCTGTCCAAACCGACCGGGCCGTTGGTGGTCGACGATCTCAAGGCGATGGCCGCGCCACGCCTCACGCTGGAATCCGAGGAAATCGGCTGACGGTGCCGCCCCTGCGGCGACACCCCACTCAGACGGTCGCGGCTGGTGCCCGCGGCTGCTTCAAAGTTCCACGATCTGCTTGCCGGTGTTGCCGCCCTGAAGCATCGCGATAAAGGCCGCCGGGGCATTCTCCAGACCCTTCGCGATGTCTTCAAGATACGTGATCTCTCCGCTTGCGACCTTGGGCGCCACCTCGGACAGGAAGTCGGGAAACTTGTCCCAGTGGTCGAAGATGATGAAACCGTTCACCGACAGGCGCTTGACCAGCACCGACCGCCACAGACCGGGCAGGCGGTCCGTCCCGTCGCCATCGACACCCGCATACCAGGCAATCATGCCGCAAACGGGCACGCGCCCGCCGACGTTCATCAGCGGCACGACGGCTTCGAGCAGTTTGCCGCCGACATTTTCCCAGTAGATGTCCACGCCGTCTGGCGCGGCCTCGGCCAACGCGCGGCGCAGAGAGGCGGCATCGTCGTAGGCGCGGTGATCCACGGCAGCGTCAAAGCCAAAGGTCTCGACGGCCAGCCTGCACTTTTCCGGCCCGCCGGCCACGGCCACGGTGCGCATACCCGCCGCCTTGGCCAGCTGTCCGACCATCGCGCCCACCGGCCCGGTTGCGGCGCCGATCACAAGGGTTTGCCCGGCTTTGGGGCGCCCGTATTCGCGCAGGCCGGTCCAGGCGGTCATGCCGGGCATCCCCAGCACACCCAGCGCGGTCGACGGTGGCAGTGCTTCGTCCAGCTTGCGCAGCCCATCGGTGGGCAGCACCGCATGGCTGGCCCAGCCGGTTGCACCGATCACCAGATCGCCGGGCACAAAACCGTCGGCGTTCGAGGTGATGATGCGCCCCACGCCCTGTCCGGTCATCGTGCCGCCGATGTCCACCGACGGCGCATAGCTTTTGGCGTCGTCCATCCGGCCCCGCATGTAGGGGTCCAGCGACAGATGTGTCACGGCGATCAGCACCTCGTCCGCGCCGGGGGTCGGCACCTTTGAAGTTTCGAGCGTGAAGTCGCCGGGTGTTGGCAGCCCTTTGGGGCGGCGGGCCAGGGTGATGCGGGTCATGGTGTCGGTCATGGGACAATCCTTCTGTCGGAACGTCACCGGAAGATCGTACTTGCGTCCGGTGCGCTGCGTTGCACACTGTGCGGCAAGGACTAAAGCAGAAGGGTGGGGAGGACCAGATGCACGGCATGATGATGAGCCAGCCGCTTTCGATCATCGAAATCCTGCGGTATGCGTCAGACGCACATCCGGGGGCGGGGCTGGTGTCGGTGCGCACCGAAGGTGACATCCACCGCGAAACCTATGCCAAGGCTTACCGGCGCGCCGGACAACTGGCACATGCCCTGAAAAAGCTGGGGGTCGGGCGCGGCGACCGCGTGGCGACGATTGCCTGGAACGGCTACCGCCATTTCGAAATCTACTACGGCGTTTCGGGCATGGGCGCGATCTGCCACACCATCAACCCGCGCCTGTCGGCCGAACAGATGCTCTACATCATCGGCCATGCCGGGGATCAGGTGCTTTGCGTCGACCTGACCTTTGTGCCGCTGATCGAGGCGCTGGGCGAACATCTGCCCAAGGCGCTGAAACTTGTGGTGCTGACCGACCGTGCGCACATGCCCGACAGCAAGCTGGATCTGCTCTGCTACGAAGATCTTCTCGAACCGGAATCCACCAGTTACGACTGGCCCGTCCTGGACGAACAGACCGCCGCCGCCCTGTGCTACACCTCGGGCACCACGGGCAACCCCAAGGGCGCGCTTTATAGTCACCGCTCGACCGTGCTGCACGCGATGGTCGTTGCCATCACCCTGAACAAGAGCCTGATGGAGGGCGCCAATGTCCTGCCCGTTGTGCCGCTGTTCCACGTCAACGCCTGGGGGTTGCCCTATGCCGCGCCGCTGGCGGGTGCGTCACTGGTGATGCCGGGTCCGAAACTGGACGGTGCCTCGCTTTTTGACCTTATGGAGGCCGAGCATGTCACATCGGCCTGGGGGGTGCCGACCGTCTGGCTGGGCTTGCGCGCCGAGATTGAAACGCGCGGCGCCCCGCCAAAGGGTTTCCAGCAGGTGATGGTCGGCGGCTCTGCCGCGCCGCGCAGCATGATCGAAGGTTTCGAAAAGGCCGGGATCGACGTCTGCCACGCCTGGGGCATGACCGAAATGTCGCCCGTGGGCACGCACGGCCAGCTATCTGCCCCTATGAAGGACCTTGCGTGGGACGAACAGATGCGGCTCAAGTCGTTTCAGGGCCGCCGCCTGTTCGGCGTCGATCTCAAGATCGTGGATGAGACGGGCAAGCCGCTTGCCCATGATGGCCGCGCCATGGGCGAACTTTATGTGCGCGGCAACACCATCGTGTCGGGCTATTTCGACAATCCCGAAGCCAGCGCCAAGGCGATCGACGCTGACGGCTGGTTTGGCACCGGGGATGTGGCGACGATCGACGAACACGGGTTTCTCAGCATCCAGGACCGCGCCAAGGATCTCATCAAGTCGGGCGGCGAATGGATCAGCTCGATCGACCTTGAAAACATCGTGATGGGCAGTCCGAGGGTCGCCGCCTGCGCCGTGATCGCCATTGCGCACCCCAAATGGGGCGAACGCCCGCTTCTGGTCGTCGTGCCAAAGGGTGACGAAAGACCGACACTGGACGAACTGCACGAACTGCTTCTGGCCTCGGTCGCAAAATGGCAACTGCCCGATGCGCTGGAATTTGTCGAGGAATTGCCGCTGACGGCCACCGGAAAGGTGTCCAAGATGACGCTGCGCAAGCAGTTCGAAGGGTATCGGCTGCCCGATGCCGGCTGATGCTTTGGTGACGGTCAAACGCTGCTTGGACAAAACACTGCCCGAATGGCTTTCGGGTCGATGAGACGGGCGGGCGAAACGGAACGAACCGGAGGATGAAAATGGACCTGGGAATAACGGACCGTGTCGCGCCGCTGATCAAGCAGGTGCGCGAGATGGTCACACAGGACATCGCGCCGCTTGATGCGGAGTTTCACGCCGAGGTGGGCAGGCATCCCTCGGGGGACAGGTTCCGGCATACCGACCGGCAGCTTGAAATTCTCGACCGGCTCAAGACGCTGGCAAGGGAACGTGGCCTTTGGAATTTCTGGCTGACCGGGTCGGATCGCGGCTATGGCCTGACCACGGTCGAATACGCTTATCTTGCCGAAGAAATGGGCAAGGTCGGCATCGCCGCCGAGGTTTTCAACTGCAACGCCCCCGACACCGGAAACATGGAAGTGCTGGAAAGGTACGGGACGCAGGCGCACAAGGACCGCTGGCTTGGGCGGCTTCTAGATGGCGAAATCCGTTCGGCCTATGTGATGACAGAGCCGGACATCGCGTCGTCCGACGCCGCGCAACTGAAATTCCGTGCGGTGCGGGACGGTGATCACTATGTCCTGAACGGCGAAAAGTGGTGGATTTCCGGCGCAGGTGATCCGCGCTGCGGGCTTTATATCGTCATGGCGATGACCGACCCGGACGCCGCCAAACACGCGCGGCATACGATGTTCGTGATGGACCCCGACACCCCGGGTGTCGAAAAACTGCGCGCCATGCAGGTGTTCGGGCAGGACGATGCGCCACACGGCCACATGCACCTGCGGTTCAGCGATGTGCGCGTGCCGGTGGAAAACGTCGTGCTGGGCAAGGGCCGCGGGTTCGAGGTGGCGCAGGGCCGCCTAGGACCGGGACGCATCCACCACTGCATGCGCGCCATCGGACAGGCGGAAAAGGCGCTGGAAATGATGTGCAGGCGCGGTCTGGCCCGCGATGCCTTCGGGAAAAAGCTGGTCGACCTTGGCGCGAATTACGACATCATCGCCAATGCAAGGATGGAGATCGAAATGGCCCGGCTGCTGTGCCTCAAGGCAGCCTGGATGATGGACACCAAAGGCGTACGTGAGGCGCAGCCGTGGATTTCCCAGATCAAGGTCGTGGCACCGCTCATGGCCGGCAAGGTCATAGACGAGGCCATGCAGATGCACGGCGCCGGCGGGATCAGCCAGGACTTTGACCTTGCCCATATGTGGACGCATGTGCGCACGCTCCGGTTTGCGGACGGACCGGACGCGGTGCATCGTCGGCAGGTCGCCCGCGCCGAGTTGCGCAGATACGCCAACGACAAGGTCTAGCCATGGACGGCACCGAGCTTCAATCCGTCGCGTTCTGGATGCGCGGGCAGGGCATCGCGCTGGACGGTCCGCTGAAGGCGCGGAAATTCGACGTGGGCCAGTCCAACCCGACCTATCGGCTGACCTCGGGTGGGCGGTCCTTCGTGCTGCGCCGCAAGCCACCGGGCGTGCTGCTGAACTCTGCCCATGCCGTGGACCGCGAATTCCGGGTCCAGCGCGCGCTGGCCGGCACGGACGTGCCGGTGCCGGGGATGCTGGCGCTGTGCGAGGACGAGGGCGTGATCGGCTCGGTGTTCTATGTGATGAAGCATGTGGAGGGACGCAACATCGACGACCCTTCGATGCCGGGTCTCACGGCGGTCGACCGCCGCGCGATCCTGTCCGAGATGTGCCGGGTACTGGCGGCGGTCCATGCCGTTGACATCGACGCGCTGGGCCTTGCGGACTATGGCCCACCCGGGAATTACCACGAACGCCAGCTTGCGCGCTGGACCCGGCAATACCGCGCCACACAAACCGGCGAGATTGCCATGATGGAGGCGCTGATCGACTGGCTGGGCGCGAATCTGCCCGCGGCGGACGGTCAGCGCACGCTGGTGCACGGCGACTATCGCATCGACAACCTGCTGTTTGCGCAGGATGGCGCGGACTGCGTGGCCGTGCTCGACTGGGAGCTTTCGACCCTTGGCCACCCCTATGCCGACCTTGCCGGGGTGATCATGCAATGGCAGTTGCCGCCGGGTCCCGAGGGGCGGGGGCTTGCCGGTATCGACCGGGCCGCCCTGGGGCTGCCCTCGGATGCGGAATTCGTCGCGGACTATTGCAGGCAGCGCGGGATCGAGCACATTGCGGACTTTGGCTTTTACGTGGCCTTCGCGTTCTTCCGCATGGCGGCGATCCTTCAGGGGGTGAAGAAGCGGGCGCTTGACGGCAATGCCTCTAACCCTGACAAGGCACTGCGGCTGGGCTCTTTCGTGCCGCGTTTCGCGGAACTGGGGATGAAGGCAGCAGAGTCATGACAGAGATGGACCCGAGATTTCAGGAGCCGGAATATCCCTATTCCGCGCATCTTGGCATGAAGATGACCGGCTGGTCGCAGGGCTGGGCCCGGTTCGAGATGGCGCTTGCGCCTTTCGTGATGAACCGGCACGGGAATCCGCATGGCGGGGCGCATGCGTCGCTGATCGACACGGTGATGGGCTATGCCGGATGCTGGACCGGCGATCCCGAAGTGCGGCAGATGGCGCTGACCCTGTCGCTGAACGTCCAGTACCTGTCGCGGCCCCGGGGCGTGCTGCTGATCGGCGAGGCGCGCCAGACCGGCGGCGGCAGGAGCACCTTCTTTGCCGAGGCGCTTGTGGTGGACGAGACCGGCGAACGCATCGCTTCGGGTTCCGGGGTGTTCCGGTATCGCCGGGGCGGCTGATGCCGTGCCTGTGGCGCTGTCGGATTCCGGGTATTTTTGAAAAGAAGAAGCCGGGGCGCTGAGTCAGGTACCGGCCGCCGCGCGGATGGCACGGATGTTCGCACCGTAAGGCGCGGGGTCGGCGACCGAGCCGCCACGGAACACGGCCGAGCCTGCCACGAGCACATCCGCCCCGGCGTCGATGACCAGCGGAGCGGTCGAGGGATCAACGCCGCCGTCGATCTCGATGTGGATCTCGCGGTCGCCGATCAGGGCGCGCAGGGCGCGGACCTTGTCCAGGCAGGTGTGGATGAACTTTTGCCCGCCGAAGCCGGGATTTACCGTCATCACGCAGACCAGATCGATCATGTCGAGCAGAGGTGCGACTGTTTCGGCCGGTGTGCCGGGGTTGAGCGCCACGCCCGCTTTGCAGCCCGCGCCCCGGATCGCCTGAAGCGTGCGGTGGATGTGGGGGCCTGCTTCGGCATGGGCGGTGATGATATCCGCGCCCGCGCTTGCAAAGGCATCGATATAGGGATCGACGGGCGCGATCATCAGATGCACATCCATCACCGTCTTGATATGGGGCCGTATCGCGGCACACATGGCCGGGCCGAAGGTGAGGTTGGGCACAAAATGCCCGTCCATCACATCCACATGGATCCAGTCGGCACCCTGTGCTTCGATCGCGCGGATCTCGGCGCCGAAGTCGGCGAAATCGGCGGACAGGATTGACGGCGCAATCTTGAGGGTACGGTCGAATGTCATGGGGCAACCTTCTGCTGGCGCGCGGTGCATATCAGTATCCCGCGCTGCGGTCCACAAGATGCAGCAGTCCCTTGCCAGCCTCGTTGCGGCGGATGTTTTCGGCGATGACCCGCGACGCACTGTCGGGCCGGGTTTCCGACGCGATGTGCGGGGTCACCGTCACCTTGGGGTGCGACCAGTAGGGGTCTTCCGCCGGAAGGGGTTCCACCCGGAACACATCCAGAGTGGCATGGTCGATCTGGCCGCTGTCCAGCGCCGTCAGCAGGGCGGTATCGTCGATCAGCGGACCGCGCCCGGGATTGATGATCACGGCGCCGCGCGGCATCATCGCCAGCGTTTGCGCGTTCAGGGTGTTTTCGGTCATCGGGGTCGCAGGCAGCAGCAGGACGACGATCTGCGCCTTTCCCAGCGCCGCGTGCAGCCCGTCGGCACCGGACAGGGCCGTGACGCCCGGCATGGACTTTTGCGACCGGCTCCACCCCGTTACCGGAAAGCCAAGCGGCAGCAGCGCCGCGGCGCAGGCCTGCCCAAGCGCGCCGAAGCCCAGGATCGTGACGGGTCGGTCCTTTGACAGCGGTGGCGGCGCGTGGTCCCAGACATGGCCGGGATTGACGATGTGGCGGTCCATTTCCAGATGGTGGCGCAGCACATGGCCGGTCACCCATTCCACCATGCCCTGGGTCAGCCCCTCTTTGTCGACCATGCGGGTCAGCGGCACGGTCAGGGTCGGGTTCTGGACCACACCTTCGACCCCGGCCCAGAGGTTCATCACTGCCTTGAGCCGCTTGTAGGGCGTGAAATCCTGCACGGCGCTGTTGGGGGCGTAGACGATATAGTCAACCTCGTCGGGCGCAAAGTCGGTGCGCAGGTCATAGCCAAGCCCGGTGGCGTCCAGCGCCTCGGTCAGCGGGGTTTCGTATTGGGCCCAGCGGTCTGCGTGTGCTGCGAAAAGAATGTTTACTGTCATGTTACCTCGGTCTGTGAATATGGGCGCTCTGCACGAGGCCGAAAGCCACCATCAGCACCAGCATGGCGGACCCGCCATAGCTGACCAGCGGCAGCGGCACGCCGACGACAGGGGCCAGGCCCATGACCATCGACATGTTGACGGCGAAGTACAAAAAGAAGGTCAGGCCGACCCCGAGGATCAGCAACGACGAGAACCGGTCGCGGTTCTGCAAGGCCGAGGTGATGCAGAACACCAGGATCAGCACATAGAGGATCAGCAGCGACACCGCACCGACAAAGCCGAACTCCTCGGCCAGAGTGTTGAAGATGAAATCGGTATGCTTTTCCGGCAGGAAGTTCAGCCGCGACTGCGTGCCCTGCATGAAGCCGCGCCCGGTCCAGCCGCCCGATCCCATGGCGATCTTGGCCTGGGTGATGTGATAGCCCGCCCCCAGCGGATCGGAGCTTGGGTCGATGAAGGTGTCGATGCGGCGGAACTGGTAGTCCTTGAGCAACTGCCAATCGGTGTCCCGGCTTTTCAGCACGGTGGCGATGCCGCCGATCCCGGCCGCGAAAACCGTGGCGAAATAGGCCCAGTGCACGCCGGCGAGAAACATCATCAGACCGCCGCCGAACACCAGAAGCAGCGCCGTGCCAAGATCGGGCTGCGTCAGGACCATGGCGGTGGGCAGCAGGATCATGATCACCGGGATGATCACCCACAGGATGCCCGAGGTCTTTCGGATCGGCAGCCAGTCGTAATAGGCCGCGAGCAGCATCACCAGCGTGAACTTCATCAGTTCGGAAGGCTGCAACCGGACGAAGCCAAAATCGATCCAGCGTTGCGCACCCATGCCGACCGATCCGAAGAATTCGACGACAACCAGCAGCACGATCGAAAGGAGATAGGCAACCACCGACAGGTTGCGCCAGAACCAGATCGGCACCATTGCAACCATGAACATCAACACGAGGCCCAGGATGTAGCGTTTCATCTGCGGCCCGGCCCAAGGCTCGAACGAGCCGCCTGCCACGGAATAGAGCATCAGAAAACCGACAGAGGCAACCGCCGTCAGCAAGAGCACCAGCGGCCAGTTGAGGTGCAGCACCTTGCGCAGCCCGGCGGGGACCGTCTTGACCGAATATTCGAGATAGCTCATGCCCGGCTCGGTCCGTCGGGATCGGGGATCTGGCGTTCGCGGCTCAGTTGTTCCTGCTGCGCCTTTATGCGCTCGTGATCCTTGGACGGATAGGCCGAAAGCGGCGGGTTCCCATTGTAAAGTGCCTGAAGCGTCACGTCCCGGTTGATCGGGGCCGCCGCAGAGGACCCGCCGCCGCCATGTTCGACCACCACCGACACGGCGATCTTGGGGTTGTCGAAGGGGGCGAAGTTCACGAACAGACCGTGATCGCGCCGGTTCCACGGGAGGTCGTTGTTGTTGATCACGCCGCGCGCCCGTTCGGCGGCGCTAATGTTGCGGACCTGGCTCGTGCCGCTCTTGCCGGCCATGCGGAACGCCTCTTCGGCGATGCGTGATCCATAGCCGGTACCGCGCCGGTTGTTGGATACCGAGAACATCGCCCGGCGGATCCAGCGCAGGTGGTTCTCGTTCAGGTCCAGGCTTTCGCCGCCCTGCGATGGTGTTTCCACCCCGTCGATGGACCTGACCAGCCGGGGCGAGATGCTGCGACCGGTCGCCAGCCGCGCCGTCATCACCGCCTGTTGCAGGGGCGAGGTCAGCACATAGCCCTGACCGATCGCCACGTTCACCGTGTCGCCGATCACCCAGCTTGACCCGCGTTCGCGCAGCTTCCACGCCTTGTCGGGAATCAGCCCCGAGGTGACGGCCGACATCGGCAGGTCATGCGCGACCCCCAGCCCCAGACGTCGGCTCATTGCGGCGATGTTCTCGATCCCGACCTTCAGCGCAAGGTCGTAGTAGTAGACATCGCAGCTTTCGCGCATCGACGCCTCCAGGTTCATGTGTCCGTGCCCAGCGCGTTTCCAGCAGTGGAACCGCCGTCCGCCGACTTCGAGATGGCCCGGGCACCAGACGGTTTCCTCGGGGCCTATGACGCCGGCTTCCAATGCGGCCATGGCCGTCACCATCTTGAAGGTGGACCCCGGCGGATAGGCATCCTGCACGGTCTTGGAGGCCAGCGGCCGGTGGTCGTTGTCGCGCAGCATACCATAGTCTTCGACCGAAATGCCGCGCACGAACTTGTTGGGGTCATAGGCGGGCGAGGACGAGATCGCCAGAATGTCGCCGTGTTCAAGGTCCATCACCACCACACTGGCGCTTTCCTCGCCCAGCCGGGCGCGGACATAATCCTGAAGGCGTCCGTCGATGGTCAGTTGCAGATCGGCGCCTTCTTCGCCTTCGCGGCGGTCAAGTTCGCGCATCACGCGGCCCACGGCATTGACCTCGACCCGCTTGGCACCGGCGCGCCCGCGCAGGATCTCTTCGTATTTGGCTTCGACCCCGACCTTGCCGATCTGAAATCGGGGGATGCGCAGCACGGGTTCGGGGTCTTCGTAGCGGGCGAGGTCCCGTTCGCTGACCGGGCCGACATAGCCCGCCACATGGGCAAAGGCCGTGGTCATCGGATAATGCCGCGACAGACCCACTTCGGGCGTCACGCCGGGCAGGGCGGGGGCATTCACGGCGACGCGGCTGATGTCTTCCCAACTGACGCGGTCGGCGACGGTGATGGGCAGGAACGGGGCAGAGCGGTTCATTTCAGTCAGCGCGCGGTTCAGCTCGTCCTCGTCCAGTTCGATAAGGGTAGACAGCCGCGCGATCACGTCCGCAACGTCGCCGGCATCCTCGCGCACGATGGTGATACGGTAGCTTGGGGCGTTCTCGGCGATGATCAGCCCGTTGCGGTCAAAGATCTGTCCCCGCGCAGGCGGGATCAGGCGCAGGTTGATGCGGTTCTCTTCGGCCAGCAGACGGAATTCATCCGCCTGTTCGACCTGCATGAACTGCATCCGCGCCGCCAGAACCCCGGCAAAGCCCAGTTGCAGCCCGCCCAGCATGACACCGCGGCGCGAAATCTTGCGCACGCTTTCGGCGGAATCTCTCGGAGTGCGTCTCATAGCGAATGTCCCAATCTGTCGACCTCACCGGGGGCGGATCGGCGCACGCCGAACGCCATATGCGACAGGATGACCACCACGGGATAGAACAGGATGGTCATCGCCAGCTGCATCAGAACAAGAAACGGCGTACCCGACGGCACGATGAGGACCAGCAACACCAGCCGATATACCATCGTTATGGCGATGAGACACCCCGCCACGGTAAACCATTCCAGAAGAAACGTGGTTTCTCTTTGCCGCCGTTCGCGTGACTTCATCCAATGGACCGCCATCACCATCAGGGCCGCCCACAGTCCGGGCGGACGCTGGAACAAGAGGTCCGCCAGCAGCATCACCCCCGCAACGGCCAGCGTCGGCACGTAGTCCGGCCGCCGCAACGCCCAGGCAAAACACAGGCAGACCATCAGGTCGGGCGACGCCCAGCGGCGCGGCGTCGTTTCAAGCGGCAGAAGGTGGAAGAACATTATCAAAAGGCACAGCGCGACAAAGACAGCGCGCATCGTCCATGTTCTCGTGGCGCCCTGATCAACCATCAGAGCCTCCGACCGGGGCAGCGGGCGTGTCCGCGGGCGGCGGCGTGCCGGTGCCGGGTGGCACGTCCGGAAGGATCAGCGCACTGGGCTGGCTGACCTTGCGTGCACCATGATCGCGCAGCACACGCAGGAATTCCAGCCGTTCGTAATCGGCCGACATGCGCACCCGCAGCCGCCCGCCCGGGTCCTGCGCCACCTGACCGATCAGCAGACCCGGCGGAAACACCTCTCCGTCACCGGATGTCACGATGCGGTCGCCGGGACGCACAAGGTCGGGGTCTTCCAGGAAATCGACGGGCGGCGCGGCTGTGTTGTCGCCGACGATCAGCGCGCGCTGTCCCGAGGGCTGGATCACCGCCGGAATCCGACTGGTCGAATCGGTCAGCAGGATCACCCGGCTTGTGGTGTCCCCAACGCCCGAAATCCGCCCGACAAGACCGATGCCGTCCATCGTCGCCCAGCCATCGACGATGCCGTCGCGCGAACCGACGTTGATCAGCACCGTCTGGCGGAAGGGCGAACCGCTGTCGGCAAGAACGACCCCGGTGATATAGGTCAGTCGCGGGTCGAGCCGCACGTTGTTGAGATCCTTGAGCCGGGCATTCTCCTGTTCAAGCTGAAGCGCCGCCTCTTTCCACGACGTCATCTGACGCAGCTCGCGCCGCAGTTCCTGGTTCTGTTCATAGATGTTCTGGTAGCTGCGGAAATCGCGCAGGATCTTGACGCTTGCCGTCACCGGCGCCATCGCCCAGTCAAAGCTTGGTATCACGGTGTCGATCACCTGCGCCCGGAACCGTTCCACCCGCGGCGAATCGATGCGCCAGACCAGGAACAGCCCCAGCAGGCACAGAACCAGCACCGCCAGAAGCAGACGCTTCAGCGGGCCGGTATAGTCGTCTCCGTTCGCGCGGTCCCGTGCCACGAAATCCCCTTCGGCTCAAAAGGTGAGGGGCTCAGCTGTCGTAGTCAATCGCGTGGCGCAGTTGTTTTTCGTATTCCAGCGCCTTGCCGGTGCCCAGCGCGACACAGTTCAGCGATTCATCGGCGATGGACACGGCCAGACCGGTCTGTTCGCGCAGCGCCAGATCCAGATCGCCCAGCAGCGCGCCGCCCCCCGTAAGCATCACGCCCCGGTCGACGATATCCGCCGCAAGATCCGGCGGCGTCGCCTCAAGCGCGATCATCACCGCCTCGCAGATCGCCTGCACCGGTTCGGCCAGCGCCTCGGCCACCTGCGCCTGACTGATCTCGGTTTCCTTGGGTACGCCGTTCAGCAGGTCGCGGCCCCGGATCTGCATGGACGACCCGCGCCCGTCGTCGGGCATGCGCGCCGTGCCGATGCTGGTCTTGATGCGTTCGGCGGTCGATTCTCCGACCAGCAGATTATGCTGCCGCCGCAGGTAGTTGATGATTGCCTCGTCCATCCGGTCGCCTCCGACGCGGACCGAACGGGCATAGACGATATCGCCCAGGCTCAGCACCGCCACTTCGGTGGTGCCTCCGCCTATATCGACGACCATGTTGCCGGTCGGGTCGGTGATCGGCATGCCCGCACCGATGGCGGCCGCGATCGGTTCGGCGATCAGTCCAGCACGGCGTGCGCCCGCCGACAGGACCGACTGACGGATCGCGCGCTTTTCCACCGGGGTCGCGCCATGGGGGACACAGACGATTATCTTGGGCTTGGAAAAAGTGGACCGCTTGTGAACCTTGCGGATGAAATGCTTGATCATTTCCTCGGCCACGTCGAAATCGGCGATCACGCCTTCGCGCATGGGGCGGATCGCCTGAATGCTGCCGGGCGTGCGGCCCAGCATCAGCTTTGCGTCCTCGCCCACGGCCAGCACCCTCTTGACCCCATCCTTGATGTGATAGGCTACGACCGACGGCTCTGACAGCACGATCCCCCGCCCCTTGACGTAGATCAGCGTATTTGCCGTGCCAAGGTCGATGGCCATGTCCGCCGAGAACAGGCCCGCGAGTTTTTCCAGTCCAAACATATGTCGTGTCCCGATACCAAGTTGGGCCCGCGACTCTCCCGAGGCAGGCCGGTGGCCCTTATAGGCACGGATCGACCGCAGCGAAAGGGTGGGTGTGGCGCAAATCAGCGTGAAACTGCCAGCCCGGTGTCGCAGCGGCATGACGCACCGGCGCATGTGCCCGGGAACGGGGCAAAAATGGTGCGGCAGGGCGGTTCGGTTGCGTGGGGATTCGGCCATCTTGCCCTGCGTCGTTTTCCGGTCACGACAGGTCGGGCCACGTCATCGGTGCCGCAGCGGCTGCGATATGCAGGGCGCGAAGCCTGCGGGAGTAGCAAGAACATGAAAACCAACGTCAAAGCACTGGCGGTCGGCGGCGGCGCTGTCGGCACCTCGATCGCCTATCACCTGGCCCGCGCGGGCTGGGACGATGTGATGCTGCTGGAACGCGACGAACTGACAAGCGGCAGCACCTGGCATGCCGCCGGTCTGCTGCCCTATTTCAACATGTCCTTTGCCACGACACATATCCACGACCATTCCATCCGGTTTTACAAGACGCTTGAGGAAGAGACCGGCCTAAA
Source organism: Puniceibacterium sp. (assembly GCA_024636635.1). Classification (GTDB taxonomy): domain Bacteria; phylum Pseudomonadota; class Alphaproteobacteria; order Rhodobacterales; family Rhodobacteraceae; genus Puniceibacterium. Next base: position 15,145 of record JAGXGV010000077.1, read on the forward strand.
CGCCGGATTTGCCGTGGTCGGCAACCTGCGCATGGCGCAGACGGACGCGCGCATGGATGAATACATGCTCTACGCCACCACTGCAGAAACCTGCGGCGTGCCGTTCGAATGGCTGACCCCCGCGCAGATCAAGGACCGCTGGCCGCTGCTGCGCACCGATGATCTCAAGGGTGCGATATTCCACCCCACCGACGGCTACATCAACCCCGCCGACGTGACGATGGCCATGGCCAAGGGCGCGCGCCAGCGCGGCGTCGTGATCGAACGCAAGTGGCAGGTCGACAGCTATACCTGGATGGGCGATCACTGGGATGTGGGCATCACGAAGATGGTGGAAAAGGGCGGCAATCTGGTCCCGTCCGAGGAAACCGCCGTCATCCACGCCGAACACGTCGTCACCGCCACCGGCAACCACGCACAGCGCACCGCGCGCCTGCTGGGGATCAAGATCCCGGCGATTCCCGTCGAACATCAGTTCATCGTGACCGAACCCGACCCCGCGCTGTTGGAATACCGCAAGACACACGACCAGCACCCGGTCCTGCGCGACGCTGACGCCAAATGGTACGTCCGCGAGGAACGTGGCGGCTGGATTTTGGGCCCGTACGAAAAGGGCGCGCCCGCCCGGTTCGAATATGGCGTGCCCGACAGTTTCCGCGCCGACCTGTTCCCGCTGGATCTCGAGCGGATCGAAGAGGAATACATGGCGATGATCCACCGGATCCCGTCTTCGGAAGAGGTCGGCCTCAAGGACGATTTCAACGGACCGATCTGTTACACGCCCGATGGCAACCCGCTGGTCGGCCCCGCACCCGGACTGCGCAACATGTGGCTGGCCGAGGGGTTCAGCTTTGGCATCACCGCCGCCGGCGGCACCGGGCATTACCTCGCCCAGCTGATGACCCAAGGCGAGGCCGAAATCGACATGGCCAGTCTCGATCCCAAACGGTTCGGGTCGTGGATGACCACCGAATACGCCGCCCGAAAGAACGAAGAGGCGTATGACCACGTCTTTGTCCTGCATCACCCGGACGAGGAACGCCCCGCCTGCCGCCCCCTGCGCACCGTGCCCGCCTATGAACGGCAAAAGGCGCGCGGCGCGCAGTTCGGCCATGTGAACGGCTGGGAACGGCCCAACTACTATGGCCCGCTGGACGCGCCCGACAGTTTCGACCACGACGCGCGGTCCTTCCGCCGGGGCGGCTGGTGGCAATATGCCGTGGACGAGGCACGCGCGATCCGCGAGGGCGTCGGCCTGATCGACGCGTCGGCCTTTACCAAACATGTGGTCAAAGGCCCCGGTGCCACACAGTTCCTCGACTGGTTCACCTGCAACAAGCTGCCCAAAGTCGGGCGCATCAACCTGACCTATGCGCTGACCGGTCAGGGCACCACGCGCACCGAATATACCATCGTCCGGCTGGCCGAGCACGAGTATTACCTGGTCTCGGCCGGCGCCTGGACCGATTATGACGCCGATTTCCTGCGCAAGGCCGCCGCCGACAAGGCCGCCGAGTTCGGCTATATCGAGATCCAGAACGTCACCACCCAATACGGCGTCTTTGCCATCGCGGGGCCGAAATCCCGCGACGTGCTGAATGCCGTGATCAAGGATGCCGACCCCGCCACCGCCCTGAGCAACAAGCGGTTCCCCTGGCTCACCATGCGCGACATTGAACTCGGCATGTGCCCGGTCCGCGCCATCCGTGTCGCCTACACCGGAGAACTGGGCTGGGAGCTGCACCATCCGATCGAGATGCAGACCTACCTCTTTGACCTGCTCGAACAGGCGGGCGCGGCGCATGGTATGAAACTGGTTGGCGCCCGCGCCCAGAACTGGCTGCGGCAGGAAAAGTCCTATCGCGCCTTCGGCAACGAACTCGGCCGCGACGCCACCCCGCTCGAGGCGGATCTGCCACGCTTTGTCGACCTGTCCAAGGAGTTCAACGGCAAGCAGGCTATGCAGGCCAAGGGCATCCGGTCGACCTGCATCACCCTGCTGATCGACGGCCCCGACGATGCCGATCCCTGGGGCCGCGAGGCGCTCTATGCCGCTGACGGCACCCGCGTCGGGCGGCTGACCTCGGGCGGGTACTCAGTCGCCTTCGGAAAAAGCATCGGCATGGGATATGTGAAACCCGCCCATGCCGAGGTCGGCACCGTGCTGAAGGTCAGGATGCTGAACCAGTTGTGGGATGCTACAGTGACCGAAGACAGCCCCTACGACCCGCAGAACGCCAGCATCCGCAAGGACGGTTGACAGGCTACCCGGTCCCCGCTTCTCTGGGTCATAAATATCCCGGGGGTCCGGGGGGCCGGCCCCCCGGTCCGGCGGCGCGCCAAAGGGCGCGCCGCAACCGGTTCAGCCCAGCAGCCGCCGCGCGATCACCTGCGCCTGGATTTCCGCGGCACCTTCAAAGATGCTCAGGATACGCGCATCACACAGAATCCGGCTGATCGTGTATTCCAGAGCGAAACCGTTACCGCCATGGATCTGCAAGCCGTTGTCGGCGCAGGCCCATGCGACGCGGGCGCCCAGCAGCTTGGCCATCCCCGCCTCAAGGTCACAGCGCCGTCCCTCGTCCTTTTCCCGGGCCGAGAAATACGTCAGCTGTCGCGCCACCATGATCTCGACCGCCATCATGGCAAGCTTGCCCGACACGCGGGGAAAGGCGATCAGCGCATTGCCGAACTGCTTGCGGTCCTGGGCGTATTTCATCGACACGTCCAGCGCCGATTGCGCCACGCCGATCGCGCGGGCCGCCGTCTGGATCCGCGCGGATTCGAACGTCTCCATCAACTGCTTGAAACCCTTGCCCTCGACCCCGCCCAGCAAATTCTCGCCCTTGACCTTGAAGCCGTCAAAGGCCAGCTCGTATTCCTTCATGCCGCGATAGCCCAGAACCTCGATCTCGCCGCCGCTCATGCCCTCGGTGGGAAAGGGCGCTTCGTCCGTGCCGGGTGTCTTTTCCGCCAGGAACATCGACAACCCCTTGTAATCCGGGGTTTCGGGGTCCGTGCGCGCCAGCAGCGTCATCACATGGGTGCGCGCCGCATGGGTGATCCAGGTCTTGTTGCCGGTCACGGTGTAATCGCCATCCTCGCCCCGGATCGCCCGGGTCCGAAGCGCACCGAGGTCCGACCCGGTGTTCGGCTCGGTGAACACCGCCGTCGGAAGTGTCTCGCCGCTGGCAAGCCGGGGCAGCCATTTCTGCTTTTGCTCTTCGGTGCCACCCGCGATGATCAGCTCGGCCGCGATCTCGGACCGCGTACCCAGAGAGCCGACACCAATATAGCCGCGCGACAATTCTTCGGACACCACACACATCGACGCCTTGGACAGGCCGAAGCCGCCGAATTCCTCGGGGATGGTCAGGCCAAAGACGCCCAGTTCGGCCAGTTCCCCGATGATCTCCATCGGGATCAGCTCGTCCTTGAGGTGCCATTCATGGGCGTGCGGCTCGACCTTGTCGACGGAAAAGCGACGGAACTGCTCGCGGATCATCTCAAGCTCGTCGTCAAGACCGGTGGCCCCTACGGTAATCTCTGCCGACCGTTCCTGCATCAGTTCGACCAGCCGCGTGCGTGCAGCCTGGGTATTGCCCGCGCGGCGCAGCGTGCCGATCTCTTCGCTGTCCAGCACCGATGTCACATCCCCGCCAAGGCCCAGATCCGACAGGCGCAGGATCTCGCTCTGGCTCATGGGAATGCCGCCGGTGATCTGGCCCAGATATTCCCCGAACGCGATCTGGAGGATCAACTGTTCGACTTCCGAGAACTTGCCGGAATCGACCAGCATTTCGGCCCAATGCTGCATCTGGCGCAGCGATTCCGTATAGGTCGCGATCCAGGCCAGCCCGTGCACCGCCGTCTGGTGCGCCTCGATCAGCTTGCCGGAAACGCGTCCGTTCTCTTCGACCAGAGCGCGGACGCGGGACTTTGCCGCCGCAAGGATCTCTTCCACCGGGCCGATGGCGGCCTTGGTAAGCGTGAGCAGATCTGGCAGAAGGATGCTGTCCGCCATTGTCACGTCCTGTCCGTCATGTGCCATGAATCACGTCCTTTCGTTTGCTGCGACCGGGCATAGCCATTTCGCAGGTGCAGCGCAACAAAAATACCAGAAACCAGCACCTGTCGTTCAATTATTGCGCGGCGCTTTTCGCAAGCCCCGCCAGGGAAGCTCTGATAAGAGGCGTCCATGGACACCCTGCTGACACTCATGCCCCTGCCTTTGCTCGGGATCTGTTTTGGAATTACGCTGTTGGCAGGGATCGTCAAGGGTGTGGTGGGATTTGCCATGCCGATGATCATGATCTCGGGGCTGGGGTCCGTCGTGTCTCCGGAGCTCGCGCTTGGCGGGCTGATCCTGCCAACGCTGGTCACCAACAGCATGCAGGCGTTGCGGCAGGGACCGGCCGCCGCCTGGCACTCGGTCCGGCGGTCGCGGATCTTTCTCATGGTCGGCGTCGTGTTCCTGCTGTTTTCGGCGCAGCTGGTCACTGTGATGCCGGTCTGGCTGCTGCTGTCGGTGATCGGCGGGCCGGTGGCGCTGTTCGCCTCGGCGCAATTGCTGGGCTGGAAGGGCGAATTGCCCGGTGGCCCCAGCCGCAAGCTTGAAATCGGAATCGGTGCCTTCGCCGGTTTCATTGGCGGGTTGTCTGGGGTCTGGGGGCCACCGGTGGTCGCCTACCTCACGGCGCTGGGCACGGAAAAGCATGAACAGATGCGCATACAGGGCGTGATCTACGGTCTGGGCGCATTTGCGCTGACCGGCGCGCATCTTGTCTCGGGGGTGCTGAACGCGCAGTCGGCGCTGTTCTCGTTCGTGCTGATCGTGCCTGCGGTGGCGGGCATGTGGATCGGGGGCAGCCTTCAGGACCGGATCGACCAGGCCTTGTTCCGCAAGGCCACGCTGTTTGTCCTGCTGATCACCGCGCTCAACCTGCTGCGCCGGGCGTTTTTCGGCTAGGCCGGCGCAGGCAGACATTTATGACCGCGGTCATAAACGGGGTATGACCGCGGTCATGACATGAGATTGCTTTCGCACCCGGCGGCAATCTGCGGTGCCTGGCTTGCGGGAACCACGTTGAACTGCGCACGGTAAAGTTCGCGCCCGTTCTGGCTTGCCGTGAAGGTCCAGACGCCAGTCACCAGTTCCTCGGGCAGATCGAAAGTATAGGCGTTCACCGATGGCCCGTCGCCGCCAAGGGTGGTCACGTAAGTCTGTTCGGTGATGTCCGTTCCCTTCAGCGGCGGATGCGTCAGCGTGATGACCGTATCGCCAAAGGACAGGGCGCCCTCGGTATCGACCCGCACGCCAAAGCTCAGACCCGGGACCGTGGGTACGACGCTGCCCAGCCACTGGAATTCCGGGGTCCGGTCGTAAAGTTCGATATGTCCGGCGGCGGTGCCCGGCGCCTCCATCGTGGCGACCGAGTCGATTTCGCAGAAGATGCCCTGGGTCACGGTCATCTGGGCGGTGTCGGATGTCACCTGGGCCGCGGTCAGGCCAGGCAGGATCATCAGAACAAGGGAAAGAGCGGCGTTTTTCATGCCGCGATGATGCGCCGGGTTCGGGCCGATGACAAGACGAGGCCGGGGCCCGTCGGCAGACAGGTGCCACCCGGTCGCGCGTGACGGCAGGTCAACGCCCGCCCGGTCGGGGTGGTTTGCAGTGCCGGTCGCACTCCGCTGCGTTTCAATGGAAACGATCGGCCCCGGAGATGTTGCGCGCCGGGGCCGAAAGGCCGGTTTGTTTCAGGCTCAGCCGATGGCGGCGGCCTTCACATCGTCGTCGATGAAAGGCACGTACTGGGCAAAGTTGTCGGCAAACATCTGCACCAGTTTGGCGGCCTGGGCGTCGTAGGCGGCCTTGTCGTCCCAGGTACGACGCGGGTTCAGCAGCATCTCGGCCACGCCTTCAACCTGCACTGGCACCTCGAAGCCGAAATTTGGATCCTTGCGGAACTCGACTTCGGCCAGGCTGCCGCTCAGGGCGGCGGTAAGCAGGGCGCGCGTCGCCTTGATCGGCATGCGCGACCCGGTGCCATAGGCGCCGCCGGTCCAGCCGGTGTTCACCAGCCAGCAGGTGGCGCCGTGCTTGGCGATCTTGTCACGCAGCAGGTTGCCGTAGACCTCGGGGCGGCGCGGCATGAAGGGGGCGCCGAAACAGGTGCTGAATGTGGGCTGCGGTTCGGTCACGCCGCGTTCGGTACCGGCCACCTTGGCGGTAAAGCCCGACAGGAAATGATACATTGCCTGCGCCGGGGTCAGCCGGGCAATGGGGGGCAGCACGCCAAAGGCATCGCAGGTCAGCATGATGATGTTCTTGGGGTGTCCGCCCAAAGCGGTCTTGGACGCGTTCGAGATATAGTCCAGCGGATAGGCGCAGCGCATGTTTGCCGTCAGGCTGTCATCGTCGAAGTCAAGCTCGAACGTCTCGGGGTCGAAGACCATGTTTTCGATCACCGTGCCGAATTTGGAGGTGGTGTCGTAAATTTCCGGCTCTGCCGCGCGCGACAGGTTGATCGTCTTGGCATAACAGCCGCCTTCGAAGTTGAAGGTGCCGCGATCCGACCATCCGTGTTCATCATCCCCGATCAGAACGCGCGACGGATCCGCGGACAGGGTTGTCTTGCCGGTGCCCGAAAGGCCAAAGAACACCGCCGTATCGACCGGATTTCCGACGGCATGGTTGGCCGAGCAGTGCATCGGCATGATGCCCTTTTCCGGCAGCAGGTAGTTCAGCAGCGTAAAGACCGACTTCTTGTTCTCGCCCGCATATTCGGTGTTGCCGATCAGAATCAGCTTCTTGTCAAAGTTCAGCGCGATGACCGTCTCGGAGCGGCAGTCATGCTTTTTCGGGTCCGCCTTGAAGGTCGGGCAGTTGATGATGGTGAAATCGGCGGTGAATTCGTCCAGTTCCTCCTGATCGGGGCGGCGCAGCATGTGCCGGATGAACAGGCCGTGCCAGGCCAGTTCCGTGATCACGCGCACGTCGATGCAATGGGCCGGATCGGCGCCGCCGACCAGATCCTGCACAAAATAATCGCGGCCCTTCATGTGTTCGAGCATGTCGGCATGCAGCGCGTCGAAACCCTCGGGCGACATGGGGGCGTTGTTTTCCCACCAGATGCTGTCCTTGACCGAGTCGGACTTGACCACGTGCTTGTCCTTGGGCGACCGGCCGGTAAAGGTGCCCGTGGTCACAAGAAACGCGCCGCCTTTGCCCAGCGTGCCTTCACCGTGTTTGAGCGCGGCCTCGATCAGGGCGGGCTCCATAAGATTGTAATAGACATTGCCCAGTCCCTCGATCCCCTGATCTTCGAGGCGGAAGTTCGGGTTCACCCGTCCAAATGTCATTTGCCAAGCTCCTGTAGCCGCACGACTGGCGGCGGACTGAAATCCGTGGACGTCGAACTCGTCCCCGACCGGACGCGGAAAACGTCTGGCAGGTTTGGCTTAGCACGTCACTTAACGACGTGAACAGGACGCAAACGGATCGTTAGCGCAACCAAAACGGGTTTAGCGCAACCAAGTTTCAAAAAGGCAAGCTGAAGTGAGGCAATTTAGTCATTCCTTACCACATTTCGGATGCAATCGGTCGGGCAGGCTCGGCTGATTCGTACTTCTGTGTTGTTGGGTGTTATTAAAACCAGCATAGAGATGAAAAAAACGGGTAACAGACTAGTACAAGGAAGTTGCCATGTCAAAAATCGCCCTTGTGGACGATGACAGGAATATCCTGACATCCGTATCCATCACCCTCGAGGCAGAGGGATTTGAGGTTGAAACCTACAACGATGGTCAGGCCGCGCTGGACGCGTTCAACAAGAAGATGCCCGATATGGCGGTTTTCGACATAAAGATGCCCCGAATGGACGGAATGGATCTTTTGCAGCGCGTGCGGCTGAAGTCCAGGATGCCTGTCATCTTCCTGACCTCCAAGGACGACGAGATTGACGAGGTGCTTGGCCTGCGCATGGGGGCCGACGATTACGTCAAGAAGCCATTTTCGCAGCGGCTTCTGGTGGAACGTATCCGCGCGCTGCTGCGCCGTCAGGAGGCGGTCGCCAGCGACGTGGTCGGCGACACCGAAGAGACCAAGATCATGACCCGCGGCAGCCTGTCGATGGACCCGCTGCGCCACGCCGTGGTGTGGAGGGGTCGGGATGTGTCGCTCACCGTGACGGAATTCCTGCTGCTGCAGGCGCTTGCGCAGCGCCCCGGCTTCGTCAAGTCGCGCGATCAGCTCATGGATGTCGCTTATGACGATCAGGTCTATGTGGACGACCGCACCATCGACAGCCACATCAAGCGCCTGCGCAAGAAGATGCGCACCGTGGATGACGAATTCTCGGCGATCGAAACGCTTTACGGCATTGGCTATCGTTACAACGAAGAGTGAACATGGCCCTGGCCGAGCGTATCACATTGTCCGATAACCGGTCCGGCAGCCGCCGGGACGCAGATGTCGTTCTGGGGGATGACTGGGTTGCCCCGGATGGCACCGTAGAGAAGGAAATGCAGGAGAGCCGTGCGCGGCGCACCCTGTTTTCGCTTAACCGATCACCCCTGACCCGCAAGATCATCACGTTCAATCTGATCGCGCTCAATGTGCTGGTGGCGGGCATCCTGTTTCTCAATTCGTCACGCGATACTCTGGCCGTGCAGCGCGCGAACGCCATGCAAAGCGAGGTTGAACTGATCGCCGATGTCTTCGAGGCGCAGTTGCCCGCGGGCGCGCCGGTCAGCCTTGGATCGGGCGACGGGATCGACGTTGCGGACACCATAAACGGCATCGACCTGCGCGTCGGGGTCGAGGTGCTGATCTTCGATGCCGCCAATTTCCTTGTGGGCGAGGCGATCGGAACGCTGCCCCCCGCCATCCCGACCGAGGCAGCGTCGGACAAGGCCCCGACGGTGATCTCGGATTTCCTGAACTCGGTCTGGCTGGGCATGTCCAGCGTGCTGGGGCTGAGGACAGAGAACGCGCAGACCCCTCTTGAGGATCAGCTGCGTCGGATGATCGAATCCGGAAATCCGTCCGACACCCGGGTGCAGTCGAGCCTCAATTCCGTGGGCGACACGGTGTTCCGCGCGCTGACGCCGATCCGGCAGGGCGAACAGATTGTCGGCACGGTCGCCATGGTCGCTGCCGCGGTCGAGATCGACGCCGCGGTGCGCGCCGAACGCGAACGGGTGTTGCAGATGTTCGTGATTGCGACGCTGGTATCCATCGGGCTCAGTCTGGTGCTGGCTTCAACCATCGCCAATCCCATCTCCGACCTTGCGGATGCTGCCGAGATCGGGCGTGACCGAAACAAACGCAACAGGTCTCCGGGGCGCATCCGCATCCCCGACCTGACCGCCCGCCCGGACGAGATCGGCCGCCTTTCCGGCGCGTTGCGCGGCATGGTATCGGCGCTGTATGACCGCATCGACGGCAATGAACAGTTCGCCGCCGATGTCGCACATGAGATCAAGAACCCGCTGGCCAGCCTGCGTTCTGCCGTCGGTTCGCTGCGGATGATCAAGAAAGAAGAACACCGGATCCGGCTTCTGGACGTGATCGAACACGATGTGCGCCGCCTTGACCGTCTCGTCAGCGACATCTCCAACGCCTCCCGGCTTGACAGCGAGCTTGTGAAGGAAGAGGAGCAGCGGTTCAACCTGCTGGAAATGGTGCAGAACCTCGCGCAGTATCTTGGTGAGGACGCACGCAGGAAGGGCATCGAATTCATCGTCGACGTGCCGCAGAAACCGATCGAGATCCACGGACTCGAGGCGCGGCTGGCACAGGGCTTTGTCAACCTCATCACCAACGCGGTCAGTTTCTGCGAGGATGGCGATGCGATCCGGATCTGGGCGCGGCGGCGCGAGAACCGGGTGCTTGTGGTGGTCGAGGACACTGGCCCGGGCATCCCGGAAGAAGCGCTGACAAAGATCTTCAACCGGTTTTATTCCCAGCGTCCCGACACCGATTTCGGCAACAACTCGGGCCTTGGGCTTGCCATCTCAAAGCAGATCGTCGAGGCGCATGGCGGCGTGATCTGGGCCGAGAACATTCGCCCGACAGAGGCGGACGTCACATCGGAACCGCTGGGCGCACGCTTTGTCGTGGGCCTGCCGATCTGACGTGGACCGCGACGCGCCTGTCATCCTGCATGCCACGGCCGTCTGCGTTGGCCCGCGGGCCGCGCTGATCCGGGGTGCCACTGGCAGCGGCAAATCCGCTCTCGCGCTCGAGATGATGGCACTTGGCGCGCGGCTTGTTGCGGATGACCGCGTGATCCTGACCCTGGTGCCCGAGGGCATCCGCCTCAGTGCGCCCGAATCCATCCGCGGCCTGATCGAAGCGCGCGGACTGGGCCTGTTGCGGGCCGAGCCGGTCGAGGGTGCAATGCTCGCCTGTGTCGTGGACCTTGATCAGGTGGAAACGGACCGCTTGCCGCAGGTGCGAAATACATCGCTTCTGGGGGTAACTGTGCCCTTGCTTCACAATGTCGCTACGGCCTATTTTCCCGCAGCCTTGATCCAATATCTTCACAAAGGCAGACATGCCTGACGGAGCGTGCAGATGACCTCGGACCCCGAACGACCGACCCAGCGCGTGGTGCTGGTGACTGGACCTTCGGGCGCCGGACGGTCGACTGCGATCAACGCGCTTGAGGATCTGGGGTACGAGGCGATCGACAACATCCCGCTCAGCCTGATCCCGCGGCTTCTGGAAGGGCCGGCGCTGCCGCGTCCTCTGGCGCTGGGACTTGACGTGCGCAACCGGGATTTCACCCCGGACGGCCTGCTGGATCTCCAGACCCGTGCGGGGGGGGAACTGGGGCTCGAGATCCTGTATCTCGACTGCAATCCCGATGTGCTGGTGCGGCGCTATTCCGAAACCCGCCGCCGTCACCCCCTGGCCCCCAACGGCGCCCCGACCGAGGGCATCGCGCTGGAAATCCTGCTGCTGGAAACGGTGCGCAGCCGTGCGGACATCCTTATCGACACAACGGACCTGACGCCTCACGACCTGCGCGGGCAGTTGCAGAACTGGTTCGGGCGTGACACGGGTCAGGGGATGGCGGTGTCGGTCCATTCCTTTTCCTTCAAGCGCGGGCTGCCGCACGGGGTCGACGTGGTCTTTGACTGCCGGTTTCTGAACAACCCCTACTGGCAGCCGGATCTTCGCGGTCTTACCGGCCTGGATGGCGCGGTGACCGAGTATATTTCCGCGGACCCGCGTCATGCGCCCTTTCTGGACCTCGTGTCCGGATTGCTGAAATTTCAGCTCCCGGCCTGCCTGGACGAAGGCAAGGCACATTTTGCTGTCGGCATCGGCTGCACCGGGGGACAACACAGGTCCGTGGCATTGACCGAAAAAGTGGCAGATGGCCTTGCGCAGGGTGGCTGGCGGGTGTCAATTAGACATCGGGAACTGGAGCGTCGCGGCATCGCAGGCGCATCTACACGGGTTTTGGACATGAGCGGAGCATCTCGGGCGTGATCGGCATCGTGATCGTGGCGCATGGCGGACTGGCCCGGGAATATCTCTCGGCAGTGGAGCACGTGGTCGGCCAGCAGTCCGGTATCCGCGCCATCGCGATCGAGGCAGTCCATGACCGCAAGGTCAAGCAGGACGAGATCTGTACCGCCGCCGACGCGGTGGACCAGGGGCAGGGGGTGGTGGTGGTGACGGACATGTTCGGTGGATCACCCTCGAACCTGAGCCTGCGGGCCTGCCAGCCCGAAAACCGGCGCATCCTCTACGGGATGAATTTGCCAATGTTGATCAAGCTGGCGAAAAGTCGCCAGATGAGCGTCACGGATGCGGTGCGCAGCGCGCTGGAGGCCGGACGCAAGTACATTGACAGCCAGAACATAAAGCCGCAGGCAGGCCCCCCGGACGGGCAGCCGGACGCAACCGGCTCTGCGACCTAGAATGGAATGCATGCACGATGACCGAGACAAGCCGCCGCAAACTGCGGATCGTCAATGAAAAGGGGCTTCATGCCCGTGCATCGGCCAAGCTGGTCGAGGTGGTCGAAGGCTTCGATGCATATGCGGAAGTGTCCAGGGACGGCATGAGCGCCTCTGGCGACAGTATCATGGGCCTGCTCATGCTGGCCGCGTCCAAGGGGACAACCATCGAGATCGAGACCCGCGGACCCGATGCCGAGGCGCTGGCCGATGCGGTCGAATCGCTGGTCGCCAACTGCTTCGGTGAGGGGTGCTGAGGCCACCGCAAGGGGGCCGCACTGACAGGAAACGGGATGCAGGCGAGCGCATGGTTGACACAGCTCACTCGGAGGCCGAACGCAGGGTGCAGTCGCCGGTGACGGCACCCTACGACAAGCGCAAGCTGAGCTACGCCAATACCTTCACCAGCCCGTGGAAAGCGACGGCCATCCGCGCGCTGGAATGGCTGACGGGCAAGCTGACGCTGCTGCGGATGGTGCGCCGGTTCGAACGGATGGGCCCGGCCGAGGGGCAGGCGTTCTGGGGGCAGGCTCTCGAGATCATGGGTATCGCGCTGCAGACGCCCGCCGAGCAGATCGCCCGCATCCCCAAAACCGGCCCGGTGATCATCGTGGCGAACCATCCGCACGGTCTGGTCGACGGCATGGTACTGGCCAAACTGATCGGTCACGTGCGCACAGATTACAGGATCCTCACCCGTTCGCTGCTGACCGGGGTCAGCGAGGTCGAGCGTTTCCTGATCCCCGTGCCGTTCCCGCACGAGGCGGACGCCCGCGAACAAAGCCTGAGGATGCGCCGGGCGGCGATGCAGGTGCTCGAGGCGGGGGGGCTTATCGTGCTGTTTCCGTCCGGTGTCGTGGCGACATCGGAGTCGCTGTTCGGCCCGGCGGTCGAGGCACCCTGGAACCCGTTCACTGCCCGGATGATCCAGCGTTCGGGGGCGACCGTGGTGCCGGTGCATTTCACGGGACAGAATTCACGCGCCTACCAGATTGCCAACCGTCTCTCGCCCACCCTGCGCCAAGGGCTGCTGATCCACGAGGTGATCCACGCCTGCAACCACCCGCAGGCGCCGGTTGTCGGGCCCGCGATCCCGCCCGGCGAATTGGCCCGCTGGGGCGGGCGCAACCGGGAGATGATGGCCTGGCTGCGGGAGGAAACCCTGAAACTGGGACGGCGGGGAGAGCGGACCCCGTAGGGTAAATGCCGTCTTCGGGGGCGCTGCCCCCATCGCCCGTTCCGGGCGACTCCCCCGGGATATTTCAGACCCGGAGAACGGGGGGCTGGCATGCAGCGGGTCCGCCCGTCCAGTGCCGCAGGCAGACGCGCCCTGCATTGCGTCTGGTTCAGAAGGCCCTTCAGCGTGTCGGGACCGGCGTTTCCCCGCGATAGTCGTAAAACCCGCGCCCGGTCTTGCGACCGAGCCAGCCGGCCTCGACATATTTAGACAGCAGCGGGCAGGGGCGGTATTTGGTGTCGCCCAGGCCGTCGTGCAGCACGTTCATGATGGCAAGGCAGGTGTCGAGGCCGATGAAATCCGCAAGTTCGAGCGGCCCCATCGGATGGTTGGCGCCAAGCTTCATGGCCTCGTCGATCGAACCGACCTTCCCGACGCCTTCGTAAAGCGTATAGACCGCCTCGTTTATCATCGGCATGAGGATGCGGTTGACGATGAAGGCGGGGAAATCCTCCGCCGAGGCGGCGGTCTTGCCCAGCTTTTCAACAACCGCGAGGCAGGCGTCGTAGGTTTCGCCATCGGTCGCAATGCCGCGGATCAGTTCGACCAGCTGCATCACCGGCACCGGGTTCATGAAATGGAATCCCATGAACTTTTCCGGCCGGTCCGTGCGCGACGCCAGCCTGGTGATCGAGATCGACGAAGTGTTCGACGTCAGGATCGTTTCCGGCTTGAGATGCGGCAACAGTGAATCGAATATCTTCTGCTTGACGTCTTCGCGTTCGGTCGCAGCCTCGATTACCAGGTCGCTCTGACCCAGGTCCTTGATGTCCATCGTGGTCGTGATGCGCGCCATAGCCGCATCCTTGTCGACTTGCGTGATCTTCTCGCGGCTGACCTGGCGATCCAGATTGCGACCGATGATCTCGACCGACTTGTCCAGAGCCGCGCCGTCGACGTCATTGAGGATGACGTCAAAGCCCGAAAGCGCCATCACATGGGCGATCCCATTGCCCATCTGCCCCGCGCCGACGACTCCGACTGATCTGATCTCCATGCCTGCTACCCCGCTTGTGCTGCACCGCGACAATAGGCGCGGGCGACCGGTGGCTGCAAGGCGGTGTGGCGCGATCCGTTCACATTTTAATCTTAGCACTTCCGAAAGGGAAATGCCCCAGCCTGGCACCGGGTGAGTAAACTATGGTGGGTGAAATGAGCGTTGCTATGCAGGGCCAGTCAGGTCTTGAATACTATCCATGCCGATACGGGCGCTCGCGCGTTCTGTTCCGGGGGCCGAGGCGCCGTCTGAAGGGCGACTATATTGCCTTTCTGGGTGGCACGGAAACCTACGGCCGGTTCATCGGCACACCGTTTCCGGTGCTGGTGGAAAAGCAGATCGGGCTGTCCTGCGTCAATTTCGGTTCGATCAACGCGGGCATCGACCTTTACATGCACGATCCCACCGTCATGCAGGCGGTTGAGGCAGCGCGCTTGAACGTGTTGCAGGTGCTTGGGGCGCAGAACATGTCAAACCGTTTCTATTCGGTGCATCCGCGGCGCAACGACCGGTTTCTGCGGGCGTCTACGCTGCTTCAGGCCCTGTATCCAGAGGTGGATTTTACCGATTTCCACTTCAACCGGCACATGTTGCGTCAACTACGCGATGTTTCGGAAGACAGATTCGAACATGTGGCAGGCGAACTCCGTTCGGCCTGGCTGTCGCGGATGAAATATCTGCTCGGGGTGATGCGCGGGCAGACCGTGCTGCTCTGGTTTGCGCAGGCGCAACCGACGGTCCTATCCAGCGCGCTGGAGGGTGACCCGCTGTTCGTCGACCGCGGCATGATCGAGGCGCTGCGCCCGCGGGTCGCGGATGTCGTGATCGCCACCCCCAGTGACGAAGCACAGGGCAGGGGCACCAAAGACATGGTCTTTACCGAATTCGAAGCCTGCGCGGCGGCGGAACTGATGGGGCCACAATCGCATGAGGAAGCGGCAAAGGTGCTGAGCGCCTCGATCAAATCCCTGCTCTGCCCCGACGACAGTTCCGGCTGAATAGGGACCCGCCATGGGGGCGGGTCCGGTTGATGCAACGACTGCCGAGGGCGGCGTCGGCACGTATCAGAGCTTTTCGGTGAGTTCCGGCAATGCGGTAAAAAGATCCGCGACCAGTCCGTAGTCGGCCACCTGGAAGATCGGCGCCTCTTCGTCCTTGTTGATTGCGACGATGATCTTGGAATCCTTCATGCCCGCAAGATGCTGGATCGCGCCGGAAATGCCGATGGCAAGGTAAAGGTCCGGTGCCACGACCTTGCCGGTCTGTCCGACCTGCCAGTCGTTCGGTGCAAAGCCCGAATCGACCGCCGCGCGCGACGCGCCCACGGCGGCCCCCAGCTTGTCGGCCAGCTTCTCGATCAGGGCAAAGTTTTCTTCCGAACCGATACCGCGCCCCCCGGACACGACAATCCCGGCCGAGGTGAGTTCGGGGCGGTCCGACGCCGCCACCTTGTCCTCGACCCATTCGGACAGGGCTGGATCGTCTCCGGTCGCGATCTCCTCGATCGCGGCGGAACCGCCCGTGTCTGCCAGGTCGAAGGTCGAGGTGCGGAAGGTGATGACCTTTGTCGCATCCGACGACCTTACCGTCTGAATCGCGTTGCCTGCATAGATCGGACGTTCGAAGGTGTCGGCATCTATGACCGCGGTCACATCCGTCAGGATCATCACGTCCAGCAGGGCCGCCACCCGCGGCAGGATGTTCTTGGCATCCGTGGTCGCGGGCGCGACAATGTGGCTGTAACCGCCCGCAAGCGAGGCGATCAAAGCCGCCACAGGCTCGGCTAGGCGGTGGCCGTAAAGCGCATCCTCGGCGACAAGCACCTTTGCCACGCCATCAATCGTCGCAGCCTCTTTCGCGGCTGCCGCTGCCGACGCTCCGGCGCAAAGCACGGTCACTTCGCCCAGCGCCTGCGCCGCGGTCACGGATTTTGCGGTGGCGTCCATCGCCAGCACGCCGTCGTTGATTTCGGCAATCAGAAGAACAGCCATCACACAGCCCCCGCTTCCTTGAGTTTCGCCACAAGCTCGTCGACCGAGCCCACCTTGATGCCCGCCGCGCGTTCCGCAGGCTCGCCCGTCTTGACCACTGTCAGCCGCGGGGTGACATCGACGCCGTAATCGGCGGCGGTCTTCTCCTCCAGCGGCTTCTTCTTGGCCTTCATGATGTTGGGCAGCGACGCATAGCGCGGCTCGTTCAGACGCAGGTCGGTGGAAATGATCGCCGGCATCCTGACCTTGATGGTCTGAAGTCCGCCGTCGACCTCGCGGGTGACGACGGCATGATCGCCGTCGATGTCGATCTTGTTGGCATACATCGCCTGGCTCCAGCCGAGCAGCGCCGACAGCATCTGCCCGGTGGCGTTCATGTCGTTGTCGATCGCCTGCTTGCCGCAAAGCACCAGGCCGGGCTCTTCTTCCTTCACGATGGCCGCCAGGATCTTGGCAACCGCCAGCGGCTCGATGTCCTGATGCACGTCTTCGGACGCGATCACCAGGATTGCCCGGTCGGCACCCATGGCCAGCGCGGTGCGCAGCGTTTCCTGCGACTGTTTCACGCCAATCGACACGGCAACGACTTCGTCGGCCTTGCCGGCCTCCTTGAGGCGGATCGCCTCTTCGACGGCGATCTCGTCGAACGGGTTCATCGACATCTTCACATTGGCCAGATCGACGCCGCTGCCGTCTGCTTTCACGCGAACCTTCACGTTGTAGTCAATCACGCGTTTGACAGGTACCAGAACCTTCATCTGCGCAGGTCTCCCTTGGATTTGGGCGCACCACGACGGTGCGACAGGTGTGCCGTGCCCCCCAAGGGGAACACGAGTCTGACAGTCATCCCATGCGTGATACCGCCTTGGGCCCGGTTGAAACAGCGTAAAATCGTCACGTTAGCGCCATCCTACGTCGCGTTTCCCGCCGTTGGGCTTCTTCTTTTCAAAAATACCCAAAATCCTGAAGCGTGCCGGACCCACCGTCAGTCGCATATCGCGCGCAGCTCCTGCCACTCGGCATCTGTCAACAGCGGGCGGGCGTCGAATCCTGCCGGGGTCGCTGCGCGTGCGGCTGCGATCCGGTTGCCAAGGGCCGGGTGGCTCAGGAAATGCGCCATGAACTCGGGCGCCGCGGCGCCTTCCGCCCGGAACCGCTCGAACATGCGGGCAAGGGCGTCCGGGGGCAGGGTGGCGCTGCGCAGCAGGTCATGGGCAAAGACATCCGCACTGGCCTCGGCCTCCTGGCTATATTGCGCCGCGATCAGCCGTTCGGCAAGGAACAGCACCACCGTACCGCCTGCAAAGTCGCCCAACAGCAGGCCCAGAACGCCGATGGACCCGGCCGAGCGCAAGGCGTGCCGCGTTGGATCGCGGCTGACCACATGGCCGATCTCATGGGCAAGGACGGCGGCGACCTCTTCGGGGGTCTGCGCCGCCTCGATCAGCCCGCGAAAGAACACCACATGCCCTCCGGGCAGGGCAAAGGCGTTGAGCATCGGATGGTCCAGCACATGGACCGACAGCTCATGCGGCAGGTCCGCCTCGGCCAGCAGCCGGTCGCGCATCTTGTCCAGCGCCTGCGTTCCCGGCGCCCCCCGGCACATCGGCACAGGGTCCGCCCCGGACTGGTCGAGCGCCGAGCGGATCTGCTCCAGCGTCGCTTCTCCCAGTGCGCGCTCGCCTTCGGGCGGGACGAAGCTGGCAAGCCGGTCGGCCATCAGCGGGACCAGCACAAAGATGATCAGCGCCACGGACGCCGCCGCCGCCACGGCCCAGCCGAGCAGCGGACCGCGCCTTGTTACCGGGGCGCGTCGGCGCAGGTGTGGCAGCCGGGGGGCAAGATCGCGGTCCGGCAGGATCAGCCGTTGCAGTGGATCGTCGCGCAGGCGCAGGATGAACAGGTCGCGCCCCGCCTGATCGCGCACTTCGCGGATCTGGTCCAGCGGCCAGTATTCAGCCCCTCCGGGCAGGTCGAGCACGAGGGCATCTCGCGCCTCGTCCATTCGGACCGGCACCGTTTCGGGCTCTGGGCGTCGGCCGTTCAGATACAGCGCCGTGGTGGTGAAAAGCGCCGGTGCGGCGCCCACACGGATGACCGTCGGCACGCGGCTCATATCGACGACCCCACGTCCAGCGCCTCTGCAAAGCCCTCGGCCTGCTGCACCTCGTCCCTGTCGCGCTGGCGGATATCGGCAAGGTGATCAGAGCCATGCAGCACCAGACCGCGCGCATAGTGCCGCATCACCGGCAGGGTGACAAAAGTATGGGTCAGCGCCGACCAGAGCAGGAATATCGTGAAATAAAGCGCGGCCGAGGCGACAAGGATCATCCAGCGCGGCAGTGCGGCAATCCGCACCATCTCGTCGCTCAGGCCAAGGTCGGCCAGTGTGCCGACAGATTGCAGCATCACGATCAGCAGCCCCAGGATCGCTGCGGGCACCGCCACCGCCAGCGCGGCCAGCACATAGCCCAGCAAGAGGATCATCAGGATGCGCAGTGGGCTGGCCATCAGGGTCAGGGTCACGCCGTCCATACTCTTGGCCGCGGTCAGGCGGCGCAGGGTCACGACCCGGTAATGGACAAGACCATATACCGCCGTCATCCCGGCCAGCAGGCCAAGGCCGATGCCGAGCGGGGCGTTGCCGCCATACCCAGCGGCACCCGACCCAAGCGCCAGGCCGGCGGCGGTGAACAGCGGAAGGGTGGCGGGATAGAGCATCTGCCAGCGACCGCCCTGCACCAGTGTCGCGGTGCCGTAAGAGGTCCGGTCGGTCCGGTATTTTTCAAGATAGAAGGTCATGCGGGGCCAGAGCAGGCCGCCGCTGAGCAGCGTCAGCGCCCAGTGTCCCATGGCGCGCCACGCATATCCCCAGGCGCCGGGCGCCAGCCCGAACCGCAGACCGCGCCAGCGGGTACGCGCCAGCACGTAGCGCCGGGCCCGGTAGCGGGCGTAGAACCAGAGCGGCAGCACCCCCAGCAGGCTGAGCCCATAGGCAAAGCCGCTGCCCTGGAACAGCGAGAAGCTGGCGAACATCAGGATCAGGTTCACGATGCCGATGTAGAAGGCCAGGATCACCACCGCCAACAGAAACCCCAGCAGCTTTTCCACCGGGTCACCGACATATTCGAGCGGCAGGCCGCCGGGACGGATGGCGGACCAGTACCAGCGCCGCAACCGGGTCTTCTGCCAGAAACGGTAGATCCCCAGGGTGAGAACGGTCAGCAGCCCGGTTTTCAGCGCCAGCCAGAACAGCGCGCCGCGCCGTCCGACAAAATCCGTACCAAGGTCAGTTGAACTTGTTGTCGCGGGGGAATCCGCGCGGGGCCATGCGCCCGGAACTGGCGCGCTTGCCGATCCACTCGTCAAGGGCGGCTTCGGTGCGGGTGCGTCCTGCGGGGTCGCGCCAGGCGAGGCCTTGCCCCAGGGTGAAGGTGGTGACATCCGACATTCCCCCGTCCTTGTACTTTTGCAACCGAACGCCCTTTCCACGACCCATTTCAGGCAATTCGTCCAGCATGAAAACCAACACTTTCCGGTTTTCGCCCACTATGGCCACAGCGTCGCCGGACACGGGCCGACACACCGCCGCACGGGTGGGTTCACGCACGTTCAACACCTGTTTGCCAGAGCGGGTCTGGGCCACCACTTCGGTTTCGGGCACGATAAAGCCATCCCCGGCGGTCGAGGCGACCAGTAGCTTGCGGTCGGGGTTGTGGATGAAGATGTCCACGATCTGGGCCTCGTTGGGCAGGTCCACGATCAGGCGCAGGGGTTCCCCCATACCGCGCCCGCCGGGCAGGTTCGATGCCGACAGGGTGTAGAACCGACCGTTGCTGCCAAAGACCAGCAGGCGGTCGGTGGTTTCGGCATGAAAGACAAAGCGCGGCGCGTCGCCGTCCTTGAATTTCAACTCGCGCGTCAGGTCGATATGCCCGGTCATCGCCCGGATCCAGCCCATTTGCGAACAGACCACGGTGATCGGTTCGCGGTCGATCATCATCTCGAGCGGGACCTCAGGCGCCTCGGACGCCTCGGCAAAGGTGGTGCGGCGCGCACCGCCGGCATAGTCCTTGCCGAACGCCTTCTTTGTCACGCGCAACTGGTCGGCAATCGTGGACCACTGAAGGTCGCCGGAGTCGAGCAGATCCTCGAGCCCGGCGCGTTCCTCCATCAGGCGGTCGCGTTCGGCCACCAGTTCCATTTCTTCGAGACGGCGCAGGGACCGCAGGCGCATGTTCAGGATCGCTTCGGCCTGCACGTCGGTCAGGCCCAGCGCCTCTTCTCCCGCGACCATCGCGGGGGCGACATAGTCCTTTTCGCTCATCGCGCGGACAAAAGTTCGGCCCCAATCCTCGCGCATCAGGGCGGCCTTGGGTTCATCGTCGTAACGGATGATGTCGATCACGCGGTCGAGGTTCAGGAAGGCGACGATCAGCCCTTCTAGCACTTCGAGCCGGTGGTCGATTTTTTCCATCCGGTGCTGGGAACGCCGCACCAGCACCTCGCGGCGGAAGTCGAGGAAGGCGCGCAGCACCTCCTTCATCGAGCAGACCTTGGGCGTCACACCGTCGATCAGCACGTTCAGGTTCAGGCTGAAGCGGGTTTCCAGATCCGAATTGCGAAACAGCATCCCCATCAGCACGTCGGGATCGACGTTCTTGGACCGCGGTTCCAGCACCATGCGCACGTCTTCGGTGGATTCGTCGCGGATGTCGGCGAGGATCGGCACCTTCTTGGTCTGGATCAGCTCGGCCAGCCGTTCGACCAGCTTGGATTTCTGCACCTGATAGGGAATCTCGGTCACGACGATCTGCCAGGTGCCGCGGCCCAGATCCTCGACAGACCAGCGGGCGCGCAGGCGGAACGATCCGCGCCCGGTGCGGTAGGCCTGCGCCATGCTGTCGCGCGGTTCGACCAGAATACCGCCGGTGGGAAAATCCGGGCCGGGGACATATTTCATCAGCGTATCATCAAGGCAGTCAGGCACCTTGATCATGTGCAGGCAGGCGTCGATCAGTTCGGAAATGTTGTGCGGCGGGATGTTGGTCGCCATGCCCACCGCAATCCCGCTGGACCCGTTGGCGAGCAAATTCGGGAACGAGGCCGGCAGAACCACGGGTTCGGTCAGGGTGCCGTCATAGTTGGGGCGGAAATCGACCGCGTTCTCGGTCAGACCGTCCAGCAGCGCCTCGGCCACGACGGTCAGCCGGGCCTCGGTGTAGCGGCTGGCGGCGGGGTTATCGCCGTCGATGTTGCCGAAATTGCCCTGCCCGTGGACGAGCGGATAGCGCACGTTGAAATCCTGCGCGAGCCGCGCCATTGCATCGTAGATCGCCATGTCGCCGTGCGGATGGTAATTGCCCATCACGTCACCGCTGATTTTTGCCGATTTTCTGAACCCACCGGCGGAACTTAGCCGAAGCTCGCGCATTGCATAGAGGATACGTCGGTGCACGGGCTTGAGCCCGTCCCGCGCATCGGGAAGCGCGCGGTGCATGATCGTGGATAGCGCATAGGTGAGATACCGTTCTCCGATCGCCCGCCGCAGCGGTTCGGACACGTCGCGGGGGTTCATGTTGGGGTCATCAACGGTATCGGTCATAGATGATGTGATACCGCCACAAGCCCGGGGCGTAAAGCGACGCAGCGGCGATTTTTCCCGATTACCTTCGCCGCAGGCAAGGGAATCGGATAAACTGTATGATAATGCTGCATCAGTCTGCCTGCGGCACGTTATCCGAACATTTGAGTGGGGAGTGTCGCATGTCGCGGTATGTCGTTTTGTCTTTTGCCTTCATGGGCATGGCCTTTTATGAGATGAGCGGGGGCGCGGATTTCGAGCCCGGCCCAAATACGACGGCCGCCGCGCTTGGGTTTGAACCGCGCAAGCCCGATGTGACAAGGATCGCTTCGCGCGCCGACACGTCGGGCACGCCGCTGACCGGGGTATCCCGTGTCCCAGCCCCAAAGGCTGACGCGCAGCTAGACGAGGACCCGCCAATGGTGCTGGCCACGCTGGAAACGCCGACCGTGGCGCGGGGCGCGCAGGAGGCCGAAAAAACGGCCATGTTTGCACAAGATTCGGTTGAAGCGCCGGTTGCGGAAAGCGTCGAAGCCGGGCTGTCCGACCCTGATCTGCGTCGTGTCGATGGCAGCCGGGTCAATCTGCGCTCTGGCCCGGGTACGACCTATTCCGTCGTGACCCGGTTGGGCAAGGGTGAGCCGGTCGAAGTGCTTCAGAACACCGGCGACGGCTGGCTGGAACTGCGTGTCGTCGAAACGGATCGTATCGGCTGGATGGCAGATTTCCTCGTCACGGCCTCGTCAGAGTAGCACGGGTTTCAGGCGCATCGGGCCACATCAGAGGTGCCGCAGAGGCGCATCTTGCATTGCAACGCCGGGCAGCAGGCTGCATGACAACCGCATCCAACGGCGGGGCGTCATGCAGAAATCCATCCTCATCACCGGCTGCTCATCGGGTATCGGACTGGATGCGGCACGCACCCTGTCAAGGCGGGGCTGGAGGGTGTTTGCCTCGGCTCGCAGTGCGGATGCCTGCGCGTTTCTGGCGCAGGAAGGGCTGGTGGGGCTTCACATAGATTATGAGGCACCAGAAAGCTTTGGCCCCGCACTAGACACCCTGCTGGCGCAGACCGGCGGCACGCTGGATGCGGTGTTCCACAACGGCGCCTATGCGATCGCCGGTCCGCTTGAGGATATTCCCGGCGACGCCATGCGCGCCATAATGCAGGCCAACCTGATTGGCTGGCACGAACTTACGAATCTGGTGATACCTGTGATGCGCGCGCAGGGTCATGGGCGGATCGTGATGAATTCCTCTGTGCTGGGGCTGGTGGCGATGAAATGGCGCGGGGCCTACGTGGCAAGCAAGTTCGCGCTCGAAGGGCTGTCGGATGTGCTGCGCATGGAAATGGCGGGGGCCGGCATCAAGGTTGTGCTGATCGAACCCGGCCCGATCGAGACGGATTTTCGCAAGAACGCCATCAAGCAGTTCGAGAAATGGGTTGACTGGGAAGCGTCGGCCCGGGTGGCGGAATACCGTGCCTCGCTGCTGGATCAGCTTTACAAGGGAAGCTCCAATGGGCCGCAATGGCCTTCATCGGCGGTGACGGACAAGCTGATCCATGCGCTGGAACATCCCCGTCCGAAAGCACGCTATTTTGTCACCACTCCGACCCGCGCGATGGGGGTGCTGCGGCGGGTCCTGCCGACCCGGATGCTTGACTGGGTTGTGAGCAAAGGGTGATTTTGACGTTCGCTTTTGTGTCTCATGCGGCTACATCTGGCGAAACAGGACTGAAAGGGCGCAGGCCGATGCTGCAAGATCCACTTTTCATCATCATGGCGATTGCGATGCTCGTGGTTGTCGGAATCCTCATGGTCGGCATCGGGGGCTTTGCCAAAGGCGGCGAGTTCAACCGCAAGCATGCAAACCGCCTGATGCGCTACCGCATCGGGGCGCAATTTGTGGCGGTGGTGCTGATCCTTCTGTTTGTCTGGTTGCAAGGCGGGAACTGAATACATGGTTGTTCTGAACAAGATCTACACAAAGACCGGCGATGATGGCGAAACCGCGCTGGGCAATGGCGCCCGCGTGGCCAAACATTCGATGCGGGTGACGGCCTATGGCACGACGGACGAATTGAATGCCATCGTCGGGCTTGCGCGTCTGCATGCGCCTGAGGAGATGAGCGCGCAGCTTGCGCTCATCCAGAATGACCTGTTCGATCTGGGGGCGGATCTGTGCCGCCCCGACATGGAACGCGATTCCGAAGCCGGATATCCGTTGCTGCGCATCATCGATTCGCAGACCGACCGGCTGGAGCGCGAGATCGACTCGATGAATGCGCGGCTGACCCCGCTGCGCAGCTTCATCCTGCCGGCCGGATCGCCTGCGGCTGCCTATCTGCACCAGTGCAGGACCGTTGCGCGCCGGGCAGAGCGGCACGTGGTATATCTTGCGACGATGGAATCGGTGAACCCGGCAGCGGTGAAGTATCTCAACCGCCTCAGCGACTGGTTCTTTGTCGCGGCCCGCATCGCCAACGACGACGGCAAGGCCGACGTATTGTGGGTTCCCGGAGCGAACCGCTGAAAGCGGCTGAACGTCCGGTGGACGTTCTGGCGGAGGGAAGCGCCGACAGGCGCAGGCCCGCAGGGCGGGAGCGAACCGCTGAAAGCGGCTGAACGTCCGGTGGACGTTCAGGCGGAGGGAAGCGCCTCAGAAGATAGGGCAGAGCTGTTCAGGAGCGCGCCGACTAAAGCGCCTCGGCCTCGAGCCATACTCCGCCTTCGGGCCGCAGGGTCAGGATCATTACCGGTTCCGGATCCCGGCCCCTGACCGGAGAAAAGCGGAAATTGGCCAGCAGGCTGGCAAGCACGATGACCGCCTCCTGTAGGGCGAAGGCGGCCCCGATGCAGATCCTCGGCCCGTCACCGAAGGGCAGGTAGCTGTAGCGCGCAGGCCGTTCCCCGGCCCAGCGGTCCGGCAAAAACGCATCCGGACGATCCCAGAGCGCCCGGTGGCGGTGAAGCGCATAGATCGGGATCATCACCGTGTCGCCCGCGCGGATGTGGGTTCCGCAGAGCGTGTCCGCCGCCTGTGCCGTGCGCGACACCAGCCCACCGGGCGGATAGAGCCGCAGCGCCTCGTCCACGATGTGCCGGATCAGCACCAGCCCACCGACATCCTCCGCCGTGGCGACCCGCCCGGACAGGACCGACTGCGCCTCGGCCCGGGCACGGTCCTGCACCTCGGGGTCGAAGGCGCAAAGATAAAGCGCCCAGGACAGGGTCAGCGCCGTCGTTTCGTGTCCGGCGACGACAAAGGTCATCAGGTTGTCGCGCAGTTCGTCCGGGGTCATCCTGCGCCCGGTTTCGGGATCTGCACCGGTGCGCAGCAGATCAAGCAGGTCCGGCACGGCAGGTGCCCCGCGTGCCGCCCGCGCGGCGATGGCCCGGTCGGCAGCGGCCTTCATCGCCACCATGTCGCGGCTGGCCACCATCCGCCCCGGACGTGGAATCCAGCCGGGCAGACCAAGGACGTCGAACAGGGACAGCCGGGCGGCATCGGCCAGATACGCCTCGATCCCGCGATGCACGGCGGTCCTGTCGACCCCGTCGCCATCGCCGAACGTCACCTCGGAGATCACGTCGAAGGTCGTCGTTACCATCTCGTCGAACATGTTCACGGCGCGCGGCCCGGCGCTGCGGATGCGCGCGACTGACCGCTCGGCAGCGGCGGACATGATCGGGGTCAGGCCCTGAAGGCTGCGATGGGAAAAGGCGGGGGCTGCGGTGCGCCGCTGCCAGCGCCAGTGCGCGCCTTCGGCGATGAACAGCGATTCGCCGATGGCGGGGCGCAGCAGGTTTTTGGTGACATCGGATTTCGGGTAGCTTTCAAGCTTTTCCAGCAGGATTTCGCGCAGCGTGTCCGGGTCCATCACCATGTGCCAGCGCTTGCCGGTCCGCCCGGACAGAATGGGGTCGCGGGTGGCCTGTTCGGGAATGATGCCAAGGATGTTGCGCCGCGCCGCGTTCAGGCTGCCAAGCACGCCAAGCGGCGTCTGCGTCAGGGCAACGCGCACAGGAAGGCGGTCGGATGGCAGGCGGTCGGGTGGCGGGCAGTCGGGGGCGTCCTTCATGAAGCCTCCTGTCAGGATTGCGACGACAGACTGAATATAGGGCGCAGGGGCGCTGCGCACAGGGGGCATTCCGGAGCGCGCGTGGGGGGGCATTCGGCGACCGCGCCGATTGCATGATGCAGCGCAAACCCTTATGCGGGGCTGGTTGCCAGAGACCAAGGAACCCTCATGTCCCGATTGCTGCTGTGTCTTGCCTTCGCCGTCGGTCTGAGCGCCTGTGCGGATGGCGCGCGCGAGTTGAAGAAGCCGGTCGCGCCGATCGGCAATTTCAAGCTGGGTCATGCCATCGTGGTCGCCCCCAACATCGTGCAGGGCCCGGCGTCGCGCGATGCGACTGCGGAACAATGGGTCGCCGGGGTCGATGCCGCGCTGGAACAACGATTCCGCCGCTACGAGGGCGACAAGTTCTTTCACCTCGGTGTCAGCGTCGAAGGTTTTGTGCTGGCTGTGCCGGGCGTGCCGCTGGTGTTCAACCCGAATTCCGTGGTCATCGTGAAGGTGACGGTGTTCGATGATGCCGCCGGGGCCAAGATGAACGAGGAACCCGAACAGATCACCGCTCTCGAGGCGGTGTCGGCCAAGACAATGGTCGGGTCGGGCGTGACGCAGACCAAGGAAGAGCAGATGCAACTGCTGTCTGACAACATCGCCTTGCAGATCGAGAAATGGATGCGCCGGATGCAGCGCGAAAAGGACTGGTTCGGCGGCCCGGGTGCGGGGGTTCCGCTGGAGGCGGCCGCCGCGCCCGATGCGGTGGTCGCGCAACGCGCGCCCGAACCGGCGGCATCCTCCGGACCGGCACGGACACCTGCCCCGGCAGATGCGTCGGTGCCGTTCTCGCCGGTGATCGAGCCGCAGCCGGCGCCGGTGGGCCGATAGGACGCAGCGGTAAGCGGCAAGGTGCATCTGCTGCTTGATTTTCCGCGCCCAAGCCAATATGTGCCCCGCGATGGAAATCGGGCGGCATCCGCCCCCCAAAGCGCGAGGCATTTGCAACAAGATGGCAAAGGCAAAGTTTGAACGTAACAAGCCGCATTGCAACATCGGCACGATTGGTCACGTTGACCATGGCAAGACGACGCTGACGGCTGCGATCACCAAATATTTCGGCGATTTCAAAGCCTATGACCAGATCGACGCCGCGCCCGAGGAAAAGGCACGCGGCATCACGATCTCGACCGCGCATGTGGAATATGAGACCGAAGCGCGCCACTATGCGCATGTCGATTGCCCCGGCCACGCGGATTATGTCAAGAACATGATCACCGGTGCGGCGCAGATGGACGGCGCGATCCTGGTCGTGAACGCTGCCGACGGCCCGATGCCCCAGACGCGCGAGCATATCCTGCTTGGCCGTCAGGTCGGCATCCCGTCGATGGTCGTCTTCATGAACAAGGTCGATCAGGTTGATGACGATGAACTGCTCGAGCTGGTCGAGATGGAGATCCGCGAGCTGCTCAGCAGCTACGATTTCGCGGGCGACGACATCCCGATCATCGCGGGTTCCGCGCTGGCGGCGATGGAGGGCAACAACCCCGAGATCGGC
>JAGXGV010000078.1 GCA_024636635.1 Puniceibacterium sp.
AACCGCCTCGTCTGCGAACCATCCTCAGCGACCTTAGCCACCCAGTCCCGTCCGCCCCGTCTGGCGTCCCGTTAGCACCTCAGCGCCGCCGGTGAGGGGGGTTCTACGGTTACTGACGCATACCCGCAAGTGCTTTTTTCGGGTGATGTCGCATTTTCTTCAAGAAACCTGATTTTCTCATAAAAACAACGATTTGCTTGCCGAATATTGTCCGATCACACCCGATTTGGGCAACTTCCTTCCGCAGCGCAGCAATGCCCGGCACCAGATTTTGCGTTACCCACAGGCTTATCCCCAAGCTGACCTTAAGGTAGGTTTGCGGTTCCGGTGAATCGCCCGCCTGAATCGGTGAATCGCCCGCCAGAATCAGTCCTTCATCCGAATCCCGAAACGAAAAAATCGCCCCGACGGGCGATCCTTTCACTAAACGACTCGGAAATCGGCGACTCAGGCGATCTGGCGTCGGCGCTTCGGAACGACCCGCAGTCCCAACAGCATCAGGACAGCCCCAAGGTAAAGCAATGGCTCGATCTGAAAACCTTTGACCAGCATGACAAAATGCAGGGCCCCAAGGAAGACCGCCGGATAGACCAGCAGGTGCAGCTGCCGCCATTTCACCCCCATCCGCCGGATCGACCACTGGTTCGAGGTCACCGCCAGCGGGATCAGCAGCAGGAACCCCGCCATTCCCACAGTAATATATGGCCGCTTCACGATGTCGGCCCAGATCTGCGCCGGGATCTGCACATCCAGCACCAGCCAGACCAGCAGATGCAGCACTACATAGAAGAAGGCAGCCAGCCCCAGCATCCTGCGGAACTTGAGCAGGTTCACCCCAAGGTGCCGCCGCAGCGGAGTGATGGTGAGCCCGGCCAGAAGGAACTGCAACGCCAACTCACCCAGCTTGTGTTCCAGCGCGCGGATCGGCTCGACACCCAGGCCTCCGGTAAAGCCCTGATACACGAACCACACCGGCGGCAGCGCACACAGTATATACAGGGGCCAAGTGGGGGTCCGGCGTGCGGCACCGTTTATCGCTGTCGTCAGGTCCATCAGAAATTCTGTGTCAGATCCATGCCGTCGTACAGGCTTGCCACCTCGTCATAGCCGTTGAACATCAGGGTCGGCTGGCGTTTGGCAAAAAAGCCGCCCCCGATCATGCGCTCGGTCGCCTGGCTCCAGCGGGGGTGGTCCACCTCGGGGTTCACGTTGCTGTAAAAGCCGTATTCGCCTGGACCGGCCTTGTTCCAGCTGGTCGGCGGCTGCGTGTCCGTCAATGTGATGCGCACGATCGACTTGATCGACTTGAAGCCGTACTTCCACGGCACCACCAGCCGCAGCGGCGCGCCGTTCTGATTTGGGATCGGCTTGCCATATATCCCCGTCGCCAGAATCGTGAGCGGGTGCATCGCCTCGTCCAGGCGCAGACCTTCGACATAGGGCCAGTCGAGAACCTTGTAGGCAACGCCGGGCATCTCTTCGGGGCGCAGGGCGGTTTCGAAAGCGACATACCGTGCCGACGACTGAACCCCGGCCATGTCCAGAAGGTCGGCCAGCTCGAACCCGTTCCAGGGCACGACCATCGACCAGGCTTCGACACAGCGAAGGCGGTAGATGCGTTCCTCCACCGACATTTTCCCGAGGATGTCTTCCATCGAAAAGTCACCCGGACGGTCGACCAACCCGTCGATCTTTACCGACCAGGGCGATGTTGTCAGCGCATCCGCATGGCGCGCCGGGTCTTCCTTGCCGGTGCCGAACTCGTAATAGTTGTTGTAGCTGGTGATCTCTTCGTAACTGTTCGGCTCCAGTCCCTCCTGTGCCATCGCGCGGCTGCCGATGGCGCCCAGGATTGACCCTGCCCCCAGACCGGCGATGATCTGGCGGCGGTTCAGGAACAATCCCTTTTGCGTGACGTCGGCGTGGGTCAGGTCGTTTTTCCAGCGATGTGCCATGCGGCTCTCCTTGGTTGCTGCATGATGACTTAAGGGAAAAGCGGAAATTCTCAAATCCACATCGCCTCACGTTGCTGTGGCGCCTTTGAAACTTTTGCCCCGCCAACACGCGCCGACGCACAACCTTTGCAGTCCTGCATCTTTCCGCCCTAAGGTAAGGCTATCGTTCCTCCGGAGGGCCCCACCATGAAATACCTCGTCCTTGCACTTCTGCTGACCGCCACGCCTGCGCTTGCGCAGGATGTCGTCACCTACGATACGGACCAAAGCTTTGATGACGTGGCCTTCGGCCTCGAAAGCGCCATCCTCGATCAGGGTCTGGTGGTCGATCACGTCAGCCATACCGGAGAGATGCTGGAACGCACCCGCACCGACGTTGGCTCGGACGTGGTGCTGTTCGAACAGGCGGATGTCTACAGTTTCTGCTCGGCCGCCCTGTCGCGCGAAGTGATGGAGGCGGATCCGATGAACATCGGTTTCTGCCCCTACAACATCTTCATCATGGTGCGTCCCGACACCCCGGCGACGACCACCATCGGTTTCCGCAGTTTCCCCGATGGCGAAATGAAGAAGATCGAGGCCCTGCTGGACGCTATCGCACGGGCCGCGATCGGCCTTGAACAGTAACGCGCCCCTGACGGGTTCTCACAAGATGTTCAGTGGTCCCGCGTACAACCTTTGGCTTAGCGCCAGGATCGCATTCGTCAAACCCTGTCGGCGGAAAACCCCGGCGATTTGGACACTGGACCGGGGCGTAATTCGGACGATGTTAAAAAGCATCGACCAATTCAGACAGGAGGAAACACCCTATGTTCCGCAGAACTTTTCTTGCCATCGCCACCACGGCCATGATCAGCACCCCGGCTTTCGTCGCCGCTCAGTCAGACATGAAAGACATCGTCGACACCGCCGTTGACGCGGGCAACTTTACCACGCTGGTTGCCGCAGTCGAAGCCGCTGACCTTGTCGAAACGCTCAAGGGCGAAGGTCCGTTCACCGTGTTTGCGCCGACAGACGAAGCCTTTGCCGCCCTGCCCGAAGGCACGGTGGATACGTTGCTGCTGCCCGAGAACAAGGATCAACTGGTGCAAATCCTCACCTATCACGTCGTTCCGGGCAAGGTCATGTCGACCGACCTCAGCAACGAGATGATGGCTGAAACCGTCGAAGGCTCCGAAGTCACCATCATGACCGAAGGCGGCGTGACCGTGGACGGTGCCAGCGTGACCACGGCCGACATCGAAGCGTCCAACGGCGTGATCCACGTGATCGACGCCGTGATCATGCCGGGCGACATGTAAACAAAACCGGCCAGACCGCAGGTCGGCCGATTTACGACCGCGGTCAAAGGCCAGCTACCTTAAGACCGCGGTCAAACGCTCGACAGGATTTATGACCGCGGTCATAAAACCGGAACCACACAGAGCCTACGTCTTTGACACATCAAAAGGCCCGCCGTTTTGGCGGGCCTTTAACTTGGTTCACTTTCGCTGTTGCGGGGTCAGTGGACAACCGCGTCGTCCGGCCTCGGGCGGTTAGACGCCGCCACCCGGTCCCCAATGATAAGCCCGTCTGGACCGGCGCTCACCGGGACCAGATCGCCGTCGTTGACATCCCCGGCCAGCAGCATCTCAGCCAGCGGGTCCTGCAACGCGCGCTGGATCACCCTTTTGAGCGGCCTTGCCCCGAACACCGGGTCATAGCCTTCGTCGGCCAGCCATTTCAGCGCCGCCTCGTCCAGTTCCAGCTGCACCTTGCGCGCCGCAAGGCGTTTCAGCAGCCGCGCCATCTGGATCGTCACGATCCCGGTCATGTCCTTGCGGTTCAGCCGGTCAAATATGATCGTCTCGTCCAGACGGTTCAGGAACTCGGGCCGGAAGTGCGCCCGCACCGCATCCATCACGTCGCGATGGACCGACGCATTGTCGGCACCCTCGGGCAACATGCTCAGCGCCTGGCTTCCAAGGTTGCTGGTCAGGATGATCAGCGTCTGCTTGAAATCGACGGTGCGGCCCTGACCATCGGTCAGCACCCCGTCATCCAGCACCTGCAACAGCACGTTGAACACGTCCGGATGCGCCTTTTCGACCTCGTCGAACAGCACCACCTGATACGGCCTGCGCCGCACGGCTTCGGTCAGCACGCCGCCCTCGTCATAGCCGACATAACCCGGAGGCGCGCCGATCAACCGGGACACGGCATGTTTCTCCATGAACTCGGACATATCGATCCGCACCATGGCGCTGTCGTCGTCGAACAGGAACTCTGCCACCGCCTTGGTCAGTTCGGTCTTGCCCACACCCGTCGGGCCAAGGAAAAGGAACGACCCCAGCGGGCGATTCTCGTCGTTCAGCCCAGTACGGGCACGGCGCACTGCATTGGCAACAGCCTTTACCGCACGATCCTGGCCGATAACCCGCTTGTGCAGTCCATCCTCCATCCGCAACAGCTTGTCGCGTTCACCTTCAAGCATCCGACTTGTCGGGATGCCGGTCCAGCGTTCGACCACCTGCGCGATCTGTTCGGGGCGCACGGCCTCTTCGACCATCAGGTCGCCTTCGGACTCTTCCGCCGCGCCCAGCTGTTTTTCAAGCCCCGGAATGACGCCATAAGACAGCTCTCCGGCCTTCGCCAGATTGCCCTCGCGCTTGGCAATCTCAAGCTCGGCGCGCGCCTGATCCAGCTTTTCCTTCAACGCGCGCGCCGCGCCCAGCTTGTCACGTTCAGCCTGCCATTTTGCAGTCATCTCCGAAGCGCGCTCCTGAACCTCGGCCAGTTCCTTCTGAAGCTTGTCGAGCCGGTCCTTGCTGGCCTGATCGTCCTCTTTCTTCAGCGCCTCCTGTTCGATCTGCATCTGCAGGATGTTGCGGTCGAGCTGGTCAAGTTCCTCGGGCTTGGAATCCACCTCCATCCGCAACCGCGATGCGGCCTCGTCCATCAGGTCGATCGCCTTGTCCGGGAGGAACCGGTCGGTGATGTAGCGGTGGCTCAGCGTCGCCGCAGCCACCAGAGCACTGTCCGAGATTCGCACGCCGTGGTGCAGCTCGTACTTTTCCTTGATGCCGCGCAGGATGCTGATCGTATCCTCGACCGTGGGTTCGCTTACCAGCACGGGCTGGAACCGTCGGGCCAGCGCCGCGTCCTTTTCCACATGCTTGCGGTACTCTTCCAGCGTGGTCGCACCGACGCAGTGCAATTCGCCCCGCGCCAGCGCCGGTTTGAGCAGGTTGGACGCGTCCATCGCGCCATCCGCCTTGCCGGCACCGACCAGCGTGTGCATCTCGTCGATGAACAGGATGATCTCACCCGCCGCTGTCGTAACCTCGTTCAGCACCGCCTTCAGGCGCTCTTCGAATTCGCCACGATATTTGGCGCCCGCGATCAGGGAACCCATGTCCAGCGCCATCAGACGCTTGTTGCGCAAGGATTCCGGCACGTCGCCGCTGATGATGCGCAGGGCCAGACCTTCGGCAATCGCCGTCTTGCCGACACCCGGCTCGCCGATCAGAACCGGGTTGTTCTTGGTCCGGCGCGACAGCACCTGCATGGTGCGGCGGATTTCTTCGTCCCGTCCGATGATCGGGTCGATCTTGCCCTGCTCTGCCGCCTCGGTCAGATCCCGCGCGTATTTCTTGAGCGCGTCATAACCTTCCTCGGCACTGGCCGAATCCGCGGTGCGCCCCTTGCGGATGTCGTTCACCGCCTCGTTCAGCTTCTGCGGGCTCACCGCGCCCGCCTCGAGCGCGTCCTTGGCCGGCGATTTCACCATGCCAAGCGCCATGAGGATACGTTCCACCGGCACAAAGGAATCTCCGGCCTTCTTGGCGATCTTCTCTGCCTCGTCCAGTACCTTTCCGGTGCTGGAATCAAGATAGACCTGGCCGGCATCACCGCTCACCTTGGGAATTTTCCGCAACGCCGTCTCGACCGCCTGAACCACGCGATCAGGTGCGCCGCCCGCACGGGTGATCAGATTGCTCGCCAGACCCTGATCGTCGTCAAGCAGGGCTTTAAGGATGTGTTCCGGGGTCAGCCTCTGATGGCCTTCCCGCATTGCGATGGTCTGTGCGGCCTGAATGAACCCGCGCGACCGTTCCGTGAACTTTTCAAGGTTCATGGGCCTTCTCCTTTGCTACAAGCGCCCCATTCCTGATCTGCCCGACGATGCGGCACAGACTTGCGGGGCCTCGCTGAAAAGATGGGCACAGGTGCAACGAACTGCAAGGGACGCTGCTGCCCCACAATGCAAAAAGGGCGCCGCAAGCTGCGACGCCCTTTTGTCCGAATTGGTCCCGTGATCAGTCGGTCGTTGCCCTGTCCCCGCTAGCCTTGGACAGTGCGTCATACGCTTCTGCCTCGGCACGGGCGGCCTCTTCGGCCGCTGCCACAGCTTCATCCGCTGCGGCCCTGGCTTGCTCAGCCGCCTCCGAAGCCGCGACTGCCTGATTTGTCAGGTCCTGTATTTCATCGACGGTTGCGCCGCTATCGGACCCATCAGAGCCGGTCTCACCACCAGCCTGCGCCGCATCATTGCCGCCAGCTTCGGTGTTCTCGCCTTCGGCTGGCGCCGTATCATCGCTGCCAGCTTCGGAGCTCTCACCCTCGCGCTGTGCTGTGTCATCGACGAGGAATTGGGCGCTTTCACCCTCAGCCTGCGCTGCATCATCGCCGCCAGCTTCGGCACTCTCACCTTCGGCCTGCGCCGCATCATCGCCGCCAGCCTCGGCACTCTCACCTTCGGCCCGCGCCGCATCATCGCCGCCAGCTTCGGCACTTTCACCCTCAGCCTGCGCCGCAGCATCGCCGCCAGCTTCGGCGCTTTCGCCATCGGCCTGGGCCATATCAACATTGCCAGCTTCGGCGCTCTCACCCTCAGCCTGCACCATATCCACACCGCCAGATTCGGCGTTCTCACCCTCGGCTTGGGCCATATCGACATTTTCAGCTTCGGCGCTCTCACCTTCGGTCTGCGCAGCAACATCTCCGTCAGCCTCGGTACTTGCACTCTCTGCCGATGCCGCATCAGTGTCGCTTGCTTCGGCGCTGTCACTTTCCAGAGCTTCGGTTTCATCCGATTGCATCGAAGCGGCAGAGGTTGCACCCTCACCCTCAGCGGTCGCACTCTCACCTTCAGCGTCAGATCCACGCGTTGCCATCATGGTTGCGGCGATGACCAGAAAAACGACAAAGGCTGTTCCCGCCATGATTGCAGGAAACTTGGCGTCTGAAACGCGTCCCGCAGGTTTGCCCTTATCAGCCCTGTCATTTTTGGTCTCGGCCATCTTTCCCTCCATGATGTTGCAAGCGCATTGTTGCGACAACGCGTCAGGTCTGGCAACTGTTCCGAGATTCGTTTACCGCAAATTCACTTTGCTGTCCTTCGCCGGGCATCAGACCTGATCCGGAGCCGGTGCCATGCCCAAAACTATCTCCACTGAACACACATCCGCCCCTATAGCCGATGATCGATTGATCGTGGCGCTGGATGTGCCCAACGCGCTGGCGGGCCTTGCCCTTGCTGAACGGCTTGGACCTTCGGTTTCGTTTTACAAGATCGGTCTGGGGATGCTGACCGGCGGCGGTCTGGGTCTTGCCAACGAACTCAAGCTCGAACATGGCAAGCGCATCTTTCTGGACATGAAGCTTTTCGACATCGGGGCGACGGTCGAACAGGCCGTGCGGGGGTTGGCGCAGTTCGACATCGACTTTCTGACCGTCCATGGTGACCCCCATGTTGTCAGGGCCGCGATGGAGGGGGCTGCGGGCAGTTCCATGAAGATCCTTGCCGTCACCATCCTCACCTCGCTGGACCGCGGCGATCTGGATGCCTGCCTGATCCGGTCCGGCGACATCCCCGGTCTGGTGGTCGACCGCGCCGCGCGCGCACTGGATGCGGGGGCGGACGGTGTGATTGCCTCGCCCAACGAGGCCGCGCTGATCCGTGCGCTTCCGGAATCGCGGGGCAAGCTGATCGTCACACCGGGCGTGCGCCCCGCCGGAGCGGACAAGGATGATCAGAAACGTGTCGCCACACCGCACAGCGCCCTAAGCGACGGCGCGGACCACATTGTCGTCGGTCGGCCCGTCTGGCAGGCGGATAATCCGCGGGACGCGGCACAGGCGATTCTGGCCACACTGCCCTGAACAGGGGCGCAACCCCTGAAATGCCGTCAAATGAAACTTTTCCGGAACTGCTGCGTTAACACATCACAACAGATGGTTAACAGGTGCAACATGCAAACGAGCAGAACGCAGATCGGCGAAATATCCTATAACGCCGGAACCCAGAGCTTTGAGGCTTTGGTAACCTTCCACACAGCCGAAGGCCGCCTTCGGGTTCCAGCGACGTTCATGTCACCTCTGGCAGACGATCATGAAACGGTGGCTGAGGCCCTGTTGCAGAATGCCCTGATCAAATGCCAGGATCCCAAAGCCCTGACCGCCCGTCTTCAGTCGCAGCGCGAGATGCTGTCCCGCCGCAGCGAACGTGCGCGGCCTCATGCGCAACGCTGGTTCGACGCCCTCATCGGCCGCGAAGCCGCCTGATCTGATCCGATCGAGGATTTTCCGCGGTCCGGTGTCACCACACCCGAATGTGCGACAGCCTTGGCCCAGTGTCCAATTTTCCGGGCATCAGACATTTTTTGATCCCTTGCACAGGGTGGGGCACCGTACCGGAACTTCAGGTGTCCAGATACATTTTGAGCATTTTCTGGAAGTGCGGAATGGCATCTTTCCGGCCCAAATATTCACGAGGCGGAATCAGGCACCATCCCTCACCCTCGTTACCGAATCGCACGTCGTACGCAACCGCTTCGGGTTCTTGCGCGGCAAAGAACCAAGAGCGCCGACCGGCGACATTGTCGAACGGGCAGCGCCACAGAAGCTGTTGCTCGGTCAACGTCAGCCCCACCTCCTCGGAGGTTTCGCGCAGCACACACTCGACCGGGGTTTCGCTGCCATCCCGACCGCCCCCGGGGAAATCCAGATAGCCCGGGAACGGAATGCCGACGCTGTGGTCACGCCGAATGACCAAAAGCCGCGCGCCGATGAACAGCATAAGCTTGGCGCCTTCGAACCCGGGCTTGGCTCCGTCGCTGTCCATGACAATGGTGTCCTTCACAAAGCTGCCCTATGATGCGGGACATATCCCAACCGATGGTTGTGTGCCATGCCCACCCTTTGCCGCGATTGCCTGAACCAGTTCGAGACCGCGTCTCGCTGTCCCGCGTGCCGCAGCCCGCGACTTGTCCGCCATGCCGAACTCTGGGACCTGTCCATCGCCCACATGGACTGTGACGCCTTTTATGCCTCGGTCGAAAAGCGCGACAACCCCGAGCTGATCGACAAGCCGGTGATCATTGGCGGAGGGCGGCGCGGCGTGGTGTCCACCGCTTGCTACATCGCCCGGATCCGGGGGGTGCGTTCCGCCATGCCGATGTTCAAGGCACTCGCGCTCTGCCCCGATGCAGTGATCGTAAAACCCCGCATGCAGGCCTATGTCGAAGCATCGCACGCGATCCGGGCGATGATGGAGGATCTGACGCCCTCCATCGAACCGCTGTCGCTGGACGAGGCGTTTCTTGACCTTTCGGGCACCCGGCGTCTGCACGGCGCCCCGCCGGCGGTGATGCTGGCCAGACTGGTGCGCCGCATGCGCGACGAACTGGGGCTGACCGGGTCCATTGGACTGTCGCACAACAAGTTTCTTGCCAAGATCGCCTCGGATCTGGACAAGCCGCACGGATTTTCGGTGATCGGCGCGGCCGAAACACAAACCTTCCTGCGCCCCAGACCGGTGCGGCTGATCTGGGGGGTCGGCGCAGCGGGGCAGGAATCGCTTGACCGTGCAGGCATCCGCACCTTCGACGATCTGCTGCGCTGGGACAGGCGTGACCTTGGCGCGCGTTTCGGGGCGATGGGCGAAAGGCTCTGGCATCTGGCGCGCGGGATCGACAACCGCAAGGTGGCGCGCGACGCCCCGGTAAAGTCAATTTCTAACGAGACGACCTTTCACGAAGACACGTCGGACCCGGATCTTCTGGACGGTCACCTGTGGCGCCTGTGTGAAAAGGTTGCTGACCGCGCCAAGGCCAGGGATCTGGCGGGCCGCGTCGTCACCCTGAAACTCAAGCAGGCGAACTTTGCCCTGATCTCGCGCCGCTTCGCGCTCCGGGACGCCACTCAGATGGCCGACCGCATCTACCGAACCGCACGGGGGCTGTTCGACCAGCTTGGCAATCAGGGTCCGTACCGGTTGATCGGCGCGGGGCTGTCGGACATCTGTCCTGCGCAGGATGCGGACCGCAGCGCCGATCTGCTGGACCCTGACGCAGCCAGACGCGCCCATGCGGAACGCGCAACGGACGCGATCAGGGCGCGTTTCGGCCCGGACGCAATCCTCAAGGGCCGCGCGCTGCGCTAGGGTGTGTTGCGTTGAACTGGATTCAAAACGCGCTGCATCTCGCTTTCGCTCGGACGCGCGTGTGGATTCATCCTGTTTCCGATTGAACGCAACACGATTTAGGCACCGACCCTAGCTGAACAGCTTGTACCAAAGCCCGTCCGGCAGCATCAGGCCGCCCCGGAAGAGCCAGGAAAACAGCGTCGGGTAGCTGTGCTTGAAATTGTCACCGGACATGTGTTCGACATAGACGCGGGCGGCATCATCAGCTTCCATCAGGAAGGGCATCGTGAAATCGTTCTTTTCCGTCAGCCGGGTCTTGATGAAGCCCGGGTTCAGCAATTGCACTTCGACCGGGGTCTTGCGCAGATCGCAATAAAGCGATTCAGCCAGAACCATCACGCCCGCCTTGGACGCGGAATAGGCCGCCGCCCCCGGAAGCCCGCGATACCCCGACAAGCTGCCGGTGAACACAAGGTGCCCCTTGCCGGCGGCCAGCATGCGCGGCACCACCACCCCGGCCAGACGCATGGCGCCGGTAAAATTCACATCGGCCATGGTGTTCGCCTTTTCGGCATCCCACTCCTGCGCCGCAAACGGCCAATAGACCCCGGCCAGATGCACGACGCCGTCCACGTCTCCGATACGCTCCGCCGCCGCAGCCAGCGATTCGAGGTCCGTCACATCCAGTGTTACCACCTCGGCCCGCCCCGGCAGGGACTGCGCCAGTTCTTGCAATCGGTCCTCGCTGCGGGCGGACAGCACCAGCGATACACCCATCTTGCTCAGCCTGTGCGCCAGTGCCGCGCCAAGTCCCTCACTCGCTCCGACCAGCCAGTAGCGTTTCCCGTTCCATTGTCTCACGTTTCTTCCTTCCGTCGCATCGTCGCCACCAGTTCGGCCACCGTTATTCCGTACTTACGGAACTGGGACCGGTTCACGATGGTTCCGTTCGGGGCCAGATACATCCAGTCTGTCGTGCTCATGATATGTCCCCCCGCATCCGCAGGCAACCGGACGCGGTAGCGCAACTGAACCGCCGAACCACTTTGCAGCCCCTCGCACGTGCCGACCAGATCGGCGGCCGTTGCGCTGATCCGGCCCCCCTCGGCAAGCACGAGTTGCCATTCGCGATGCTGAACCTCGCCGCTGTCATATAGAAACCGTTCGGACATCACCCCTGTGTTGCCCTGCCAGCGTACATCGAAATCGCCCACGAACCGCGACGTGACGCGGCCGGTCGGACCATAGATCACCCCTTCGCACAGCATGGCCCCATTCAGATGTCTTGGCAGGTCAAAGATCTGCGACCCATGCGTATAATCCGCCGGGCGCTGTGCCATGAAGCCGAAATATGCCTTCCAAACCACAGGACGGCACCGGCCATCGCGGCACCTGCCACAATGTAAAGGAGAGGGTCCATGCTCTCACTCCTCTTCCAGGCTGGTGAACACAAGCAACGCAAGCGCCACCAGTTTCAACCCGCAGGGGACAAGTGCGTACAGCAGGCTGAGCGTCCAAAGGGCTGTGGGCGTGTTCGTTTCCCCAGACGAAAAACCCGCCCATTCCAATGCGGGAAGTAGTGCAACGGCGGCAAATGCCAGTGTAAACTTTGACACAAACGACCAGAGCGCAAAGCCTTCGGTGGCATTGGGCGCGATGGTCTCCATCCTGCGGGCAAAGATCGCGGGCAGCAGGGTCATATCCGCCCCAAGCGCCGCACCGGACGCCAGGCAGATCGCCGCAAAGGCCCAGGTGTCGCCCGTGCCCAGCATCAGCGCAAAACTGAAGGCGACGATGGACAGCACCATCGCCGCCATCAGCGTCCGCTTTGCCCCGATCCGCTCGGCCAGCATCCCCCAAAGCGGCGCCGCTCCTGCGGCGGCGACAAAGAACAGCAACAGCAGCGGACCCTCCCAGCCCACCGCGCCCAGACGGCTTTCCACGAAGAACAGGAACAGGCTCGAGGTGACGGCCACCGGCGCCGCATTGGCCAGCGCCACAAGCAACAGCCTGCGCGACGTGGCGTCCCGCAGGACCGGCCCGAACCCGGACGAGGCCAGCTCAAGGCCCCTGCCCCATTCGCCCCGAATCATCACCGCGGCCAGCACCGCCGCCGCTGCAAAGACCACGGCGAATCCGCCGAAGGGCGGCCAGCCCAGCGCCATGAACAGTGACGGCAGGACCGATGCGATGCAGACCCCGATCAGTCCGCCCGTCTCGCGCCAGCGGGCCAGGCGCAGATGGCCCAGACCAGTTTGGTCAAGTTCGCCTGCCTTGGCCACGCCCCGCGCGTAAAAACTTATGGTCAGGAACGAAAAGGCCGAAAAGACCAGCGTCAGCATCGCCGCGAACCACCAGATCGGCGCAAAGGGCGGAGTTACAGCGAACAACCCCAGCATGCCTGCGGCCATCAGACCGACGGCAATCGCCACGGCGACACCCCGCCAGCGGCGGACCGCTTCGGCCAGACGACCCAACAGGGGGTCCTGCACCACGTCGATCAGGCGCAGCGCGAACAGCACCGTGCCCAGCGCGGCAAGGCTGACCCCGTAAGTGTCGAGGTAGAACTTGGGCGCATGGATGTAGATCGGCAGCCCCGCCGCCGAAAGCACCCCGGCGAACACCGCAAATGCCGGCAGTCGTTGCGCGTCTTTTCCGCTCAATGCGACACGTCATGGGTCGGCGGTTCGGGGCGCGGGCGGTACTGCGCCCCCTTCCACCAAAGCTTTAGCGCCTGCCAGTGGATCAGTGCCAGCACCCGCCGCGCCCCGAGCGGGCGGCGCAGGGCGGCGCGCAGGATGCTGCCATTCGTCAGCGGCCTGCGCCGTCCGGTCAGAGTCGCCACCAGACCGCCCGTGCCGGTGGTATAGTCGATCCAGATGCCGATCCGGTCCGCGCGGATGTCGAACCGGAAGGTATAGCCACCCTCGACCGGCTGGAACGGCGACACATGAAAGATCTTGACCGCAGTCAGCCTGTCCTCGGCCCGGATCTCTGACCGGTCCGGTTTGACGCACATATAGGAATGGCGATCGCCAAAGGTGTTCGAAACCTCGGCAATCACGGCGACCATACGGTCGCCATCGTCATGGCACAGCCAAAAGCTGACCGGGTTGAACACATGGCCCAACATACGCGGCTGCGCCAGAAGCAGCATCCGTCCCGGCGCCTGAATACCCTGCGCCGCCAGCACCTCGCGCGCCCAGCCGGCGCCGCGGCCCTGCCCGGGTAGGCCGCCATGGTCGCTGTCATGCAGCGATGTCAGCCCGGCGCCGTTTCGGCGGAACAGCAAAGGCAGCCGCGGCGCCGCTTCGGGTTCCAGCATCACGTAGTCGATGGAATAGCGGAACGCATTCTCCACGGCGCCCTTGCGGCCGTGATAGGTGTGGCCGGCGATATGATCGACCAGACTCATGCCGCCGAGGCGACCGCATCGCGCGCCCTGATGGACTGCACCACGTCGACGGCACTGGCAAGCCCGTCCTCATGAAATCCGTTCTTCATCCAGGCGCCGCAAAACCAGGTGTGCGCGGTCCCGTTCAAGTCTCTTACCAACGCCTGCGCATTCAGCGCAGCGGTATCGTACACCGGATGGCGCAAAACGGTTTCGTCATGAATCAGCTCGTCGCGGATGGCGCGGGTGGAATTCAGCGTCACGAACAGTGGATCGTCCAGCGGGATCGGCTGAAGCCTGTTCATCCAGTAGGTCAGGTCGATCTGGTTCATCACCTTGCCGCTGTCCTCGGTATAGTTCCAGGACGACCAGCACACCTTGCGCCGCGGCATCACCCCGGGGTCGGCGTGCAGCACAACCCGGTTTGGCTGGTACTTTACTGCGCCCAGCGCCTTCTGTTCAAGCACGCTGGCGTCCGCCAGCATCCCCAGAGAATCATCGGAATGTGTGGCAAAGATCACGTCGTCATAGGCTTCCCATTCCGACCCGCGGGCGCGCAGTTCGACGCCCCTGGCCACACGACGCACCGCCTCGACCGGGGACCCCGGGCGCAGGCGCACACCCTGCCGCTCCATCTCGGCGGCCAGGCGGCGAACATATTCAGCGGACCCGCCCTGCACTGTATACCACTGGTGCTGACCGGAATGGTGCAGCAGGGCGTGGTTCTCGAAGAACTGGATCAGCGCATGGGCCGGAAATTCCAGCACCTTCTCGACCGGGGTCGACCAGATCGCCCCGGACAGCGGCAGCAGGTAGAAGTCGCGGAACCAGTCCCCCGTCCCCAGCCGGTCCAGAAACGCGCCCAGCGTCAGCGTCCGGTCCTGCGCCACTTCAAACGCGCGCGCGTTGAAACGGGCGATATCCCGAACCATCCCCAGGAACCGTGGGTTCACCATGTTGCTTTTTTGCGCAAACAGCGCCCCGAGCGACGCCAGCCCGTATTCCAGCGCGCCACCGCGCAAGGACGCGCCAAAGCTCATGTTGCTTTTCACCACCGGTACGTCGAGCCGTGCAAAAAGCTGCGCCATGTGGGGATAATTGGCATAGTTGAACACGATGAAACCGGTGTCGACCGGCTGATCGCCGCGCTTTCCGGCAATTTTTGTGCGGGCGTGGCCGCCCAGTCGCGGCTCGGCCTCGTACAGCGTGACATGGTGGTCATCCGCCAGTAGATGCGCCGCCCCCATTCCCGAAATTCCTGCACCGATCACGGCAATCTTCCTTGGCGCAGCGGCGCGGGCTTCAAACGGCATCTTGCACTGGTATCCTGTACGTTGTTCCGAAACAGATACGGCTGTCACATTGGTTTGGATGAAAAAAGACATCATCACAAAAAATGTGATCCAACCTTTCTGCCCGCCCGTACATCCTTCATGTTACGCACCGTTCCAGATAGTGGAAATTCTGTGGCGCTCGGGGCCCTTAAAAAGCATGGGTACTGTATCGCAAATCTGACGAACGGCTGGGAAGGACTAAGTGACGCTCGAACCATCAGAGCAAGTCGCGGGTTGGTCGGATTGTATGATCCGGATCCGCGACGAAAAGGACCAGGCAGCTTTTGTCGAGCTGTTTCAACACTTTGCGCCGCGCGTGAAGGGCTTCCTGATGAGTTCCGGTCTGGAACCCGGCCTGGCAGAGGAATGTGCGCAAGAGGCTATGGTAACGGTGTGGCACAAGTCGCACCTTTTCGACCCCGCGCGGGCAAGCGTCGCCACATGGGTGTTCACCATCGCCCGGAACAAGAAGATCGACGCGCTGCGCAAGCA
Organism: Puniceibacterium sp.; assembly: GCA_024636635.1. Classification (GTDB taxonomy): domain Bacteria; phylum Pseudomonadota; class Alphaproteobacteria; order Rhodobacterales; family Rhodobacteraceae; genus Puniceibacterium. The sequence continues at coordinate 15,583 of JAGXGV010000078.1, forward strand.
GAGGCGACCAGAGCCCGAGGATCTGATCTGGGGGCCCGAAGAAGAACCTGACCAGACCGATATTCTGGTCCTGCAACAGGAAACGGAAACACTCGGGGCCGCGCTGGCAGCCCTGCCCGCAAGACAGAGAGAGCTGATCGAAAAGGCTTATTTCGGCGATCTGAGCCATAGTGAAATCGCCGAACAGACCGGACTGCCACTAGGCACGATCAAATCCCGCATCCGCCTGGCGCTTGAACGCTTGCGCCACAGTATGAAACAGAAGTGACACAGATGATCGCACACCACCTCACTCCGCAACTGATGATGGCCTATTCGGCCGGCACCCTGCCCGAAGCCTTCAACCTCATCGTGGCCTCTCACCTGTCGCTTTGCGATTCCTGCCGCGCCGAAGCGGAAAGCTACGACGCTGTGGGTGGCAGCCTTCTGGAAACGTCTGCGACCGCCGGTCTGGACGCGTCATGCCTGTCCCGGGTGTTCGACATGATCGTAGCAGAGCCAGAGGCGCCCAAACCCGCACGGCCGCTACCGGCGGACGCGGTTCTGCCCGGTCCGCTGGCCGCCTATGTCGGCGGCAGACTGACCGATGTGAAATGGAGCCCGGTCGGCATGGGGGTGAAACAGTCAATCCTGCGGACCTCGCCAGAGGCGACAGCCCGGCTGCTTTATATTCCGGCGGGAACTGCGGTTCCCGACCACGGCCACCGCGGCATGGAACTGACACTGGTGCTCAAGGGCGCGTTCGAGGATGACGACGGGCGGTTCGCACGCGGCGACATCGAAATTGCGACCGAAGAGACGGATCACATGCCGGTGGCAGACATCTCCGAAGATTGTATCTGTCTTGCGGTGACGGATGCACCCCTGCGGTTCAAGGGTCTGCTGCCGCGTCTCGCGCAGCCTTTCCTCAAGATCTGAACAGGGCCGTCGTGGCGCGCAAAGCCCCAGCGACCCGCCCCGCTTCACACAAAAACGGGCCCCACCGGGCCCGTTTCTTCTTGCCGACACCGATGACCTTCAGTGTTTCTTTTTCTTCGGCGGCATCAGGTCGGTAATCGTTCCCTCGTACATCTCGGCGGCGAAATTCACCGTTTCCGACAGGGTCGGATGCGGGTGGATCGTGTGGCCAAGGTCGATAGCATCCGCCCCCATCTCGATGGCGAGCGCTACCTCGGAAATCAGATCGCCCGCATTGGTGCCCACGATGGATGCACCTATGACGCGCTGATCCTCGGGGTCGAACAGCACCTTGGTGATGCCTTCGCTGCGCCCGTTGGCCAGACTCCGTCCCGATGCGGCCCAGGGGAAGACGCCTTTTTCATAGGCTATTCCCTTGGCCTTGGCCTCGGTCTCGGTCAGACCTACCCAAGCAACCTCGGGGTCGGTATAGGCGACTGACGGGATCACCTGCGCGTCAAAAAACCGCTTTTCCCCGGCGCAGACTTCGGCGGCAACCTTGCCCTCGTGCACGGCCTTGTGCGCCAGCATCGGCTGGCCCACCACGTCGCCGATGGCAAAGATATGCGGCACGCCAGTACGCTGCTGACGGTCCACGGCGATGAAGCCGCGGTCGTCCACAGCGACCCCGGCGGCACCCGCGTCGATCAGCTTGCCATTGGGTCTGCGGCCCACGGACACCAGCACCTTGTCAAAGGTGTCAGTCGATTCCTCGCCCTTGTCGTTCTCGAATGTCACTTTCAGACCGCCCTTCAGCGCCTCGACATTCTTGACCTTGGTCTTGAGCAGGATGTTTTCGTACCGCCCCTCGATCCGCTTGTGCAGGGGTTTCACGATGTCCTTGTCCGCACCCGGCATCAGCTGATCCATGAATTCGACCACCGTGACCTTGCTGCCCAGCGCGTCATAGACGCAGGCCATTTCCAGCCCGATGATTCCGCCGCCCAGAACCAGCATCCGTTTCGGGATGTCGTGCAATTCCAGCGCGCCGGTCGAATCGATCACCCGGTCGTCGTCATGGGGGATGAACGGCAGTTGCACCGGTTCGGACCCGGCGGCGATGATGCACTGGTCGAAACTGACCTTGGTGGTCGCGCCATCGTCCCCTTCGACCGCGATCATGTTGGGGCCGGTAAAGCGGCCATAGCCCTGCACGACCTTGACCTTGCGCGCCTTGGCAAGACCGGTAAGCCCGCCGGTCAGCTGACTGACAACGCCGGATTTGAAGTCGCGCAGATCGTCCAGCTTGATCTTGGGTTTGGAAAAGCTGACGCCATGGCTGCCCATATCTTCGGCCTCGGTGATGACCTTGGCCACATGCAGCAGCGCCTTGGACGGGATGCAGCCGACGTTCAGGCAAACACCGCCCAGCACGGGGTATTTCTCGATCAGCACAACGCTTTTGCCAAGGTCCGCCGCGCGGAACGCAGCCGTATATCCGCCCGGGCCAGAGCCCAGAACGACCACCTCGCCATGCACATCGCCCTTGCCGGTCGCGCTGCCGGTGGCGGCAACAGATTTGGGCGCCTCTTTCTTGTCGTCCTTGCCAGCGTCCTTGCCCGAATCCGTGCCTGCGTCCTTGCCCGAATCTTTGCCCGAATCTTTGCCAGTGTCCTTGTCGTTTTCCTTCGGCGCGTCGCCAGACTCCGCGCCCTCGAACACCATGATGACCGTGCCCTCGGACACCTTGTCACCTTCCTTGACCTTGATTTCCTTGACCACGCCCGCGGCGGGCGATGGCACTTCCATCGTCGCCTTGTCGCTCTCAAGCTCAAGCAACGCGTCTTCCTTGTTCACGCTGTCCCCGACCGACACCAGAATGGTGACGACCGGCACGTCCTTGAAATCCCCGATGTCGGGTACCTTGATATCCATATCTCAGCGTCCCCCTTACAGCATCAGCCGCCGGGCATCGCCCAGCAGGTATTTCAGATGGGCGGCAAAACGCGCCGCCAGCGCACCGTCTATGGCCCTGTGGTCATAGGACAGCGACATCGGCAGCATGTTGCGCGGTTCAAACTCCGACCCGTTCCAGACCGGCGCCATTTTTGAGCGGGTAAGGCCAAGGATCGCCACTTCGGGCGCGTTCACGATGGGGGTGAAGGATGTGCCCCCGATCCCGCCCAGCGAAGATATGGTAAAAGTCGCGCCCTGCATGTCCGGGCCTTTCAGCGCGCCGTCACGCGCCTTTTTGGACAGCTCTTGCAGATCCTTGCTGATCTCGACGATGCCCTTGCGGTCGGCGTCCTTGATCACCGGCACCATCAGCCCGTTCGGCGTGTCCGCCGCGAAACCGATGTTGTAGAAATCCTTCTTGATCAGCTTGTCGCCGTCCGGGTGCAGCGACGAATTGAACTCCCAATGCTTTTTCAGCGCCGAAACGCTGGCCTTGACGATGAACGACAGCAACGTGACGCGATAACCTTCGTCCTTGGCCATCGTGTCCAGTTCCTTGCGGTACTTGTCCAGACCGGTGATGTCCGCCTCTTCATTGTGGGTCACATGCGGGATGTTCAGCCAGGACCGGTGCAGCGCCGGGCCGGACAGCTTTTTGATCCGGGACATTTCCACTTCTTCGACGGGGCCGAATTTGCTGAAATCGACCACCGGGATCGGCGGGATGCCCATGCCGCCAGACACGGCGCCACCACCGGCAGCCGCCGGGGCGATCTGGGATTTCAGCGCCTTTTCCACATCCTCGCGCAGGATGCGGCCCTTGCGGCCCGATCCGTTGACCTTGTTCAGGTCTACTTCGACCCGGCGGGCATAAGCGCGCACCGAAGGCGAGGCATGAACGCGCGAAAATCCTGCATCCATCACCGGGGCCTCAGTCCTGGGTGCCTCCGCCTTGGAGGATTCCTCCTTGGGGGACTCCTCCTTGGGCGCCTCCTCTTTCGGGGCTTCCTTCTTTTCCTCTTTGGCTGGGGCGTCGTCGCCGCTCGCCTCTTCGAACACCATGATCACGGTGCCTTCTGACACCTTGTCGCCTTCGGAAACCTTGATCTGCTTGACCACACCGGCGGCTGGCGACGGCACTTCCATCGTCGCCTTGTCCGACTCAAGCTCGAGCAGCGCGTCTTCCTTGGCCACGGTGTCGCCCACCGCGACCAGAATGGTCACCACGGGAACGTCCTTGAAATCGCCGATATCGGGGACTTTTACGTCAGTTGTCATAGTCTCTGTCTCCTCGTTCCGCTGCTCAGACCAGGCGCGGGTTCGGCTTGCCGCCGTCAATGTCGTATTTTTTAAGCGCGGATTGCAGTTCCTTTTCGGAAACCGATCCCTCGCGGTACAGGTCCACCATCGCGGCAGCCGCGATATGGCTGGCATCCACCTCAAAGAACCGCCGCAGGTTCACCCGGCTGTCGGACCGGCCAAAGCCATCGGTGCCCAGAACGGTGTACCGGTTCGGGACATAGGCCCGGATCTGGTCGGCATAGCTTTTGATATAGTCGGTTGCCGCGATCACCGGGCCCTTCACCCCATCCATTAGCTGGGTGACATAGGGCACCTTCTGTTCGGTGAGCGGGTTCAGCCGGTTGTGCCGCACACAGTCCTGACCTTCGCGCGCCAGTTCGTTGAACGACGTGGCCGACCAGATGTCGGACGTGACGCCGAAATCCTCGCGCAGCAGGTCGGCGGCCTTGATCGCCTGCACCAGAATCGTGCCCGACCCCATCAGGTTCACATGCTTCTTGCCGGGTTTGCCAACCTTGGACATGCGGTAAAGGCCCTTGATGATGCCCTCTTCGGCGCCCATCGGCATGTCGGGATGCTGATAATTCTCGTTCATCAGGGTGAGGTAAAAGAACACATCCTCCTGATCGACGAACATCCGTTTCATGCCGTTCTGCACGATCACCGCGACCTCGTAGCTGAAGGTCGGGTCATAACTGATGCAGTTCGGGATGGTTCCGGCAAAGATGTGGCTGTGCCCGTCCTCGTGCTGCAGGCCTTCGCCGTTCAGCGTGGTGCGCCCTGCCGTGCCGCCCAGCATAAAGCCGCGCGCACGCGAATCCCCCGCCGCCCAGGCCAGATCGCCGATCCGCTGGAACCCGAACATCGAATAGTAGATGTAGAACGGGATCATCGGCACGCCGTGGGTGGAATAAGAGGTCGAGGCCGCAATCCAGTCGGCCATGGCGCCGGCCTCGTTGATGCCCTCCTGCAAGACCTGGCCGTCCTTGCTTTCCTTGTAGAACATCATCTGGTCTGCGTCCTGCGGGGTATAGTTCTGCCCCAGCGGGTTGTAGATGCCGACCGACCGGAACAGCCCTTCCATGCCGAAGGTGCGGGATTCGTCCGGCACGATAGGCACCACGAACTTGCCGATCTGCTTGTCGCGCAGCAGCGTGGTCAGGATGCGCACAAACGCCATCGTGGTTGAAATCTCGCGATCACCCGTGGATTCGAGCTGGCCCTTGAACGCATTCAGCGCGGGAATTTCCAGCTTGGGCGCATCGCGCCAATGGCGCACGGGGAACGATCCGCCCAATTCGCGGCGCCGCTCGGTCATATAGGCCTTTTGGGCATTGTTCAGCGTGACGAACGGCGCCTTGCCTAGATCGGCGTCATCGACCGGAATGCGGAACCTGTCGCGCATGGCGCGCAACTGGTCGTCCTGCATCTTTTTCTGCTGGTGGGTGGTGTTCTGGCCCTCACCGGCGGTGCCCATGCCATAGCCCTTGACGGTCTTGACCAGCAGGCAAACCGGCTGACCCTCGGTCTTGGTCGCGCGCAGGAAGGCGTTGTAGACCTTTTTCGGATCATGCCCGCCGCGGCGCAGCGCCCAGATCTGGTCGTCTGACCAATCCTCGACCAGCGCCTTTGTCTCGGGGTATTTGCCGAAGAAATGTTCGCGGATATAGGCGCCGTCCTTGGATTTGAACGTCTGATAATCGCCGTCGATGGTTTCGTCCATCAACTGCCGCAGCTTGCCGCTGGTGTCTTTTTCCAGCAGCTCGTCCCAGCCCTTGCCCCAGAGCAGCTTGATCACATCCCAGCCGGAACCGCGAAAATTGCCCTCAAGCTCTTGTACGATCTTGGAGTTGCCACGCACCGGCCCATCAAGCCGCTGAAGGTTGCAGTTGACCACAAAGATCAGATTGTCGAGCTTTTCCCGCGCAGCAAGGGAAATGGCGCCCAGCGATTCCGGCTCGTCCATCTCGCCATCACCAAGGAAGCACCATACCTTGCGATCACCGGCGTCGATATGGCCACGGTTGTGCATGTATTTCATGAATCGCGCCTGATAGATCGCCATGAGCGGCCCCAGACCCATCGAAACGGTCGGAAACTGCCAGTAATCCGGCATCAGCCAGGGATGGGGATAAGAGGACAGGCCGCCGCCATCGACTTCCGAGCGGAAGGATTCAAGCTGATCCTGGCTGATGCGCCCCTCCATGAAGGACCGGGCATAGATGCCGGGGATCACATGGCCCTGAAAGAACACCAGATCGCCGCCGTGGATCGCGGATTTGGCCCGCCAGAAATGGTTCAGACCCACATCGTACAGCGCCGCTGACGATGCGAACGAAGCGATATGCCCGCCATATTCGCTCGATTCCTTGTTGCGGCGCACCACCGTGGCCATGGCGTTCCAGCGGTTGATGGTGCGGATGCGCCATTCCATCTCGTTATCGCCGGGCATGTCGACCTCGTCATCCGGCGAAATCGTGTTCTGATAGGGTGTCGTGGCCGAAAACGGCAGCGTCGCACCCGCGGCGCGGGCCTGTTGTACCGCCTTGTCCAGCAGGAAATGCGCCCGGTCCGGGCCGTCGCGCAGGATCACATCCTCGATGGCCTCTTGCCACTCCTGGGATTCGACCGCGTCGATGTCGTTCTGGCTATCTGTCATATGCCCTCTTCCCTTGGTCATCATGCTCGCCTGTTCTGGCGTGTAAATTTAGTTCAAGCCTAAACCATTCACCAGGCCGCCCTGGAGACATGAATGTCTGACGGTTTTTCCTGATTGGCGCCGGAGTACCACGGGCGTTTCCGTTCGGGCAGACGGGCTGGCGCATAACATCCTTGCAATCCGCGCATGGCAATTGGTTTAATGCTAAACCAGTTTTGACCGTATCTTCGGTTCTGCCCATGGACTCCTCCTGATGACAAGCAGACCACGGGGCAAAGCCAAATTGCAAGAGGTTAGCGCTCGACTCGCGGCTCAGGCGCCGGATTTCGCCAGCCCAGCGACGGGACCGGGGGGATCGGCGGCCAGTTCCTCGAAATCGAAGTTGTCCAGCCGCCGCGCCCGTCGCCCCGCCCTGTCGGCGCTGATCTTGATTTCCGCGATGTCTTTCGAAGCCTGACCGAAATGCCGGTCCAGATTTTCGACCCGGGCGCCAAGCCGGTCCACATCGGCGTACAGCAGCCCCAGTTCGCGGCGGATCGCGCCGGCCTGTTCCTGCATCCGCGCATCCTTGAGGATCGCGCGCATCGTGTTCAGCGTGGCCATGCAGGTGGTGGGCGACACGATCCACACCCGCGCGGCGAAACCGTCGCGCACCAGCTCCGGAAAATTGCCGTGCAGTTCCGCATAGACAGCCTCGGACGGCAGAAACATCAGCGCGCCGTCCGCCGTCTCGCCCTCGATGATATACCTGTCCGAGATGTCCTTGATATGTTTGCGCACGGACAGACGCAGCATCTGCGCGGCGCGGGCCAGTTGTTCGGGCGTCTCGGCGCGCCGCAACTGTTCATAGGATTCCAGCGGGAACTTGCTGTCGATGCAGATCGGCCCTGGCGGATTGGGCAGATGGATCAGGCAGTCGGCCCGCCGCCCGTTGCTCAGAGTGGCCTGAAGCGTGAAACTGTCCCGGGGCAACGCCTTGCCCACGATATCGGTCAACTGGATCTCGCCAAAGGCGCCCCGGGTCTGCTTGTTGCTCAGGATATCCTGAAGCGACAGGACATCCCCGACAGCTTGGTGATGTTTTCCTGCGCGCGGTCGATGCTTTGCAGCCGCTGTTGCAGATCACCCAGCGATTGCGCCGTGCGCCGGGCCGAACCATGCAGGTTCTCGTTCATCTGCAACTGCACCGCCGCCAGCCGCTGTTCCATCAGGTTCAGCATCGCCGTCTGGCTGTTCGCCTGCGCTTCGGACACATGATGCAAACCGCCCGCCAGCCGTTCCTGCCCGTCTCCCAACGCCTGCACGCGCATCCCAAGCTGTCCCATCTGCTGTGCCAGAGGGACGACAAGGCGCGCGGACCGGTTGGCAGCCCGCAGCGAAGCAATCAGAAGCAACACCACCAGTCCCGCCAGCGCGACGCCGCCAGACACCAGCAGCACCGCCGGATCGTTCAACGCAAGAACGGTGCCGCCAATGCTGATCATGTGCGCCCGAACAACCGCTCGATGTCGCTCAGTTTCAGTTCCACATAGGTGGGCCGCCCGTGATTGCACTGGCCGGAATGGGGGGTCGCCTCCATCTCGCGCAAGAGCGCATTCATCTCTTCGGCGCGCATCACGCGCCCCGAGCGGATCGAACCGTGGCAGGCGACGCGGCTCAGGATCGCCTCGATCTTTTCCTGAACAAGCGCCGAACTGCCCTGATCGGCCAGCTCGTCGAGGATGTCGCGCAGCAGCGCGGCCGCATTGACCTCGCCCAGGATGGCCGGCGTCTCGCGCACCGCCACGGCGCAGCCCCCGAAGGGTTCGATCGCCAGCCCCATGCGGTAAAGATCGTCTGCCACATCCAGCAGGCGCGCGGCATCGTCTGCGGACAGGTCCACCACCTCGGGGATCAGCAGCGCCTGCGCCGCAACGCCGCTTTCGACCATCTGGCGTTTCAGCTTTTCATAGACCAGCCGTTCGTGCGCGGCGTGCTGGTCGACGATGACGATGCCGGTTTCGGTCTGGGCGATGATGTAATTCTCGTGTACCTGGCCGCGCGCCGCGCCAAGCGGGCAATCGGTCGGCGCAGCGGCCGAAGTCCCGTCCGGCCCTTGCGAACTGTCCTCTTTTTCGGCCACCAACCGCCCGCTGTAGGCGCCCGCCATTTCGGCAAAGCCAGGGGCCTGCGCCGCATAAGAGGCCTGCCGTGCCCCAAGCGACGGGCGATCCATCTGATAGACCCGCGGGCCAGAATGTTCGGGCCGCATCGCGCCAAGCGCCGCGCCCCCCACGGTCGACGACGCCCGGTGCCCGGCCTCGGCCAGCGCATGCCGCAGGGCTGACACGATCAGCCCGCGCACCATCCCGGGATCGCGAAACCGCACCTCGGATTTCGCGGGGTGTACGTTCACATCGACCGTGTGGGGGTCGCAGTCCACGAACAGAACTACGGCCGGATGCCTGTCGCGGCTCAGGAAATCGGCATAGGCGCCACGCAGAGCCCCGATCAGCAACTTGTCCCGCACCGGGCGCCCATTCACGAACAGGTGCTGCGCCACCGACGACCCGCGCGAATAGGTCGGCAAAGCGGCATAGCCGGTCAGTCGGAAACCTTGGCGTTCCGCATCAATGGCAAGGGCGTTCTCGACGAATTCCGCACCCATGACCTGTGACAGCCGCCCGCGCAGCGCGTGAAACAGATCGCCGGTCACCGGATCGGCGCGGAAACTCACGCGGCCCTCGCCGCCCCCCGACACATCGCGCAGGGTAAAGCCGACGGAGGGCTCTGCCATCGCCAGACGGCGGATCACCTCGCCCACCGCCTGGGATTCCGCCCGGTCGGTGCGCAGAAACTTGAGCCGTGCGGGCGTTGCATAAAACAGATCCCGCAGGGTGACGACCGTACCGCCGCCCAGCGCCGCAGGACGTACGGCAGAGGTCACACCGCCGTTGACAGTCATTTCTGCCGCCTCGAATCCCGTGGCCCTGCTGGCGATGGTCAGCCGACCGACGGCGCCAAGGCTGGGCAGAGCCTCGCCCCGAAACCCGAAGGACCGGATGTTCAGCAGGTCCGAACCGTCGATCTTCGACGTCGCATGCCGGTACAGCGCCAGCGGCAGCTCGTCGGGGGACATGCCGCAACCGTCATCTGTCACCCGGATCAGCGTCTTGCCCCCGTCGGCAAGGTCGATGCCGACCCGTCGCGCTCCGGCGTCAATGGCGTTCTCGACCAATTCCTTGACCGCAGAGGCGGGACGTTCGACCACCTCACCCGCCGCGATCCGGTTGACCGCGGTTTCATCGAGTTGACGGATGACAGGGCGCATATTGGGGGCGTGCGTGTTCATGCCACTAGACTTAGCAAGCTTGCCGCGATTCTGAAACGGATGATTTTCGCCCATGGCGCGGTGCCCTGCCGCCTTCACCTTGCGACATGCCTGCCACATGCGGAACAATAGTGCGAAAATCGGAGTTAAATTGTCAGTTTGTTGCGTTAATCTTTGCCCACCGACAGACCCCACGAATACAGAACTCACGCCTTAAGGAGGCCCCGATGCCCGTCCCGCTGATCACCTACGAAGCCATCTGCGCCGTCTACGGCAAGGATTTTGCCGCCACATGGTTCAGCCCGATCTCGCTGACAAACAGGGCCGGAGGCGCCTAGCCGCCCGTCGCCGATGCATACCAATCGCGGATCTGCTCCCGTTCGTCTTCGGTGATCATGGCCAGATTCGCGGGCGGCATGGCATGGCTGATGCCGGACTGAAGGTATATCTCGCGCGCCTGCCGCGCGATCTGCGCCTCGGTTTCCAGCATCACACCCTTGGGCGGCCACAGCAGGCCATCCCAGGCCGGTTCCGCTGCATGGCACATCGAACAGCGGCCCATCACGATGTCATGCACCTGCCCGAAACCCTCGGCCTCGGCAAACCTCAGCGCCGCACCGGACGCTTCTTCAGGTTCCCCGGCCCGGAACATCGGTGCTGTGCTCAGCCACATGATCACGATGAACAGCACGGCTGTGGCCAGCCAGGTCCAGGTCGGTTCACCCTTACGCGCATGCATCGAATTGAAATAGTGCCGGATCGTCACCCCCATCAGGAATACGAGGCTGGCAATCGCCCAGTTGTATTCGCTCGCAAAGGACAGCGGGTAATGGTTGCTCAGCATCAGGAAGATGACCGGCAGGGTGAGGTAATTGTTGTGGGTCGAACGCTGCTTGGCGATCTTGCCGTATTTCGCATCCGGCTCACGACCGTTCATCAGGTCGTCCACCACGATCTTCTGGTTGGGGATGATGATGAAGAACACGTTGGCCGACATGATCGTACCCGTGAAGGCCCCCAGATGCAGCAGCGCCGCCCGGCCGGAAAACACCGAGGTGTAGAAATACGCCATGCCCACAAGGATCACGTAAAGCAACAGCATCAGCCGCGTGTTGTTCTCACCGAATTTCGACTTGCAGATCTGGTCGTACATCACCCAGCCAAGCCCCAGTGACGCAAGCGAGATGCCGATCGCCTGCCAACCCGCCAGGTCCATCACGGCCGGGTCGATCAGGTAGAATTCCGAACCGAGGTAATAGACCAGCAACAGCAGCGCGAACCCCGACAGCCAGGTCGAATAACTTTGCCACTTGTGCCAGATCAGGCCACCCGGCATGTGATCCGGCGCCACCAGGTATTTCTGGATGTGGTAGAATCCGCCGCCGTGCACCTGCCATTCCTCGCCGTCGGCGCCGCTGGGCAGGTTGCGGTCCCGGTGCAGCCCCAGATCCAGCGCGATAAAGTAGAACGACGCACCGATCCACGCGATACCCGTGATCACATGCACCCAGCGTACCGCGAATTCCAACCAGGCGCCCATCGCCGCGAGATCATACATGCCTGCCTCCTGAAACTGATGACTCCACGCTATACGGCAGGTGACTTGTTTGTTAATCCTTCAAATCGCGACACAGTTTCAAACAAGACCGATAAATCGAAATGGCCTATGTAAACAACATCCGCATGTTCGTGCGCGTCTACGAATTGGGCAACATGTCGGCGGCGGCGCGCGACCAGCGTACATCACCCGCCGTCGCCTCGTCCCGGATCGCCGAACTCGAACGCCATCTGGGCGTGCGCCTGTTCAACCGCACCACCCGGGCGCTGCATGCGACCGAACACGGACGGCTGTTCTATGATGGCGCGCTCGGAATTCTCGACGCTATCGAGACCGCCGAGGCGACGGTGATGGAAGCCTCGCAATCGCCAAAGGGCACGCTTTTTGTCTCGGCGCCGCTGGGCCTCGGGCGGCGGGTCATCGCCCCCGCCGTGCCCCGGTTCAAGAGGATGTACCCCGATATCGACATCCGTCTGCGTCTGTCGGATCGTCTGGTGGACGTGACCGCCGAAGGGCTCGATCTCGCCTTCCACCTCGGCGCACTCAGCGATAGCGACCTCAAGGTACGCATGATCGCCGACTGTCCCCGCCTTCTGGTGGCAGCGCCGGACTACATCGCAAGGCGCGGCAATCCTGCCGATGGCGCGACCCTGATCGAAGACAGGCACGACTGCCTCAACCTGCGGTTTCCCGGTGCGCGGGAATTCCAGTGGACGCTGCAAACTCCGGACGGTCCGCGCCGCTATGAAATCACCGGCCCGTTCGAATCCGATGACGGCGATGTCCTGACCCAATGGGCGCTCGACGGCTGCGGAATCGTGCTCAAACCGGCGTTCGAGATCGCTGAACACCTGCGGTCCGGCACCCTGATCCCCGTCGCCACCACAACACCGCCGTACCCGACCCAGCTTGCCTGCCTCAGTCCGTCGCGCCGCTTTCGCGATCCCAAGGTCCAGCTTTTTTCGGGCTTCATGATCGCCCACTGCCGCGAACGGCTCGCCAGCGCCTGACTCCCGCCCTTCTTCGGGTCCAAAATATCCCAGAGAGCACGAGAGACAGCGTCTCTCGTATCCCGCAGGGATGGCCCGTCAACTCTGACGCCACGCCAAACCCTGTAACAGCAAAAAACCCGGGCGCGAACGCCCGGGCAGTTGGTCGCAAAGGCTGACGGAAGGAGGAGATCAGCCCTTGGAAAACTCCGGATAGGCTTCCATGCCAAGCTCGGCCATGTCCAGCCCGTTGATCTCGTCCTCTTCGCTGACACGGATGCCCATGACGGCTTTCAGGATGAACCAGACCACTGCCGACACCACGAAGACGAAGATCCCGATCGAGATCACACCCAGCGCCTGCACGCCGAACGACGTGTCCGCTGTGTAGAACGGAACCGCCATCGTGCCCCAGATGCCTGCGATCAGGTGGACCGGAATGGCGCCGACCACATCGTCGATCTTGAACTTGTCCAGCATCGGAACCGCCAACACCACGATCACGCCACCGATCGCACCGATCCAGAGCGCGCCGAACAGCGTCGGGTCAAGCGGACCTGCCGTGATCGACACCAGACCGGCAAGCGCGCCGTTCAGCACCATGGTCAGGTCAACCTTCTTGTACATGATCTGCGTCAGGATCAGCGCGGCGACCGCACCGGCTGCCGCGGCCATGTTGGTGTTTGCAAAGATGCGCGAGATGTCGGTCACGTCACCCACCGTACCGGCGGCAAGCTGCGAACCGCCGTTGAACCCGAACCAGCCGAGCCACAGGATGAACGTGCCCAGTGTCGCCAGCGCCAGGTTCGAACCCGGCATCGGCACGGTGCGACCGTCCTTGTACTTGCCAATGCGCGGTCCCAGGATCAGCGCGCCCGCCAGGGCCGCAAAACCACCGGCGGCATGCACCAGCGTCGAGCCGGCAAAGTCAGAAAAGCCCGCTTCCGAAAGCCAGCCGCCGCCCCACTGCCACGAGGCCTCGATCGGGTAGATGAACCCGGTCAGCACGACGACAAAGATCAGGAACGGCCACAGCTTGATCCGCTCGGCCAGGGTGCCCGAAACGATGGACGCCGTGGTGGCACAGAACATCAGCTGAAAGAAGAAGTCCGACCCGACCGAGGCATAATCCAGCGCCGCAGACGCCGCATCCAGCCCAACGGGTTCCAGAACAGTGGGCGAGAACAGCGTGCCGACGTAACCTGCGATGGTCCAGGCATCACCCGGATACATCAGGTTGAAGCCGACCAGCCAGTACATGATCGCCGCGATGGAAAACAGTGCGATGTTCTTGGTCAGCTGCATCGCCACGTTCTTGGACCGCACAAGGCCGGCCTCGAGCATGGTAAAACCTGCCGCCATCCAGAACACGAGAAAGCCGCTGATAAGGAACAGCAGCGTGGTAAAGATGTAGGGGTTGATGTCAGGCGCGACTGCGGCTTCAGCCGTGGCGTCCTGTGCAAAGCCAAGGCTGGGCAGCGCGATCAGCGCGGCAGCCGGGGCAAGTATCTTGAGAAGTTTCATTCGTCCGTTTCCCTTTGTCTCTCGTCGCTGCGGTGTCAAAGCGCGTCTGCGTTGGTCTCGCCCGTGCGCACGCGTACGGCCTGCAACACGTCCAGCACGAAAATCTTGCCGTCCCCGATCTTGCCGGTCTGCGCCGTCTTTGCGATCGTTTCGACCACCTGGTCTGCCATCGCGGAGGCCACGACGATCTCAAGCTTTATCTTCGGCACGAAGTTCACCGCGTATTCTGCGCCGCGGTAGATCTCGGTATGTCCCGATTGAGAGCCGAAGCCCTTGATTTCTGTCACCATCATGCCGCGCACGCCGATGGAGGTCAGCGCCTCGCGGACCTCCTCCAGCTTGAACGGCTTGATCGTTGCAATGATGAGTTTCACCTTGGTCCCTTTCGGTTTGGCAGGTCGGGCCCTGCTGTATGCTTCCGCAGAAGGTGCCTTGCGGTTCCATTTTGGAAGGGCAGAGCGCCAGTTTTACGACCATCGGCCATGAGTTTTTGCACAAATTTTGCACATATCGGGATTTAAGTTCATAAATTAAGCACAATAAAAAACTGTGATCCTTTGCACTATCGGTCCACATCCCGCATCAAAGCAGTTAAGTTGTAAAAAAAGAGCAGCAGTCAGGCAAAGAACATGAGTGATTCAGGTCGTGGTAAGGGACGCCTCGTTGCCGACCGCCGGTATCCCGCAAGGAAGGCGCCCGCCAAACCCGGGACCACGCCCTCCAAAACCGTGAAAACCGCAAAGACCGGCGGCATGCGGCGCAAGACCACTCGGCCCCGCCGCGCGCGAAATCCCGTTGTGGCCTTCTTTCTGGGCATCTTCGGCTTTTTCTTCGGGCTGGCCTGGCGCATCGTCTGGCGCGTGACCGCGGTGATCGCGCTCGTGATCGGTCTTGCGGTGGCCTATACCTACACCACCGTTCCCGAGCTCAGCACGTTGCTGGATGGCCGCGCGCAGGGGTCCGTCACGCTGACCGACCGCGACGGCACGGTCTTTGCCTGGCGTGGCGACCAGTTCGGCGGAACGGTCACGGCGGATTCCGTCTCGCCCTATCTGCGCGATGCGGTGATCGCGACAGAGGACCGGCGCTTTTTCATGCACCCCGGCGTTGATCCCGTGGGCATCGCCTCGGCTATCCGCATCAACCTGCGCGAAGGCCGCGGCCCGCTTCAGGGGCACGGCGGATCGACCATTACCCAGCAAACGGCAAAACTTCTGTGTCTTGGCCGGGAATACGATGCCACCGAATGGGAGAACGAGGCTGAATATGTCGGGGACTGCCGCCAGACCTCACTGGCGCGCAAGGCCAAGGAGGCGCTTTATGCCGTCGCGATGGAGATCAAGTTCACCAAGAAGGACATTCTGTCGATCTACCTCAACCGCGCCTATCTGGGCGCTGGTGCCTATGGCGCCGAGGCTGCGGCGCAGCGTTACTTTTCCAAACCCGCCTCGGCGTTGAATCCTGCGGAATCCGCGATGATCGCCGGGCTGCTGACCGCGCCCTCGTCGCTGGCGCCCACGTCCGATATCGAACGGTCACGCAACCGGGCCGCGACCGTGATCGGGCTGATGCAGAACCAGGGCTATCTCACCGACGCCAAGGCCGACGAGGCGCGGTCCAGTCCCGCCGTCCTGTCCGAAGCGGCCGAGGCACGCGCCGGTGGCTATTACGCCGATTGGGTGATGGACACGATCCCCGATTTCGCCTCGGTCGAATCGCGCCAGGATGTCCAGATCCGCACCACCCTCGACCAGCGCCTGCAAAAGGCGGCAGAGGATGCGATGAATGTGATCTTCAACGAAAAGGTGCGCGAAGGGTCCGCGGCACAGGCCGCCATCGTCGTCATGTCCGCCGATGGCGCCGTGCGCGCGATGGTGGGCGGGCGCAAGACCGGCGTGTCCGGCGTGTTCAACCGTGCCACTCAGGCCAAGCGCCAGACCGGATCGGCGTTCAAGCCGTTCATCTATGCCACCGCTCTGGAACTCGGCTACGGACCGTTCGACACCGTCGTCGATGAACCCCTGTGCATGAACATCCCGGGCTCGGGCCAGTGGTGCCCGCAAAACTACACCAAGGAATACAAGGGTCGGGTCACCCTGACCGATGCCCTGAAGGAGTCGCTGAACATCCCTGCGATCAAGATATCCGAAGACGTGGGGCGCGATCTGGTGAGCAGGGTCGCCGATCAGTTCGGCATCAATTCGGCGCTGAACGACACACCGGCCATGGCGCTCGGCACTTCCGAAGCCTCGCTTCTGGAAATGACCGGGGCCTATGCGGGCATCCTGAACGGCGGATCGTCGGTGCGGCCCTACGGCCTGATCGAACTGCGCATCAAGGGCGATCCGGATCCCATGATCGGTGCCGGGGGCGGCATCGGCGAACGGGTCATAAACGAAAAGGCCGCCAAGGAACTGATCTACATGATGGAAAAGGTCATTTCAGAAGGCACCGGACGCCGTGCCCGCCTGGAAGGACGGGCGGCTGCAGGCAAGACCGGCACCACCCAGGCGGCGCGGGATGCCTGGTTCCTGGGCTTCACGGCGGACTACGTCGCGGGCGTCTGGATGGGCAATGACGACAACACGCCGCTGACGGGCGTGACCGGCGGCGGTCTGCCCGCCGACATCTGGCGCGAGGTGATGGTGCGCGTCAACGACGGCATCGAGCCTAAGCCGCTTCCCATGATCGTCCCGGAACCTCCGGCCCCGCAGGTCGTCGCCCAGCCGCAGCCGCAACAGACCCAGCCCCGTCCGCAGCCGCAACAGCAACAGCGCCGAACCGATCCGGTCGAGAATTTCGTCAATCAGCTCCTGCGCGACATCCTGGGCGGAAACTAGGCCCCAGCGCGCAGGGAACATCCGTCAAAGTGACACTGCCCGGATGTTTATGACCGCGGTCATAGATGTCCGGGGCCCGCATGGAAGGGTCCATCGCTCTGTCGGAAGGGCGCCTGGAAAGCGTGAAAACAGGTTTGCGAACAAAGTGTGTGTGGCGACCCGTTCTCATATGCACTATCACTTGGGGCGAATTACGTAAAATTCACTTACCTGCCGTATTAAAAGGGCATGACTTCCCTGATGACATCAAATCGCAAAGACACCGGTCGTGACGAATTGCGCGCAGCGCGGCGCGAAAGTCGACCGTATTTCTGGTTCGTGGGCATCTTCAGCTTTTTCGTCAACTTGCTGATGCTGACCGGCCCGCTCTACATGTTGCAGGTCTATGACCGCGTGCTCGGTTCCCGGTCAGAGGCGACGCTGATTGCGCTTTCGCTGATCGTGGTATTCCTTTACGGCATGATGGGGCTGCTCGACTATGTCCGCGGGCGAGTCATGGGCCGTGTCGCGGCCCGGTTCCAGTCGCGCCTTGACCTGCGGGTGTTCGATGCGGTCGTGCGCCGCGCATCCACGCAACCGGACGAACTGGCCGCCACGGGGCTGCGCGACCTTGAATCGGTGCAGCGGCTCATGGCCTCACCCGTGCTGATGGCTTTGTTCGACATCCCCTGGACGCCGTTTTTCCTGTTCGGCATCATGCTGTTTCACCCCTGGCTGGGCTACCTTGCGCTGGCCGGCGGCGGCACATTGATCGTGATCGCGCTGATAAATCAGTATGTGACCCGCAATCCGACGATGAAATCCAACAGCGCCACCTTCCAGTCGGAAAAGATCTCGGACCAGATCCGGGGCGAATCCGAGATGGTGCAGGCGATGGGCATGCGCGGCGACGCCTTCCGCCGCTGGCAGAAGGCGCGCGATTCCTCGCTCAAGGGACAGATCGCCTCGGCCGATCTGCTGGGCAGTTTTTCAACCGTGACCAAGACGCTGCGGCTGCTGCTGCAATCGGCCATGCTGGGCCTTGGCGCCTATCTGGTGTTGCAGAACGAACTGACGCCCGGCGCGATGATCGCCGGGTCGATCCTGATGGGCCGGGCGCTGGCCCCGATCGAAATGGCAATCGGCCAGTGGGCGGTGATCGAACGGGCGCGCAAGGGCTGGGAAAACCTGTCCCGCCTGCTGACCGAAGTCCCGGTCGAGGCGCCGCGCACCGATCTGCCCGTACCACAGGCCAAACTCGACGTGATGCAACTGACCGTGGTGCCGCCGGGCGAACAGCAGGCTTCGCTGCGCCTTCTCAGCTTTACCGTGCTGCCGGGTCAGGCCGTCGGCGTGATCGGGTCCTCCGGTGCGGGGAAATCGACACTGGCCCGGGCCCTGACCGGCGTCTGGCGTCCGGCGGGGGGCAAGATCCGGCTGGACGGCGCATCGATCGACCAGTACGGCACCGATGTCCTGGGCCGTTATATCGGGTATCTGCCCCAGCGCGTGACGCTGTTCGACGGCACGATTGCCGAAAATATCGCCCGACTGTCCGCCACGCCCGACGCCGGCAAGATCGTAGAGGCGGCCAAGAAAGCAGCGGCGCATGACATGATTCTCAAGCTGCCGGATGGCTATGACACCCGCGTGTCGGCCACCGGTGGGCGGCTTTCTGGCGGCCAGATGCAGCGCATCGGACTGGCCCGGGCGATGTACGGCAATCCGATGATCCTCGTGCTGGACGAGCCGAATTCAAACCTCGACAATGAAGGATCCGAAGCCGTGAACCAGGCGATCCGCGCCATGAAGTCCGAAGGCAAATCCGTGCTGATCATGGCCCACCGTCCGGCCGCAATCAAGGAGTGTGACATGCTTCTCATGCTCGAAGCGGGCAGCCGGGCCGCCTTTGGCCCCAAGGATGAAGTACTCAAACAGATGGTGCAGAACCATCAGCAGATCGCCCAAGCCGTGGGCCCCGGAGGTGTGAGATGAGCGCCGAGACAGACCGTGACTTTCCAGTACGCACGCCGATGGTGATCGGAGTGCTGTCGCTTTTTGTGCTGGTCGGGGGATTCGGCACCTGGGCGGCGACCACGAACATCTCCGGCGCGATCATCGCCTCGGGTCAGATCGAGGTCGACCAGAACCGGCAGGTGGTCCAGCACCCCGAAGGCGGCGTCGTTGCCGAGATCCTTGTGAGCGAAGGGGATACCGTCACCGAAGGCGAGGCACTGATTCGTCTGGACCCCAACCGCGTGAAGTCCGAACTGACCATCATCGAGGGCCAGTATTTCGAATTGGTAGCCCGCCGCGCCCGGCTTCAGGCCGAACGCGACGGCCGCGACACCATCACCTTCGATGAGTCAGTGCTGGCCCGCGCCGAAGATGACGACGACGTGGCTGAACTGGTCGAGGGCCAGCGCAACCTGTTCGACGCGAGGCGCAATTCGCTTGAACGCCAGACCGAACAGCTTGCCAAGCGGCGCGACCAGATCGCAGACCAGATCGTCGGGATCGACGCCCAGCAGACTGCCTTGCTGCGCCAGCTCAAACTGATCGAACAGGAACTGCGCGACCAGCAATCGCTGCTTGACCGGGGTCTGGCCCAGGCCAGCCGCGTTCTGAGCCTGCAACGCGAAGAGGCGCGTCTTTCCGGCACCGTCGGCGACCTCACGGCGCAGAAGGCACAGGCCGAGGGCCGCAGCACCGAAATCGACATCCAGATCCTCCAGCTTGA
This sequence comes from Puniceibacterium sp., assembly GCA_024636635.1. Lineage (GTDB taxonomy): Bacteria > Pseudomonadota > Alphaproteobacteria > Rhodobacterales > Rhodobacteraceae > Puniceibacterium. The sequence goes on from JAGXGV010000078.1 coordinate 35,337, forward strand.
CACCGAGCGGCGAGAGGAAGCGATCACCACGCTGCGCGATTCCCAGTTCCGGGAACGCGAACTGGCGGAACAGCGCAACGCCCTTCTTGATCGACTGGACAGGATGGTGATCACTGCGCCGGTTTCGGGCGTGGTTTACGGCCTGAAGGTTTTTGCCCCGCGATCGGTTGTTCGCGCCGCCGACCCGGTCATGTTTCTTGTGCCGCAGGATCGGCCGCTGGTCATTGCGGCGCAGGTGCTGCCGATCCACATCGACCAGCTGTTTCTGGACCAGACCGTGTCGCTGCGGTTTCCCGCGCTCGACCAGCGCCAGACCCCGGAATTGTTCGGAAACGTGGTGCTGATTTCAGCGGATTCCTTTCAGGATGAAGGTTCGCAGGTCAGCTACTACCGCGCGGAAATCGTTCTGTCCGAGGGCGAGGTCAACCGCCTGCCCGATGGGAGCACGCTGATTCCCGGCATGCCGGTCGAGGCGTTCATCCGCACCGCCGACCGTACCCCGCTTGCCTATCTGGTAAAGCCCTTCATGGACTATTTCACCAAGGCTTTCCGGGAAAGCTGACCAGCCGGACGTGGGCGGATGCCCACCCCCGACCTTTGCAGCCCTGCCCCTTTATTGCTGTCCGGGCGGCCTTCCAAATCCCCGCGACCTCGCCTAGCCTGCGCCCGACCATGACAGTGAAAGGTCTGCAAATGACAAATCCCGTTGATGCCCGTCTGGCCGAACTTGGCCTCACCCTGCCCGCCGCGCCGGCCCCGGCCGCGAATTACGTGCCCTTCGTGCGCTCTGGCAGCACACTTTATGTTTCTGGGCAGATCTCGAACGGTCCTGACGGGCTGATCAAGGGAAGGCTTGGCGATTCCCTGTCGGTTGAGGACGGCGCCACCGCCGCCCGCGCCTGCGCGCTCAGCCTGCTGGCGCAGGTCCGCGCGGCGCTCGACGGCGATTTCGGCAGGCTCAGGCGCGTGGTCAAGCTGACCGGGTTCGTGAATTCGACCGCCGATTTCACCGATCAGCCGAAGGTGATCAACGGTGCCTCGGACCTGCTGGTCGAGATTCTGGGCGATGCCGGACGCCACGCCCGCTCTGCCGTCTCGGCCGCCAGCCTGCCGCTGGGCGTCGCCGTGGAAATCGAAGGTATCTTTGAAATCGAATGACCCCGCTTCCGCAGGCCTTTCTGGACAGGCCCATCGCGCACAGGGCACTGCACGGCCCCGGCGCGCCCGAAAATTCCCGCGCCGCCGTGCGTCGGGCCATTGCGGCGGGCTACGGGATCGAGATCGACCTGCAACTGTCGGCAGATGACATCGCCATGGTGTTTCACGACTACGACCTGTCCCGCCTGACCATGGCCAACGGAGCGCTGCACCAGCGCAGCGCGTCCGACCTGGCCGCGATCCCGCTGCGCGGCGGCGAAGAGAGCATCCCGACACTGGCCGAAATCCTTGCGCTGGTCGCGGGCCAGGTGCCACTGCTGATCGAGATCAAGGATCAGGACGGCGCACTTGGCCCCGCCGTGGGACCGCTGGAACAGGCGGCGGCCCGCGATCTGGCAAAGTACCGCGGACCTGTGGCCGTCATGTCATTCAATCCGCATGCCATGGCCCGGATGGCGGAACTGGCGCCGGACCTGCCGCGCGGGCTGATCACCTGCGCCTTCACGCCAGAGGACTGGCCGACCGTGCCCGCCGCAACCCGCAACGCACTGCGCGATATTCCGGATTACGTCCGAACCGGTGCGTCGTTCATCAGCCACGAAGCGGCGGACCTGTCCCGCCCGCGGGTCGCGGAACTGCGCACGCAAGGTGCGACAATCCTGTGCTGGACCATCCGTTCGCCGCAAGCCGAGGCAGAGGCGCGCAGAGTCGCACAGAATGTGACCTTCGAGGGTTACACCGCTTGAAGCCTTTCCCCGAAGGCACAGATACAAGCGCAAAGGGGGCGCCAATGACACAGCCCGAACCGGCACAGACCATCGCCATCAATATACTGACCTCGCTGCGCCAGATCGACGCCAGCGAGTGGGATTCCTGCGCTTGCCCCGAATCCGCTGACGGCGGACCGGCGAAGGATCCGTTCACCACCCATCGGTTCCTTCTCGCGCTTGAGGAATCGGGGTCTGTCGGCCCCGGCACCGGCTGGGATCCGCGCTACCTTGTCGCCGAAATGGACGGCAAGACCATCGCCACAGCGCCGCTTTATGCAAAAGGCCACAGCCAGGGCGAATACATCTTTGATCACAACTGGGCGCAGGCCTATGAACGCGCAGGCGGGCAGTATTACCCCAAGCTTCAGATCGCTGTGCCGTTCACGCCCGCCACCGGCCGGCGGTTCCTGACCCGCCCGGGGTACGAGGTCATCGGCATGTCCGCACTGGTGCAGGGCGCCGTGCAGTTCGCCGCAGAAAACGAACTGTCGTCTCTGCACGCCACCTTCTGCACCGAGGCCGAGGCGCTGGCCGGTGACAGCATGGGACTGATGGCGCGGGTCACGCAGCAATTCCACTGGGTGAACGAGGGTTACGCAACCTTTGCCGACTTCCTTGCCTCGCTCAGTTCACGCAAGCGCAAGACGATCCGCAAGGAACGCGAGCGCGCGCAGGCCTTTGGCGGGCAGATCGAGATCCTGACCGGGGACCAGATCCAGCCGGAACACTGGGACGCTTTCTGGATCTTCTATCAGGACACCGGGGCGCGCAAATGGGGCACCCCCTATCTGACACGGCAATTTTTTGACATTGCGCAGGAAACCCTGCGCGACGACATGGCGTTGGTCATGGCGTCCCGCGACGGGCAGTACGTCGCCGGGGCGCTGAACTTCATCGGGCGCGAATCACTGTACGGGCGCTATTGGGGCTGTTCCGAGGATCATCCCTGCCTGCATTTCGAACTGTGCTATTATCAGGCGATCGACCTGGCCATCAGCCTTGGCCTTGCCCGGGTCGAGGCGGGAGCGCAGGGCGAACACAAGCTGGCGCGCGGATACCTGCCGGTGCCGACCCATTCGCTGCACTGGATCGCGGACAAGGGTTTTGCCCGCGCCATCCAGAATTACCTCAAGGCCGAGGCCGCCGCCGTGAACGAAGATATCGAGATCCTGACGTCCTACGGGCCGTTCAGAAAAGAAAACCGAGAGGAACGCCAATGACCGAACGTCTGTCCGACACCGCCCGAAAAACCGTGCTGCAACCCCTGCTTGAGAGCGGCTGGACCATGGTCGACGGGCGCGATGCGATCCACAAGACCTTTGAATTCGGAAATTTCATCGAAGCTTTCAGCTGGATGACCCGCGCCGCGATCTGGGCGGAAAAGTGGGACCACCATCCGGAATGGTCCAATGTCTACAAGACGGTCGAGGTCACGCTGACCACCCATGATGTGGACGGTTTGTCCGCACTGGACGCCAAGATGGCGCGAAAGCTGGACACGCTGTGACCGCCAGCGCGTGACTGGCCGCGCTTAACTGCCCGCGCATCACGCCCGGCAGGGACCGGGAAATGATTTACCCCCGGTCCCTGCGCAGTACGTGATCAGAGTGCGGCAAGCAGCGATTCGCCGCCGGAGATTTCGCAGGTGCCCGTGCTTTCCTCGGGCATGAATTGCATGACGACGCCATCTTCGACCAGCATGGCATAGCGTTTCGACCGCTTGATCAGGCCCGCGGGCGGGGCGTCGAACGCCATGCCGATCGCATCGGTGAAGGTGGTCGATGCGTCCGAAAGCATGCTGATCCCGGCGGCGGTCGCGCCTGTCGCCTCGCCCCAGGCCTTCATCACGAAGGGATCGTTGACCGAGATGCAGATGATCTCGTCCACGCCTTTGGCGGTAAACTCGTCCTTGGTGCGGATGAAGCTGGGCACATGCGCCGAATGGCAGGTCGGCGTGAACGCCCCCGGCACGGCAAAGATCACCACCTTGCGCCCCTTGAGCGTGGCGCCCAGATCGACCGCTTCCGGTCCCGATTCGCCCATCCTGACCAATGTGGCGTCGGGCAATGTGTCCCCTGTCGAAATCGTCATCTTCCGTGTCCCCTGAATTGCGTTCTGTCCCGTCCGGCATATAGGGTGCGCGCAGCAAAGGCCAATGATCTCATGCAGCAAGAGGTGACCAGATGAGCAATGTCGTCGTGATAGGCGCCGGTCAGGCCGGATCGGCGCTGGTGGCGCGCCTGCGCAAGCAGGGCTTTGACGGCTCTGTCACCCTGATCGGCGACGAACCCGTGCCCCCCTACCAGCGCCCGCCGCTGTCCAAGGCCTACCTGCTGGGCGAGATGGAAGTGGAACGCCTGTATCTGCGCCCGGCGAGCTTTTACGCAGAGCAGGACATCACCCTGCGCACCGGTGTCCGGGTCGACGGCATCGACGTTGCGGCAGGGACCGTCACCCTGTCGGACGGCACGGCCCTGCCTTACGATCACCTTGCCTTCACCACCGGATCGGTTCCGCGCCGACTTCCCCCGGCCATCGGCGGCGACCTCGACGGTGTTTTCACCGTGCGCACTCTGGCGGATGTGGACACCATGGCACCGCGGTTCACGACAGGCGCGCGGGTGTTGATTGTCGGCGGCGGCTACATCGGGCTCGAAGCGGCGGCGGTCGCGTGTAAAATGGGGCTCAAGGTCACGCTGATCGAAATGGCGGACCGGATCCTGCGGCGCGTCGCCTCGGCGGAAACGTCGGATTATTTCCGCGCGCTGCACCAAAGCCACGGGGTCACCCTGCGCGAAGGTGTCGGCCTGATCCGGCTGCTGGGTGACGGCCAGGTCAGTGGCGCCGAACTTGACACCGGCGAGACGCTGAAGGCCGACTTTGTCATCGTCGGCGTCGGCATCACCCCCGCCACGGATCTGGCCGAAATGGCCGGTGTGACGCTTGAGAACGGGATCCGGACAGATGCCTATGGGCGCACCTCGGAGCCACATATCTGGGCGGCGGGTGACTGTGCCTCGTTCCCGTGGAACGGTGCGCAGATCCGGCTGGAAAGCGTCGGCAACGCCATCGACCAGGCCGAATGTGTCGCCGACAACATCATGGGCGCGGACCTGCCCTATGTGGCAAAGCCCTGGTTCTGGTCGGACCAGTTCGACATCAAGTTGCAGATCGCCGGGCTGAACGCCGGCTATGACACCATCGTGACGCGCAGGGCCGCCGATGGCGCCACCGGCGCGCACGAAGGCCGGGTCGTGTCCTTCTGGTACTTCCGCGGCGACACATTGCTGGCGCTGGACGCGATGAACGATCCGCGCGCTTACATGGTGGGCAAGCGGCTGATAGAAATGGGAAGATCTCCGTCGCGTGATGCCGTCATGGACCCTGCAACCGATCTCAAGGCGCTGCTCAAGGCATGAGGATCATCGCCGGAACCCTGCGCGGTCGCGTACTGACCACCGTGGGCAAGGGCGATCCGGCTGCGCATCTGCGCCCGACCACCGACCGGGTGCGCGAAAGCCTGTTCAACATGCTGGCCGGCGGACGCTTTGGTGATCCTTTCGCTGGGGTGCGCGTGCTCGACCTGTTTGCGGGGACCGGCGCTCTGGGGTTCGAGGCGCTGTCGCGGGGCGCAGCGCAGGTGACCTTTGTCGATGACGGGCGCAAGGCGCTGAGCCTGCTGCGCGACAACATCCGGCTTCTGGGGGTTGCCGACCGGTGCCGCGTCATCGCCCGCGACGCCACCCGGCCCCCACCGCCCGAGGCGGGTCCGGCGGGACTGATATTTCTTGATCCGCCCTATGGCTTTGGTCTGGGGGCGCGCGCGCTTGACGCGATACGGGCTGCGGGATGGGTCGCGCCGGACGCGTTGGTGGTGTGGGAAGAGAATGCGGCGCAGACCCCACCGACAGGGTTTTCCCTGCTGGAGTCCCGGCGCTATGGCGACACCCATGTGACCCTGCTGCGCGCAGCGTCGCCAGTGGTCTGAGGCGCCTCGTGCGGTGCCAGCGGATCAGCCCCGCCGTGCCAGGGCGACGCGCCCGGAAACCGGCCTTGCGGCCCTGCACAGGAATACTTCTGGAATACATCTGGCCAGCCCGGCCATCGGGATCTAACATCGCATTCACATAAGTGAATGAAACGAGGTTCCCATGCCCCTATTCCGCCCCACCCGGCGCGATTTTCTGGCCGTCGCGGCCGCAGCGCCTGCGCTGACACTGACCGCGCGGGTGTCGTCCGCAGCCGAATTCGGCCCGGTCGGCGCGCCGAACTCCGGTCACGTGCGCTTTGCACTGGGAGAGATGCAGCTGACGGTGCTGTCGGACGGCTTTTTCCGGCGCCCAGTGTCGTCCATCGCCGTCAACGCCGATCCCGCGGCGCGCGATGCCTTTCTGGGCGCGCATTTCCTGCCGGTGGACGAGGGGTATTCCCACACCAATCATATCGTGATCGACAGCGGCGCAGCGCGCGTACTGGTCGATGTCGGCTCTGGCGACCGGTTCCTGCCGACCACGGGGCGGCTTATGGACAATCTGGCGACCGCAGGGATCGACCCCGGCTCGATCACCCATGTGATCATCACCCATGCGCATCCCGACCACATCTGGGGCATCCGCGACGGCTTTGACGAGGCGATACTGCCGGACATCCCCTATTTCATCGGCGCAACCGAGCACGATTTCTGGATGCAGGACGATCTGGTCAACCGCGTTCCGGCGGAAATGCAGCAGTTCGTTCTGGGGGCGCAAAACTCCATCGGGGTCGACGGCGCGGACTGGACGCTGCTTGCCCCCGGGCAAGAGGTGGTGCCGGGCATCCGCGTCATCGACACGCCGGGACATACGCCGGGACACATGTCAGTCGTGCTGGAAAGCGGATCGGAGCAGCTGATCGTGCTGGCGGATGCCCTGACCAATCCGTATCTCGACTTTGCGCACCCGGAGTGGGTGAACGAGGCGGACATGGACGCGGAGCAGACCATCGCCACCCGCCGCCGTCTGCTGGACATGGCCGCGACCGACCGGATGGCCGTGCTGGGGTATCACTTTCCCTTTCCGGGGGTTGGCAACGTGCTGCGCGACGGCGACAGCTACCGGTTCATCCCGGCGCTCTGGCGGTTCGACTGAACGGGGGGCGCCAGGGCAGTTTTCAGTAGGTGGGGTGAAACAATCCGCCGGGAGACCGGGTAAAAACCTCGGCCCCGTCCGATGTCACGCCGACGGAGTGTTCGAACTGCGCCGAAAGGGATTTGTCGCGCGTCACCGCCGTCCAGTCATCGGCCAGCACCTTGGTTTCCGGGCGGCCAAGGTTCACCATCGGCTCGATGGTGAAGAACATGCCCTCTTCCAGCACAGGGCCGGTGCCGGGGCGCCCGTAGTGCAGGACGTTGGGCGGGGCGTGGAACACGCGGCCCAGTCCGTGGCCGCAGAAATCGCGCACGACGGACATGCGGTTGGCTTCGACAAAGGACTGGATCGCATGACCGATGTCGCCAAAGGTGTTGCCGGGGCGGACCGCCTCGATCCCCTTCATCAGGCTGTCATGGGTGACCTCGATCAGCCGCTCGGCCTTGCGGGCCAGCTTGCCCGCGACATACATGCGGCTGGTGTCGCCGAACCAGCCGTCCAGAATGACCGTCACGTCGATGTTTAGGATGTCGACATCCTTGAGCTTCTTCTCGCCCGGGATGCCGTGGCAGACCACATGGTTCACGCTGATGCAGCTGGCGTGCTGATAGCCCTTGTAGCCGATGGTGGCCGAGATGGCGTTCGCCTCTTCGACCCGTTGCTGGATGAAGGCATCGATGTCACCGGTGCTGACGCCCACATCCACCCTGGGCGCCACATCGTCGAGGATGCGCGCGGCCAGTTCACCGGCCTTCAGCATGCCGACAAAATCGGCCCTGTCGTAAATGCGTATCCCGTCTCGGGTGAGATGGCCTCGCGTGTCCTGGTTCACCGGCTGCGGCTCCGTTTTCACATCATTTCGGTTACTTAATTCAGCTTGAAGCAAAGTTCCAGTGCCATGCCGCACGGCAGCATCAAGCGGCTTCGCCGCGATACCGGACCGATCACGACCGCAGGGCCGGTGCGATCCGGGTGCAAAGCCTGGCACAACAGGAAGTATTGCAGGAAAACCTTCTGAAATCAATGCTTTCCCCACCGACTTGCGTGTATCAACCCGTCACGCCAGACAGGGCGAAAGGCAGGACCAGGCCGGGGCGGATTCCATCGGCAGAGAGATCACAGGCCAAACACATTATTTCGACCCCACCTGCGACCGCGCGGGCGCAGGCCGCAGCATACACCGGGTCAAGGTCGGCGGCCACGGTCACCCGGTTGCAATCGGCCCGCTGCACAAGGAACAACAGCACGGCCCGGTGCCCTTGGGCCACCATCCGGGCCAGTTCGCCCAGATGCCTGGTACCGCGCGCGGTCACGCTGTCGGGAAACTCGGCCAGACCGGGGCGGCGCGACAGGGTCACCGACTTGACCTCGACATAGGCGTCACGCCGCCCCGCCGCCTGCATCAGGAAATCGATCCGGCTGCCGGTGCCGTATTTCTGTTCGGGGCGGATCACGTCGTAGCCGGAAAGCCCGGGGATTTCGCCCGCGACCAGCGGCGCGCGGAGGATGCGGTTGGCGGCCCCCGTGTCCACGCCCACCAACGTCCCGTCCACCTCGACCAGCCGCAGGCCATACTTCAGCTTTTTCTTCGGATCGTCGTTGGGTTCGAGCCAGACTTTGAGCCCCGGCATCGCCATGCCCAGCATCGAGCCGGGATTGGGGCAATGCGCCGTGACCTCCTGCCCATCGGGCAGGCGCACATCCGCGAGGAAGCGCTTGTAACGGCGGATCAGCACCGCCGACAGGAGAGGGGTTTGAAACCGCATGGCCCGGCCCTATACCTGAGCCGAAGCGCAAGGCAAGGAGTCCGCGATGCCCAACCCCACCGCCGCCATGCTGGTGATCGGCGACGAGATCCTCTCGGGCCGTACCCGCGATGCCAACATGCACCACCTGTCCCAGGAACTGACCAAGTCGGGCATCGACCTTCAAGAGGTCCGCATCGTGTCCGACAGGACCGCCGCCATCGTCATGGCGGTGAACGACCTGCGTGCAGCCTATGACACGGTGATCACTTCGGGCGGGATCGGGCCGACCCATGACGACATCACCGCCGACGCCATGGCACAGGCGTTCGGCGTGCCCATCGACGTGCGTGACGACGCCCGCGCCCTGCTACAGGCGCATTACGACCGGCAGGGCAGCGAACTGAACGCCGCGCGCCTGCGCATGGCCCGCATCCCCCAAGGGGCGGTCCTGATCGACAACCCCGTGTCCGTCGCGCCCGGATTCACCCTTGGAAACGTGCATGTGATGGCCGGTGTACCGGCAGTGTTCCAGGCGATGGTGGCGTCTGTCCTGCCCACGCTTACCGGCGGTGCGCCGCTGCTGTCCCAGACGCTGCGGATCCAGCGCGGCGAAGGTGACATCGCCGGCCCGCTGGGGGACCTGGCGAAAGAGTTCGCCGACCTTCAGATGGGATCTTATCCCTATCAGAAGGATGGCGTTTATGGCGCCAACGTCGTGATACGCGGCACCGATGCCGCCCGGGTCAGCGCCGCCATGACGCGACTTGCGGGACTGTTTCCCGCATGACACCGGCGCTGCGCGACCTTTACGCAGTCACCGAATCGACATGGCCCCCCAAAAGCCGTGTGGCGCAGGGGGCGATCACCCTGCGCGACGGCGTGGGCGGCGGCAAACGGGTGTCCGCCGCCACCGCTGCCGATGGCTGGAGCGAGGATGATCTTGCCCGTGCCGAAGCCGCGATGGCGCAACGGGGTCAGACACCGCTGTTCATGATACACGCGGACGAGACTGACCTTGATACCGCGCTTTCGGCGCGCGGATACGGCATCATTGACCCGGTCAACGTCTGGCTCTGCCCGCTTGCGTCGCTGACCGACAGGCCGATCCCCCGCGTCACCGCCTTTGCCATCTGGGAACCGCTTGCCATCATGCGCGAGATCTGGGCCCGTGGCGGCATAGGACCGGACCGCATTGCAGTGATGCAAAGGGCAAAGTGCCGCAAGACCGGCCTGTTCGGACGCGCCGATGACAAGCCCGCCGGCACCGGCTACTGCGGGCTGCATGACACAACCGCGATGGTGCACGCGCTTGAGATCCTGCCGGAACATCGCGGCAAGGGTTTGGGAAAATGGATGATGCGCTGCGCCGCCTTCTGGGCACAGGCGCAGGGCGGCAGCCACATGGCCGTGCTCTGCACCCGGGCGAATGCCGGGGCGAACGGGCTCTACGCTTCCCTCGGGATGGAGGTTGTGGGACAGTACCACTACCGTATCAGGACCAAGGACACCCCGACGTGACAGCAAAACGACCCACAGCACTTGACCTGCCGATGGTCGATCCGCTGCCCCCCGCGACGCAGAAATATTTTGATGTCTGCATGGACAAGCTGGGGATGGTTCCGAATGTCCTGCGGGCCCATGCCTTTGATATCGACAAGCTGAACGCCTTCAGCGCCATGTACAACGATCTGATGCTGGCCGATTCCGTGCTGAGCAAGCTCGAGCGCGAGATGATCGCAGTGGTCGTCTCATCGGTGAACAGGTGTTTTTACTGCCTGACCGCGCATGGTGCCGCCGTGCGGCAGTTGTCGGGCAACCCGCAACTGGGTGAGATGCTGGTGATGAACTGGCGCGCCGCGCGGCTGGAGCCAAGTCAGGTCGCCATGCTGACATTCGCCGAAAAGATGACCCGCGCCAGCGCCGAAATCACCGAAACCGACCGGCAGGCGCTACGCGATGTCGGCTTTAACGACCGCGGCATCTGGGACATCGCCAATGTCGCCGCCTTCTTCAACATGACCAACCGCGTGGCCTCGGCCACCGACATGCGCCCGAATGACGAATATCACGCCCTGGCGCGCTAGAACCCTTGGGGGGGCGATGCTTTGCCTTCTGGCAGGCCCGGCGGTGGCGCTGGAGCTGGAATTGCCGCCGGGCGCGCGTCTGACGGCCGAAACCGCGACAGAGGCGGGCAGCTACCGCCTGCCGACCGGCGGCTGGAGCGAGACGGGCCTGCCATCGGTGCGCATCGAAGGGCCGGTGACGCGGCAGGCCTGGCGCCTTGACGGGCAAAGCGCGACCACGCAGCAGATCATGGCACGCCTGCGCGACCAGATCGCCGCCGCCGGTTATGACATCCTGCTGGACTGCGGCGCCTCTGCCTGCGGCGGGTTCGATTTCCGCTTCAACACCGAAATCCTGCCTGGTCCGGACATGTATGTCGACCTTACCGACTACCGGTTCCTGTCGGCCCGCGAGACCGGGGAGGACGCCATCAGCCTGCTTGTCAGCCGCTCGTCCGCCGCCGGGTTCGTGCAGATCATCCGCGCCGGGACAGAAAGCGCGCCGCCGGATGTCACACCCTGGGCCGCGCCCGGGACGCTCGCAACATCGCCCGAAACCCCCGGCGATCTGTCCGGACGGCTTGAAACGGCAGGCCATGTCGTGCTGCGCGACCTGCAATTTCCCAGCGGGGTCTTTGACCTCGCGCGCGATGCCATCGTGTCGCTCGACTCGCTCGCAGGCTATCTGCAAGCCAATCCCGGGGCGCGCATAACCTTTGTCGGCCATACCGACGCCACCGGATCGCTGGAGGTCAACATCGCCCTGTCGCGCCGCCGCGCTGCGGCCGCGGTCAGCTATCTGCGCGACCGCCACGACATTGCCGCGGGCCGCATCAGCGCCGAGGGCGTCGGATTTCTGGCTCCGCTGGCCAGCAACCTTACCGAAGAGGGCCGCCTGCTGAACCGGCGGATCGAAGCGGTGCTGATCCCGACGGACTGATCCCCACGCCGCATGACTGCGCAGGGCACGGCACCCGGGGTGACGGAACAACCCGCTTGCAGGTCGCGTTGCCTTTCGAACGGGGCGGGCGCCGCCCTTGCCGCGGGCAGAACCATGTGCGCCGAAATCGGACGGAAAGGAATCGCACATGTTCGCAGATTGGTCGATCCCGCTTTTGCTGGCGGGTTTTGTGGGCGCGGCAGTCGTTGTCGTCTTTACCGGTCTGCGCATGACCGGTCTGGTCGACAAACTGGCAGACCGCACCGGCCTGGGCGAGGCAGTAGCAGGCGCAGTGCTGCTGGGTGCGGCCACGTCACTGGGCGGCACGATCGTTTCCGTCACTTCCGGGCTCGACGGGCTTGCGTCGCTGGCCTATTCCAACAGCATCGGCGGGATCGCTGCGCAAACCGCGTTTCTGGCCTTGGCGGACACCTATTATCGCAAGGCCAATCTCGAGCACGCCGCCGCCGAATTGGCAAACGTGTTTCAGGCCATCGTCCTGATCGTGCTGCTGACGCTGCCGCTGATCGCAAGCAACGTGACGGAATTCACGATCTTCGCAATCCACCCCGTGTCGCTGCTGATCCCGGCGATCTATGTCGCCGCACTGGTCGCAGCCCAGCGCATGCGGGAACATCCCATGTGGACACCCGTGGACACTCAGGAAACCCGCGAGGACACCCCCGAGGAAGAGGACGCGGAAACCACCCGGCAAAGCACGGCCCGGATGTTTCTGGTGTTCGCTGCGCTGATGTTGCTGATGGGCCTGTCCGGCTGGGTCATCGCCAAGACCGCGGGCGAATTGACCGGGCGGCTGTCCCTGTCGCAATCGCTGGTCGGGGCGCTGGCGACCGCTGTGGTCACTTCGCTGCCAGAACTGGTGACAACCCTGGCCGCCGTGCGCCGCGGCGCGCTGCAAATGGCTGTCGGCGGGATCATCGGGGGCAACACCTTTGACACCCTGTTCCTGACGGCGGCGGATATGTCCTATCGCGACGGTTCGCTGTATCATGCGGCGGGCAGCGGCGATTATTTCTGGACGATCACGGCGATCCTGATGACGGCGGTGCTGCTGTGCGGGCTGATCCTGCGGCAAAAGCAGGGGCCGGGGCGCATCGGTTTCGAAAGCCTGTCCCTGCTGATCATCTATGCGGGCGCAGTCACGTTACAGGCCATGCAGCTTACCGGCGGGTGACGCGGACACCGCCCGCCCCTGCCAAAAAAGGCACCCTCAAAAAGAATTGCCCCGGAGACGATCCGGGGCGCAACTGTGCCTGAACAGGCCGGGGTAACGGTGTTACCAGTCGGCGTGGCCCTTTTCGGCAAAAACCCCGACCAGAAAGTCGATGAAGGCGCGCACCTTGGGCTGGGTGAACCGGCCCGGCGGGTAGACGGCGTAGATGCCCTGGGTTTCGGCGGGAAGATCGGGAATGGCATCCTCGACCAGCCCCTTTTCCATCGCATCGGCGTAAAGGAACGACGGCAGGTAGGCGATGCCAAGGCCCGCGACGCAGGCGTTCAGCAGGGATTGCCCGTCGTTCACCGACAGCCAGCCTGCGGTGCGGATCTGACGCTTTTCCCCGCTTGGCGCGGTCACTTTCCAGACATTGCCGCTCGCCTGGTTTGAATAATGCAGCAGCTTGTGGTCGTTGAGATCGTCTATCTTCTGGGGGCGGCCGAATTTCTGGAAATACCCCGGCGAGGCGATCATGCGCTTCGTCGTCTCGGTCAGCTTGCGGGCGCGCAGGGTCGAATCCTCAAGCTCTCCGATCCGCACGGCCATGTCGAAGCCTTCGGAAATCAGTTCGACGTAGCGGTTGTTGAGCACCATGTTCACGGTGATGTCGGGAAATTCAGACAGGAAATCGCCCAGAACCGGGCTGAGGTGGTTTACCCCGAAATCCGTCGCAACAGAAATCCGCAAAAGGCCGGACGGCGCCGACTGCATCGAGGTCACAAGCGCATCCGCCTCTCCGGCATCGTTCAGCACGCGGCGGGCGCGGTCGTAATAGGCCAGACCGATTTCCGTCGGACTGACGCGGCGGGTGGTACGGTTCAGCAGACGCGCGCCCAGACGGGCCTCAAGCGACGAGACATGCTTGGAAACGGCGGATTTCGATATGCCCATCTTCTTGGCGGCATCCGTGAAGCCGCCCTGGTCGACGACCGTGGCGAAGGCCTCCATTTCCGTCAGGCGATCCATACGCGTCTCCTTGAGTCACTCGTTTCTGACGCTGGGGTATGATTGTCAAATCAGGCACAAAAGCGGCAGGGGAAGGACAATATGACGGTATTTGAAACCAGTGTTCGGCCCTGTGAAACAGTGGCCGCCGCCCCGGTGGTGCCAGCCCGTCGCCGCGGTACATCCTGGGGATTATCCGACTGCGATTGATACACTTTTCTGGTGTGCCGCCACATATCTCCCGCCCCGGGCAGGCGAATGTCCAGGCGTGCGCCATCATACAAGCGTGCGCATGGGGCGACCTGTCAGAGTGTTGCCGCCAGCCGGGTGCCCTGATCTATGGCCCGCTTGGCATCCAGTTCCGCCGCCACATCCGCACCGCCGATGACATGACACTTGCGGCCCCGGGCCATCAGGGCGTCGGCCAGGCTGCGTTCAGGCACCTGTCCGGCACAAAGCACCACGGTATCGCAGGTGATGATTTCGGGCCGCTCGCGCGCCGCGCCATACGAGATGTGCAGGCCATCTGGTGCGATCGCTTCGTAATTCACCCCGGCAATCATCCGGACCTGTTTCATCTGAAGCGCCGCACGGTGAATCCAGCCTGTGCTTTTGCCCAGCCGCTTTCCGGGCTTTTCGTCCTTGCGCTGAAGCAGGGTGACTGCCCGCGCCGGTGCACCGGGCTGCGGTCCTTCGGGGGCAAGACCCGATCGGGTGGTCGCAGGGTCGCTTACCCCCCATTCGCGCATCCAGTCTGGCAGGTTTTCGGTGGGGCTTTCGCCCTCGTGCACAAGGAATTCGCAGACGTCAAAGCCGATGCCGCCCGCCCCAACGACCGCAACATGCCGACCCACGGGCCGCTTTCCCCGCAGCACGTCGATGTAGCTGAGCACGTTGGGGCCATCCTGCCCCGCGATTACGGGATCGCGGGGTAACACGCCGGTGGCGACGATCACCTCGTCGAAGTCGTCCAGATCCGTCGCCGTCACCTCGGCGCCCAGACGCAGGGCGATGCCGCGTTCGGCCACCATCGTCTTGTACCATTTCACAAGGCCGCGGAATTCCTCTTTGCCCGGCACCACCTTGGCCATGTTCAGCTGTCCGCCGATCTGTTCGGCGCGGTCGAACAGGGTGACGCGGTGGCCACGCTCGGCGGCGGTCAGGGCCGCCGAAAGCCCGGCAGGCCCCGCACCGACAACCGCCACCGATTTCACCGTTTCTGCCGGGGTGACGACCAGTTCCGTTTCGAAACAGGCGCGCGGATTGACAAGGCAGGACGACACCTTGCCGCTGAAGGTGTGGTCAAGACAGGCCTGATTGCAGGCGATGCAGGGCGCGATCTGGGCCGTGCGGCCCGTCGCCGCCTTTCGGACGAATTCGGGGTCGGCCAGAAAGGGGCGCGCCATGCTGACCATGTCGGCGCAGCCGTCCGCCAGCACCTGTTCGGCCACGTCGGGCGTGTTGATCCGGTTGCTGGTGATGATGGGTATTCCCACCTTGCCCATCAGCTTTTGCGTGACCCAGGCAAAGGCGGCACGCGGCACACTGGTGGCGATGGTCGGCACGCGCGCCTCGTGCCAGCCGATGCCGGTGTTGAGGATGTTGGCGCCCGCCGTTTCGACAGCCTGCGCAAGTTGCACGACCTCGGCATGGGTAGAGCCGTCCGGGACGAGGTCGATCATGCTGATCCGGTAGATCAGGATGAAATCCGGACCCACCGCCTCGCGCACGCGGGCCACCACCTCGACCGGCAGGCGCATCCGGTTTTCGTAAGATCCGCCCCAGCGGTCGTCGCGCCGGTTGGTGCGGGTCACCAGGAACTGGTTGAGAAAATACCCCTCTGACCCCATGATCTCTACCCCGTCATACCCGGCCTCGCGGGCGCGGGCGGCGGCGGTCACGATGTCGGCGATCTGCTTTTCTATGCCCGCCTCGTCGAGCGCCTTTGGCGCAAACGGCGAGATTGGCGATTTCACCGCCGAGGCGCTGACACATTCCGGCCCATAGGCATAGCGCCCCGCATGCAGGATCTGCATGGCGATCTTGCCACCTGACCCGTGCACGCGGTCCGTCACCATCCGGTGATGCGCCATGTCCCTGTCCGAGAACAGCCCGGCGGCCCCCGGAAAGACGCCGCCTTCGCGGTTGGGCGCCATGCCCCCGGTCACCATGAGCGCGACATCCGCCCGCGCGCGCGCGGCGTAGAATTCCGCAACCCGGTCCCAGTCTCCGGCTTCCTCGAGATTGGTGTGCATGGACCCCATCAGCACGCGATTCTTCAGCGTGGTGAAACCTAGATCGAGCGGCGCCAGAAGATGTGGATACTGTGTCATTGGAAAGCTCTCCCCTTTGGGTGCGCACCTCACAGTATCGCGGACCGCCTGTCACCGGCAAACGTCACGTCAGACCGGCGGCGGTGTGATGAGACGGTCCGGAGTTGTGATCCATGCCCGGCCTTCACGGCCTTTTCCGGGCCGGGGCATCTGTCCTTTCCGTCAGGACCTGGCGACAACCATGAGTGCCACGGACTGACCCGAGACAGCGACCCTTTGTCCAGCAGCAGGGATGGAGGTGGGTACGATCCCGGCTGCAACACCTGCCCAGGCGGCCAAAGGGTGCAGGGGGCGCTGCCCAAGCGTTGGTTGCATAGAAAATATCATTGGTGGCGATTAGCGTGTTGGCGCCGAGGATTGTTAACCAAATCTGCCCGTTCTCACGGTAAGGTTGAATGTTGGACAGCCGTGTAAGGCGTCCGCCTTTAAACAAAACGCATCCTCAGGTGCGACTTCTGCAACCGGCCCTTTGCGGTCACTCGCCGAGCACCTCGGCGCCGCGCCGCAGCTTCGCCAGACCGGTCATTCATGCGTGGCGCAGCATTTTCGAAGCCCGAGTGGCGGCAGTGCAGACAAAGTTAGTGTACGCTGCGGGCGCAAATCATCGGTCGGCGACGGGATCAAGACGAACTTCATGGACGGAAAGCGGTATTCAGGACGCTGATTCTATGGCGCGCATGGCCGTCAGTCATTCTCGCGCTGCCAGCTTTTCTGACAGGCGGAAAACAGGAATGTGGCCGACCATGTGAGTAGCATAAAGCCAAGAAGCGACTCGAACATTAGGACGAGGCGAAAGCCGCCTGCCGCGTCGAGAGACGAATATCCCAGCGTCGTGAAGGCGATGGTCGTCAAATAGAGCATGTCCGTGAAGCTTGGCGGTGGCCCGGTTAGCGCGTCGGGACTCCAAGCGCCCGCAATCCAATGATTAAGCGCTGCCAACATCATGATCTCCGCCGTGTGGAGCGTCAAGAGCGATGAGAAGGTTACGACTACAACGGACTTGCCCTGCCGCTTGTGATGCGGAGCAATTTTCAGGATAGCGCTCAGCGCGAAATGGTGTGCGATGCCGAAAACGAGTGCGAGGGCGAAGCCAAAAAGGAAGCCGGGAAAAGGATGCATGGCGTATCCTCTCAGGCGGCGGCGACAGCGCGAATGAGCATGTCCCGCACGTAGAAAGTCATGGCCGCCATGGCAGCGCACGTCACGATCGCCATGTAGGCCTTTTCGTCGCTCGCGAAGACCGGCTCGGGTGCGTAGGTGTTGAGATACATCAGGACGAACATTACGACCGTCGAAATCCCGATCGTCGCAGCGGAACGCAAATAGGGCATGGTTGCCTCCTTGATACATGCTCGCTCCCATGGAAAGTCGGTGGCGCGGAAGCGTCTGAAGGTTAACCGTATTCTTTTGAGTTCGTTCCCATACGTTCCGGGACAAGGCTTCGAAATACCGCTTGATAGAAAATCGAGTCTTTCTTCCTTGCGAAGCTGCTTTCCGTGCCAGTCACTGTTAATGTGAACGCTCGGTTTGGGCCGACCGTCTTGAGTGGAGCCTGGCTGCGCACGCGAACACCACCTTTCGCACCGCGGTATGAAAGGGCTCGGAGCGGCCTTGCGGCAGCGCAGTACAACACACAGTTCCGACTTCGCCTGGATGTCGGCTCCCTCCTTTGCGGCATGTCTGGCTCGCACCCGCAGCAAAAGTCCGGTGTCCGCCCTTTGAGCATGGTCGGCGGTGCTTGCCACGGGAGTTGACGCCCCGAAGGCCGTAACTTCTGCCGCCTTCAAGCAAAGGACGGGCGCAACGATAACCGCTACGCTATCGTCGGCCTTCGCGGTTTGATTGTGTAATTCCATTCTGGATGGAACTGGTCGCCGGTGATGTCGAGACTTGCCATCTCGGCATTGGAGACCTTCACGCCCTTCTCAAAGCTCAAGGCCCACCTACGCAAGATCGGTGTCAGAACTTTCACCGATCTCTTCACAGCCCTCGGCGATGTCTGCCAGATGTTCACACCAGACGAGTGCTGGAACTACTTTCAGGATGCTGGATTGGTTGTCCCTGAAAATTAATGGCCTATCTGCGTTCCTGTCAGGGCATCCTTGCAACGGCCGCGTTTGTTCGTCGTCGTCACCCGTCCCTCTGACGCGCCAAGAGAAACGGAGACGCCGTTCAGGAAACCAAGTCGTTAACATTGTGAGCCAAAGGGTGTCACAGCCTCGGCCTCTGTCGGGGTATGGGAAGAACAGTCCGGTGCGTCGTGACGGCAGGATCCGACGCCGGTTTCAGTGAGACACTTTGTGTCTGGGACGTTTGCCACAACAGCATGGACATCACGTTGACTCATTTCCGCATGGGTCGCGCCAATTTCCCATCGACCTGCGTGACGCTTGGGTCTGCCAGACATGTGCGACCCACACAGACACGGGTGCAGCCATTCAGGACAGGATGATCTTGACGCCCTGTTCATCAAGCATGTCGGCCAGCTGGCCTTCCGGGCGGGAGTCGGTGACCAGGGTTCTGATCTCTCCGATCATGGCGACGCGATGGAAATGTACCCGGCCGAACTTGCTGGCATCGATCAGGAAATGACACGCTCCGCTCTGAGCCATCATCATGCGCTTGATATCGGCAAAGCCGTCGACTGCCTCGCTCACGCCGGTCTCGCCAAGCGCCGATGCACCCAGGAAACAGGCATCGACATTGTAGCGATGCAGGAAGGCGCAGGTTTCCGTGCCGGTCAGGGCCGCTTCGGCCTGCAGGTAGCTGCCTGGAGCGACGATCACCCGGACCGCCGGAGAGGTTCCGAGAATCATCGCAACCTGCAGGCTGTTGGTGATCGCGGTCACCTGCGTGCCTGCCAGCGCGATGGCACGCGCGAATTCCATCGTCGACGATCCCGCATCGATCATGAGGCTCTGGCCATCAGTGACCAGAGCCGCCGCGCGGCGGGCCAGTTGACCGCGCTCCTCGAGCCGTTCGTGCCGACGCTCGTCCAGCACGCGATGCGTCCCCGGCGCACGCGGCGACGCGCCGCCATGGGATTTCTGCAGCAGCCCCTCGCTGCTCAGATGCTCGATATCGCGCCGGACCGTTTCGGTCGTGACGCCGAACCGCGCGGCGAGGTCGGAAACCCGCACATGCGGCGCAAGCCGCAGTTCCATCAGGATCTGCGCGTGCCGCTCCCGTTTTCTCAGGTGCCTGCGCTCCAGTGCGTTTGTCATCGGGGTCTCCATAAAGCCAATTTCTGTGTAACAGCAGATTTACTTACGGGAAATGTTGCAAATCGCAGATAATGATGATGGTATCCCCGACAATTGTTCCGCAGAAAGAGGGCGGAACACATTTGGGAGGAGAAAACATGCCAAAGGATACACTATTCGGCGCGGGTCTTGTGACGGCCCTTGTCCTGACAGCCGGGAGCGCTTTTGCACAGGACGATTGTCCAGAGCGCGGTGCGCTTGACGCGATGTATTGCGATGCGAACGGTGACCTCGTCGCCGACGCACCGACCGATCCCAGCGAACTGCAGGATCCGCCCACGCTGGTCTTTGCCTATACCCCGGTCGAGGACCCGGCGATCTACGCAGACATCTGGACCCCGTTCATCGAGCACCTTGAAGAGGTCACCGGCAAGGACGTTCAGTTCTTTGCCGTGCAGTCGAACTCGGCCGAAGTCGAGGCGATGCGCTCGGGCCGCCTGCACATCGCGGGTTTCTCGACCGGGCCGACACCTTTTGCCGTGAACCTTGCCGGTGTGGAACCCTTTGCCATCATGGGCAGCGAAGATGGTCAGTTCGGCTACAGGTTGCAGGTCTACACGCAGGCGGACAGCGACATCCAGGAAATGGCGGACCTTGCGGGCAAGCGCGTCGCGCATACCTCGCCAACCTCGAATTCGGGCAACCAGGCGCCCCGCGCGCTGTTCCCCGATCTGGGCGTCGTGCCGGACGAAGACTATGAAGTGACCTATTCCGGCAGCCACGACCAGTCGATGCTGGGTGTGGTCGCGGGTGACTACGACGCAGCCCCGGTCGCGTCCGAAGTGGTGGACCGCATGGCCGAGCGCGGGCTCTACGATCCGGAAGAGGTCCGCATCGTCTGGGAAAGCGACCCGTTCCCGACGACTTCCTATGGCGTCGCGCATGACCTCGCACCCGAGCTCAAGGAAAAGATCAAGGAAGCCTTCTTCAGCTTCGATTTCACTGGCACGGCGCTGGGTGAGGAATTCACCGGTGTGAGCAAGTTCGTCCCGATCACCTACAAGGATCAGTGGGCCGTCATCCGCCAGATCCAGAAGGCCAATGGCGTTGAGTACACGCCCCAGGGTCTTGCTGCCGAGTGATTTCACCCCGTCGGGGCCGGACAAGATGACCGGCCCCGCAAGGAAGGCGTTCCCATGCTGAAGATTACTGACCTCGTCAAACGCTACGGCGGCGGCGATCCGGTCCTCGAGAACCTCGACCTCACGATCGAGGATGAAAGCGTCGTCTCGATCATTGGCTCGTCTGGCGCCGGGAAAAGCACGCTGCTGCGCTGCATCAACCGGCTGGTGGAACCGACATCGGGATCCGTCGTGCTGAACGGCACCGAGCTTACCGCCCTGCGCGGCAAGTCCCTGCGCGCGGCCCGGCGCAAGATCGGCATGGTGTTCCAGGGCTTTAATCTGGTCGACCGCCTCACGGTGATGGAGAACGTCCAGTCCGGGCGGCTGGGCTACATCTCGACCTGGGCCGCAGTCACGCGGCGCTATCCCAAAGAGGACATCCGCCGCGCCTTCGAACTAATGGAGCGCGTCGGGATCGCGCAATACGCCGATACCCGCGCCGACCAGCTGTCTGGCGGCGAACGCCAGCGCGTGGGCGTCGTGCGCGCCCTGATGCAGCAACCCGAGATCCTGCTGGCCGACGAACCGACGGCCTCTCTCGACCCCAAGACCTCCGAGCAGATCATGGGCCTTCTGCGCGACCTTGCAGGCGAGCTGAAACTGCCGGTGCTGATTAACATTCACAATGTGACCGAGGCCAAGGAGTATACTGACCGAATCGTCGGCATGCGCTATGGCCGCATCATTTTCGACGACAAGCCCGCGCAGCTCGACGAAGCCGCGATGGAGACGATCTATGCCGGCAGCCCGCATGCCGACCGTGGCGGCGACATGGCGAAGGCATCATGAGCACGGCGCGCGACACATGGTCGAAACCGCCCTTCATCGCCAATCCGGTCCTGCGATGGGCCGTCTACCTTGGCCTGATCGGCTATTTCGGCTGGGTCGGCCTCTCCATGCCGATCGACTGGAACCGCGTCGCCGAAGGCATCGGACGCGCGGGTCGCATCTTTGGCGGCGCCTTCCCGCCCAGCTTTGAACGCAGCGGCCTGCTGATCGACGGCTTTCTCGAAAGCCTCAAGATCGCGGTGCTGGCCACTGCGGGCGGTGTGCTGCTGTCGATCCCCATCGCCTTCATGTCCGCCCGCAACGTCGCACCCCTGCCAGTCTTCTACCTTGGCCGTGCAATCATCATCATCGCGCGCAGCTTTCATCCGGTGATCGTCGCGATCCTGTTCGTGAAGGCCGTGGGCTTCGGACCCTTCGCCGGTGTTCTCACGCTGATCATCTATTCGATCGGCTTTGTCGCAAAGATGCTTGCGGAGCGGATCGAAGAGATCGACTTCGGCCAGGTCGAGGCGATGCGTGCCGCCGGTGCGCCGTACCTGTCGACGCTGATCTACGCCGTCTTTCCGCAGATCATGCCGCGCCAGATCGGGC
>JAGXGV010000079.1 GCA_024636635.1 Puniceibacterium sp.
CGGCGGTTCAGCTCAAGGAAATCATAGGCTTGCAGGATCATGTAGTTGAATTCGAGGAAGGACAGCGATTGTTCCCGGTCGAGCCGCGACTTGACCGATTCAAAGCTCAGCATCCGGTTCACGCTGAAATGCCGCCCGATGTCGCGCAGGAAATCAAGATAGTTCAGGCCATCCAGCCATTCGGCATTGTTCAGCATCAGCGCGTCCGTCGGCCCGTCGCCATAGGTCAGGTACTTGGCGAACACCTGCTGCATCCCGTCGATGTTGGCGTCGATCTGTTCGGGCGTCAGCAGCGGGCGTTCATCCGCGCGAAAGCTGGGGTCGCCAACCTTGGTTGTGCCGCCCCCCATCAGGGTGATCGGCTGATGCCCGGTCTTTTGCAGCCAGCGCAGCATCATGATGTTGAGCAGATGGCCGACGTGCAGTGATTTCGCCGTTGCGTCATAGCCGATATAGGTTGTCACCACCCCGGTGCTCAGAGCATCGTCAAGGCCCTGATAATCGGTGCAGTCGGCGAGAAAGCCGCGCTCCATCATGACATGCATGAAGTCCGATTTGGGATGGTAGGTCATGGTTGGTCCCCTATAAAGTCGCGATTACCTATAGGCGCGCGAAAGCCAGAGGAAAAGAGCATGTTGGACAAGGAACCTGTCTGGGCGCTTGGGGCGATGTCGGGCACTTCGCTGGACGGGGTGGATGCGGCGATGCTGCGCACCGATGGCGAGCGGATCTTCGAGTTCGGCGGGTCAGGGTATCGCCCGTATACCGACGCTGAACGGGCTGTACTGCGTGCCGCGCTTGGCCGCTGGCAGGGCGCCGGGCTTGAACCGGCGCTGGCGGTGGTGCAGGCGGCCCATGCCGAGACGCTGTCGCGGTTTCCCGGCGCAGAGATTGTCGGCTTTCACGGCCAGACCCTCGCGCATGAACCGGCAGGTCGGGGCACGCATCAACTGGGCGATGGCGGCGCGCTGGCGCGGGCGCTGGGTGTGCCTGTGGTCTGGGACTTCCGCACTGCGGATGTGCGGCTGGGCGGGCAGGGCGCACCGCTGGCGCCGTTCTTTCATTTTGCCTGTGCGAAATGGATCGGCGCGCGCGATCCTGTGGCCTTCCTCAACCTTGGCGGGGTCGGCAATCTGACCTGGGTCGATCCTGCCAGGAGCGGCCCCGAAGAGGAGGGCGCCTTGCTGGCCTTTGACACCGGGCCGGCCAATGCGCCGATCAACGACCTGATGATGCAGCGCCGCGGGCTGGACTGTGACCGGGACGGCGCGCTGGCCGCAACCGGGCAGGTGGTGGATGGCGCTCTGGAACTCTTCCTGGAAGAGGCGTATTTCCTGAAGATGCCGCCCAAGTCGCTGGACAGGGACGATTTTTCGGTCATGCTGGATCTTGTGCGCGAATTGGGCGATGCCGATGCGGCGGCGACGATGACGGCCATGTCCGCAGCCGCCGTCATGCGCGGGATGGAGCATTGCCCGACGCCCCCCGCGCGTCTGCTGGTGACCGGGGCGGGCGGCACAATCCGGTGATGATGGCGATGCTTCAGGCGGGGCTGGATTGCGCGGTGGCGCCGGTCGAATCCGTCGGGCTGGATGGCGACATGCTCGAGGCGCAGGCCTTTGCCTATCTGGCAGTGCGCGTTGCGCGGGGGATGGCGACCTCTGGTCCCGGAACGACGGGGGTGCGCGCGCTGGTCGGTGGCGGAGAGATCAGCCGCCCCTGATCCGCCACGCCGATCCATGACCGCAGGAAAAAGTGCCGACAAGAGTGCGGGCAAGAGTTATGACCGCGGTCATAGATTCGCGGGACGAATGGTCAGCCGCCGGTGTGGCTCATGTGGCGCGAGACGCGACCATCGACGGATTGGCGGGAATAGTCGAAGTCATGCCCCTTGGGCTTGAGCAGGATGGCGCTGCGGATCGCTTGTTCAAGCGGTGCGTCGGTACCGGGATGGTTGCGCAGGGCCGAGCGCAGGTCGGCATTGTCCTCTTGTCCGAGACACATGAACAACTCGCCCGTGCAGGTCAGTCGCACGCGATTGCAGCTTTCGCAGAAATTGTGGCTGAGCGGGGTGATGAAGCCGATCTTTTGCCCGGTCTCGTCGAGCCGGACATAGCGCGCCGGACCCCCGGTGCTTTCGGGCAAATCGGTGAGGGTGTAATGTTCCCCCAGGGTGCGGCGCAGATCCGAGAGTTTCCAGTACTGACCAAGCCGGTCTTCGTTGCCGATGTCACCCATGGGCATGACCTCGATCCAGGTGAGATCCATGTCGCGGGATGCGCACCATTCGGTCAGCGTGACCAGTTCATTCTCGTTGAAGCCCTTTAGAGCCACGGTGTTGATCTTGACTCTCAGGCCTGCCTTCTGCGCCGCATCGATGCCGCGCAGCACCTGCGGCAGGCGGCCCCAGCGGGTGATGTCGGCAAACTTCTGCTCGTCCAGTGTATCGAGAGAGATGTTTACCCGCCGCACGCCTGCCGCAAACAGGTCGTCGGCGAAACGTTCAAGCTGCGAGCCGTTGGTGGTCAGCGTCAGTTCCTTCAGTGCGCCCGAATCGAGATGGCGCGACATTGCGCGGAAGAATGTCATGATTTCGCGCCGGACAAGCGGTTCTCCGCCGGTGATGCGCAGTTTTTCCACGCCAAGCCGGACAAAGGTCGAGCAAAGACGGTCCAGTTCCTCGAGTGTCAGCAGCTCTTTCTTGGGCAGAAAGGTCATGTTTTCCGACATGCAGTAGACGCACCGGAAGTCGCAGCGGTCCGTAACCGACACGCGCAAGTAACTGATGGGACGCTGGAACGGGTCTATCAAAGGAACTGTCATGTCACAGAACCTAGTATTCCCGGGCGCAATGGGCAAGTATCGTCCCCGATGACATGCCAAGACAAAGGTCGTGGACGAGAAACATGAAATGGCTTTCCCTGATCGCCCTGCCGCTGGCGTTAGCCGGTTGCGCAGATGTATTTTCCTCTGAACCCAGGGTTGTCGAGCCTTCGGCAGAGGTGGCGCCGGATGCGGCGACTGCCGCGCCGGTAGCACCCCGCAGGCCGCCCGCCACGGCCCGCACGGCCGACCAGTTCGATGCGACCACCGCCGAGGAGCGGAGCCGGGCCGCAGCGCCCGGCGAGTCGGCGGGCGAGCGGTCGCTTGGCACCACGGTTGCCTCTCTGGGGGATCCGGGGCGCGTGGGTTTCTGGCTTGAGACGCCATTGGTGAGCGCGCCTACCAAGGGCCGGGTGGTTCTTGACGGAAGGTCAGCCAAGGTGGATCTCATCCCGATCGACGGGCCGCCGACGGCCGGCAGCCGGATCTCTCTTTCGGCCATGCGGCTGATCGAGGCACCCCTGACGGGACTTCCGACGGTCGAGGTGTTTGCGGGCGGCTGATGAAGGCGCGGTGATCGGGGGCCTATGCAATCGAACTGCTTTGCCAGGACGGGCTCCTTTTCGGAGCCGATGCTACTCGACCGTGACCGACTTTGCCAGATTGCGCGGCTGGTCCACATCCGTGCCTTTGGCGACCGCCGTGTGATAGGCCAGAAGCTGGGCGGGGATGGCGTAGAGCAGGGGGCTGAGGACCGATGCCACCTCTGGCAGGACGATGGTCTGCCAGACGTCCTGTCCGGCCTCTGCCGCGCCAGACGCATCGGTGATCAGCAGGACCTTGCCGCCGCGGGCCATGACCTCCTGCATGTTGGACACGGTCTTGTCGAACAGGGCGTCGCGCGGGGCCATGACCACCACAGGCACGGATTTGTCGATCAGGGCGATGGGGCCGTGCTTGAGTTCACCTGACGCATAAGCTTCGGCGTGTATATAACTGATTTCCTTGAGTTTAAGCGCGCCTTCCAGGGCGAGTGGGTACATCAGGCCCCGGCCCAGGAACAGCACATCACGCGCTTCGGCGATGCGGCGGGCGGCCTTGCGGATGTCGCCGCTGCGGTCCATCGCGGCGTTCATCAACCCAGGCAGGGCGCGCAGCGAAGCCAGTATTTTGGCAAGCGCGTCGGGGGAAAGGCGGCCGCGGTCCTGGGCCGCCTTTAGCGCCAGAAGCAGCAGCACGTTCAGCTGGCAGGTAAACGCCTTGGTCGAGGCGACGCCGACCTCGACCCCGGCATGGATCGGCAGGGCCAGATCGCTTTCGCGCGCGATCGAGGATTCAGCGACGTTCACCACCGACACGATCTTGTCCGCCTTGTCGCGGCAATAGCGCAGGGCGGCGAGCGTGTCTGCGGTTTCGCCGGACTGGCTGACAAACAGCGCCACGGTCCGGGCGGTGACGGGCGGTTCGCGGTAGCGGAATTCCGACGCGACATCGACCTCGACAGGCAGGCCGGCGAGCTGTTCAAACCAGTATTTGGCGGTGAGGCAGGCATAGAAGGCTGTGCCGCAGGCGACCAGAGTCAGCCGCTCGATCTGCGTGAAATCAAGGGGTTCACCCGGGAAGGTGATGTCGTCGCCGCGCAGGTAGCTGCGCAGCGCATCGGCAAGCACCGTCGGCTGTTCGGCGATCTCTTTCGCCATGAAGTGCTTGTACCCGGCTTTGTCGATGCGGGTGGAGTCCATGTGGATCTGCTTGACCGCGCGGTTCGCCAGACGCCCTTCGGCATCGCGGATCTCGACCGAGGAGCGGGTGATCACGGCCCGGTCGCCTTCGTTCAGGTAGGTGATCCGGTCCGTCAGCGGTGCCAGCGCGATGGCGTCGGATCCGACATACATCTCTCCGTCGCCGTGGCCTACGGCGAGCGGAGAGCCCTTGCGCGCGGCAACCATCAGGTCGTCCTGACCCTGGAACAGGAACACCAGCGCAAAGGCGCCGGTCAGACGGTCGATGGTGCGGCCCGCCGCTTCGACCGGGCCAAGGCCAAGTGACATGTAGTGTTGGGTCAGCATGGCGACGGTTTCGGTGTCGGTTTCGCTGCTGGGCGTCAGGCCATGCGTGGCGAGTTCGGCACGCAATTCGCGGAAATTCTCGATGATGCCGTTGTGGACCACAGCCACGGGGCCGGATTGGTGCGGGTGCGCATTGACGGTGCTGGGCGCGCCGTGGGTGGCCCAGCGGGTGTGTCCGATGCCCGACTTGCCCGCAAGCGGGTCATGGACAAGCAGGTCCGAAAGGTTCACCAGCTTGCCGACAGCGCGGCGGCGATCCAGAATGCCGTGGTTGACAGTGGCGATCCCGGCGCTGTCATATCCGCGGTATTCCAGCCGTTTCAGCGCCTCGACCAGGATGGGGGCGACTTCGTGGGTTCCAAGAACCCCGACAATACCACACATTATTGCGACCTTTTTTGCTGTTTGGCCATACGAGACTTTAACATTTCGAACAATTTACGCCCCTGTCCTTCTTTGGTCACCTGCGGCGCGCGACCCAGCGCAAGGGCGCCCGTCGGCACATCACGGGTGATGACCGAACCGCTGCCTGTCAGGGCGCCATCGCCCACGGTGACGGGGGCCACCAGCATGGTGTTCGAGCCGATGAAAGCATCCGCGCCGATGGTGGTTCGGTGTTTGAACACGCCGTCGTAGTTGCAGGTGATCGTCCCTGCGCCGATGTTGGTGCGTTCGCCGATGTCGGCGTCGCCGATGTAGCTGAGGTGGTTGGCCTTCACGCCTTCGGCCAGTTGCGCGTTCTTCACCTCGACAAAATTGCCGATGTGCACGCCTTCGGCCAGTTCGGCGCCGGGGCGCAGACGGGCAAAGGGGCCGACCACGCTGCCGCGCGAGACGTGGCAGCCTTCGAGATGGGAAAAGGCGCGGATGCGGGCCCCGGATTCGATGGTGACGCCGGGTCCGAAGATCACGTTGGGTTCGATTTCGGCGTCGCGTCCGATCACCGTGTCATAGGACAGGAACACCGTGTCGGGCGCCTGCATCGTTACGCCATCCTCTAACAGCGCGGCGCGGGCGCGGGTCTGGAACGCCGCTTCGGCCCGGGCCAGTTCGGCGCGTGAATTGATGCCGAGGGTTTCCGATTCGTCGCAGGTGACGGCGGTGGCCGAAAGGCCGCGCGCCCGGGCGATGCCGATGATATCGGTGAGGTAGTATTCTTCGCCCGCGTTGTCGTTGCCGACCGCGTCGATCAGGTCGAACAGGGTCTTTGCATCCGCTGACACGACACCCGAGTTGCAGAGCGTGATCGTGCGCTCCTGGTCGGAGGCATCCTTGAATTCGACGATCCTTTCGAGCGATTCGCCCTGCATCACCAGACGTCCGTACCGGGCCGGATCGGCCGCCTCGAACCCCAGAACAACCAGGTCATGCTTGGCGCGCGCCACGGCCATCGCCTCGAGCGTTTCGTGGCGGATGAAGGGGGTGTCGCCGTACAGCACCAGAACGTCGCCGTCGAACCCCGACAGCGCGTCGCGCGCCTGCGCCACCGCATGGGCGGTTCCCAACTGTTCGGCCTGGATTACCATTTCGGCTTCGGTGTCGTAATCCTGCGCGGCGGCCTGCACGAGGTCGGCGCCGTGGCCTGCCACCACGATGATCCGCTGCGGCGACAGCGCGATTCCCGATTGCATGGCGTGGATCAGCATGGGCGCGCCCGCGATCCTGTGCAGGACCTTGGGCAGGTCCGATTCCATCCGTGTGCCCTTGCCTGCGGCGAGGATGATCAGTGCGATGCTCATGCCGTTTCTCTTTGTCATTTGCTCGGGTCCGTTTTATCGGTCCTGTGGCGCAGGGCAAGGTGAGTATGCTTCACGTTGGATTGCGGGTTATGACAGGGCCAGTGGCCGATATGACAGGGCCACAGGCCGACAGGGAGCGACATGCGCACAGTGATCTTTGACCTTGACGGCACTTTGGCCGACACCAGCGGCGATCTGATCGCCTCGGCCAACCATTGCTTTGCGGCGATGGGGGCGGAATGTGTGCTGGATCCGGTGCTGGACGCCGCGACCGCGCTGCGCGGCGGGCGGGCGATGCTGACGCTCGGGCTGACGCGCATCGGTCAGATGGACGATGCGGTGGTCGATCGCTGGTATCCCGAACTGCTGAGCGCCTATGGCGGGGCCATCGACGTATATACCGTGATGTATCCGGGTGCTGTGGCATCGATCGAGGCGTTGCTGTCCGCAGGCTACCGCACCGGCATCTGCACCAACAAGCCCGAGGGTCTGGCCGAGATCCTGTTGCAGCGCCTGGGCGTGCGCAGCCTGTTCGGTTCGGTGATCGGCGCGGACACCTTGCCGGTGCGCAAACCCGACCCGGCGCCGTATCACGCGGCGGTGACGCAGGCGGGGGGCACTGTGGGGCGCAGTTGTCTCGTCGGCGACACCGTGACCGACCGCAAGACGGCGGCGGCTGCAGGCGTTCCCTGCGTGCTGGTCACCTTCGGCCCGGCGGGGGCTGAAATGGCGGCGCTGGAGCCCGAGGCGCTGATCGGGGATTTCGACGAACTGCTGCCGGTGGTGGGGCGGCTTCTGGCCTAGCCGCGCAAGACGGGGGCCTGGCTGCGTGAGTGGGGCCTGGCTGCGCGAGTGAGGTCTAGCTGCGCGAATCGGGCAGGGAGATGTTTGCCACCTGTTCGGCAATCGGGTCGGTGGACAGCGGATGCGTGTCAGCCTCGTATTCTTCGGGCGGGCGCATCTTTTGCCAGCGGCCGTGGCGGTAGACCTCGATCCCGGAAAACGTCGATTTGTACCCCATCTTGGGGGAGCCCGGCACCCAGTAGCCAAGATAGACATAGGGAAGCCCGGTTTCGCGGGCAATCTCAACGTGGTCGAGAATCATCCACGACCCAAGGCTCTGTTTCGGCAGGTCGGGTTCGTAAAAGGAATAGACCATGGACAGCCCGTCATCGAGCACATCCGTGAGGCAGACCGCCGTCAGTCGGCCCGCAGGGTCGGAATATTCCACGACGCGGCTGCGAATCGGGGTTTCTTCGATCATGGCGGCGAATTCGAACACATCCATGTCTGCCATGCCGCCCTCGGCGTGGCGGTTGTCGAGATAGCGGCGGAACAGGCTGTACTGATCTTCGGTCGCCCATGGGCTGGCGGCGTTGCGCCG
Organism: Puniceibacterium sp.; assembly: GCA_024636635.1. Taxonomy (GTDB): domain Bacteria; phylum Pseudomonadota; class Alphaproteobacteria; order Rhodobacterales; family Rhodobacteraceae; genus Puniceibacterium. The sequence goes on from JAGXGV010000079.1 coordinate 8,016, forward strand.
CAGGTGGGCGTTGCGATTGATCGTGCGCCGCTGGCTTTTGCCGGGGCGAAAGGCGGATACGTCGATCCGCGCCGACAGGCAGGCCGCGCAATCGGAACAGGACGGGCGATAAAGCACGTTTTGTGACCGCCGGAACCCCTGCTTGGACAGGCTGTCGTTCAGCTTTTCCGCCTGTTCGCCTTGCAGGGCGGTGAACAGCTTTCGCTCCATCCGGCCCGCAAGATAGGGGCACGGCTGCGGAGCGGTCACATAGAACTGTGGCGCGAGGGGCAGCGAGTGGCGCATGAATTTTCGGTCCTGGCGAAGCTTTTGTAAAAACCTAGCAACAGTTTCAGGTCGCGCCAAGCCCCGCTGGAGTCTTAACCGCGCCGGTTGATCATAACCGTGCCAAGCGCCATGTCCGTCACGCCCTGACCGCGGTCCGTGGTGCACATGAACACGACCGACACCAGTTGCACCAGCGCAAAGGACAGCGAGAGGCTGTAGCCGAGCGTATGCAGGAACGCCTGCCCAAGGCCGAGCCGCTGTCCCATGGCATCGCGCAATTCGATCGCCATGAGGCGCATGCCCCAGGTGGCGGACCCGTTGGCAATGGTGACCGTGCGGTACAGAAAGCTGACCACGAGGTAGAGCGGCACCAGAAAGAACAGCCCGATGAAGGCGGTCAGCACGACCACAGGCACCAGAAAGGCCGCCACGACGATGACATCGACCACCCAGGCAAGGGCGCGTTTGGTCGTCACGTCGGCGTAGAATTCGCGGTTCTGCACCGGATCGGGCAGGGGATCGAAACCGTGGGAGGCTTGAGTATACATGATGTCCTCTCGGAAAATGGCGCATGGCCCCGGGGTGGGGCCATGCTGGTCGGGGTGTCGGGGTTCAGACCTCGGCCGATGTGTCGCCCGAGCGGGCCTTGGTGGCGCGGTCATCCATGAACTGGTCGAACTCGGCCTTGTCCTTGGCATCGCGCAGGCGCTTGAGGAAAGCCTCGAAATTGTCCTGCTCTTCTTCCAGGCGGCGCAGCGTGTCGGCCTTGTAGGCGTCGAAGGCCGAATTGCCCGACGATTTCATGTGGCTGAACGGGGTGGACTTGTAAGCCTTGCGGCAGGAGTTGCTGAACATTTTCTTGCTCCAGAGCGAATAGATAAGAAGGGCGAGGCCGACCGGCCAGAACAGGATGAACCCGAGCACCATCGCGGCGATCCAGGCGAACTTGCCCTTGTGGTCAAGCCAGGCTTCGGCGCGCGAGAACCAACCGGCGTTGGCGGGAAGCGAGGCAGTGTAAGTTGCAGTTGTCATGTTGGTCTCCGTTGTCTGCGTTGTGATGTGAATGTCTTTCACATTATGATAGATCGGAACGCGGCCCAGAGTCTTCAAGAGGTGATGTGAAGGTTTTTTACATTCACATATTCCAGGCGGTGACGGTTTGCGGATGAAAGCTATTGCAAGGGGGTGGGGCGGGCAAGCCATTGCGCTTGACGCCCTGACGTGGCCATCTGCGGCCATGACTTTTGCACAGCGTATCACCCGAACACCCCGCCCGCATGTCCAGGATCAGGCTGACGACGCGCTTGGGCTGATGCCCTGGGCCAAGGGGGCCGTGGCCGAACTTTTGGCCGGGACCGCCGGTTGCAGCCCGTACCTGCACGGCGTGATGATGCGCGAGGCTGACTGGCTCGAATCAGCGCTGGACGATCCCGAAGCGGCGCTGACGGCGGTGCTGGACGGGGTGCGCGCCGGGGCGCTGGACCAGGTTGCGTCGGACCTGCGGCAGGCCAAGCGGCGTATCGCGCTGCTGGTGGCGCTTGCCGATCTGGGTGGTGTCTGGCCGCTTGAGACGGTGACCGGCGCGCTGAGCGACCTTGCTGACCTCGCCTGTGCGCGGGCGCTGAGGGCGGCGATGACGACCGAGCTGAAACGTGGCAAGGTGCCCGGCCTGCACGAGGACGATCTGGACACCGCGGGCGGTATGGTGGTGCTGGCCATGGGCAAGATGGGCGCGGGCGAGCTGAACTATTCCTCGGACATCGACCTGATCTGCCTGTTCGACGAGTCCCGCTTCGCGCGCGACGATTTCCACGAGGCGCGCGCCGGTTTCATTCGCGCCACCCGCAAGATGGCCGCGACGCTGAGCGACCAGACCGGCGAAGGCTATGTCTTTCGCACCGATCTGCGGCTGCGGCCGGATCCGTCGGTCACGCCGGTCTGCATGGGAATGGAGGCGGCGGAACGCTACTACGAAAGCCTGGGGCGTACCTGGGAACGCGCGGCTTATATCAAGGCGCGTCCCTGTGCGGGCGACCTGAAGGCGGGCCAGCGGTTCCTGGACGAATTGCGCCCCTTTGTTTGGCGCCGTCACCTGGATTTTGCCGCCATCCAGGATGCCCATGACATGCGCCTGCGCATCCGCGCCCACAAGGGGCTGGGCGGGCCGATCACTCTGCCGGGGCACAACATGAAGCTGGGCCGGGGCGGCATCCGCGAGATCGAATTCTTCACCCAGACCCGCCAGATCATCGCGGGCGGGCGCGATCCGGACCTGCGGGTGCGCGGCACGGTCGAAGGGCTGGGCGTGCTGGCGCAAAAGGACTGGCTGCCGCAAGCCGTGGCGCGCGACCTGTCAGAGCATTACCGCAGCCACCGCGAGGTCGAGCATCGGCTTCAGATGATCAACGACCAGCAGACCCATGACCTGCCCGACCAGCCCGACGGCTTTGCCCGGCTGGCCTGTTTCATGGACATGGACGAGCCCACGCTGCGCGACGACCTGATCCGCCGCCTGAGCGCGGTACACGAGCTGACCGAAGGCTTCTTTGCCACCGAATCCGGCCCGGCGCCGGACGCCGACGCGCCGGTACCCAGCGCGCTGGAAAACAGCGAGATGATCGCCCGCTGGCCGCGGTATCCGGCATTGCGGTCGAATCGTGCGGTCGAAATCTTCAACCGCCTGCGTCCCGAAATCCTGAGCCGTCTGGAGCGTGCCGCCAAACCCGAAGAGGCGTTGCTGGCCTTTGATGGCTTCCTGTCGGGCCTGCCGGCCGGCGTGCAGCTTTTTTCGCTGTTCGAGGCCAATCCGCAACTGATCGACCTGCTGGTGGACATCACCGGCACCTCGCCCGATCTGGCGCGGCACCTGTCGCAGAACGCCGGCGTCTTTGATGCGGTGATCGGCGGCGGTTTCTTTGCCGACTGGCCGGGCCCTGCGGTGCTGGGCCAGGAATTGTCCACCGTGCTGAAGCGCGAGACGGATTACGAACGCCGACTGGATGCCGCCCGCCGCTGGAAGAATGAATGGCATTTCCGGGTCGGCGTGCATCTGCTGCGCGGGCTGACGGATGCGGAAGAGGCGGGCACACAATATGCCGATCTCGCTGGGGTGACGCTTGAGGTGCTCTGGCCGACGGTTCAGGCGGAATTTGCGCGCAAGCACGGCCCGGCGCCGGGGCGTGGCGCGGTTGTTCTGGGCATGGGATCGCTTGGGGTGGGTCGGCTTCATACCCGGTCCGATCTTGACATCATCGTGGTCTACGACCCCGACGGTGTCGATGCCTCTGACGGGGCCAAGTCATTGCAATCTCGGGTCTATTATGCCCGTTTGACGCAGGCGCTGATCACCGCGCTGACCGCGCCGATGGCGCAGGGCAAGCTCTACGAGGTGGATATGCGCCTGCGCCCCTCGGGCAATCAGGGGCCGGTCGCCACCAGCCTGACCGCCTTTCGCAGCTATCATTGCGAAAACGCCTGGACCTGGGAACATCTGGCGCTGACACGCGCCCGCATCGTGGCGGGGCCTGCGGATCTGGCGACCGACCTGCGCGAGTTGCGCGCCGAGGTTCTGGGTCGGCCCCGGGCGCAGGACGCGGTGCTGGGCGACGTGGAGGTGCTGCGCGCCCGCATCGCCGAAGCCAAGGCGTCGGGCGGCATCTGGGACCCCAAGCTGGGGCGCGGCCGTATGCAGGACATCGAACTGGCGGCACAGGCGGGGGCGCTGCTGTCGCGCAAGGCGCTGATGGGGTTGTCCGAGGGGCTGAACGCGGCGGCGGATCAGGGCTGGCTGGGCGCCAAGGAAGCACAGGAACTGATCCAGACCCATGCGCTGTGCCGCAGTCTTCAGGTCGGGGCGCGGCTGATCAGCGATGCACGGCTTGATCCCGACAGTCTGGGGGCGGGCGGATGTACCTTTCTTCAGGCGGTGACGGGCACGGACAGCAAGCAGGCCCTTGCGGCGCTGCTGGAGAAGCGTAGCCTGCGCGCAGCAGAGATCATCGACGCCGCTCTGCCACAGGCCGGAGGTGCCGCATGATCAAGGGGGATGCGACCGACCCGAAAGGGCTGATCAACGAATCCTATCGCATTGACGGGATCACCTACGAGGAATGTCGCTCGATCTTTCTGGACTGGGCGCTGGCCGTGCCGGTGGATGCCGATACCGGAACGCTGATCCGCGCGCTTCTGGTGCGGCATGGGCAAGCGGAGCACCCGATGACGAAAGTGCTGAATGAGGGTCTGACCGGCGTGGCCGCGCCGCGCCGTCGTGGCGGATGGCGCAGCCGCGAACGCTGATCCGGCAAAATGGCGGCGAACCCGGTCGGCGCGGGTTGTCACTTGACAGATTTATGGAACGTTCCTATTCCCTATAGGAACGTTCCAATAGTTTCTGATCGAGAGGATGCCGCCATGACCACCTGGGGACTGATCGGGGCCAGCACCATCGCGGCCGAGCACATGACTGCCGCCTTCCGCGCCAACGGCGGCACTGTCGCCTCTGTGCTCAGTTCCGATGCCGGGCGCGCCCGCAGCTATGCCGATGCGCACGGTATCGCGCGGGGTGTGACATCGCTGGATGACATGCTGGCGGACCCGGATCTGGACGCGGTCTACATCTCGACCACCAACGAAAAGCATTTCGGACAGGCGATGGCCGCCATCGCCGCGGGCAAACACGTGCTGTGCGAAAAGCCGTTGGCGACGCGCATCGACGATGCCTTGACCATGGTCGCCGCCGCGCGCAAGGCCGGGGTGGTCTTTGCCACCAATCACCACCTGCGCAACGCCGGGTCGCATATTGCCATCCGCGACGCCATCGCCGCCGGAACGATCGGTCGCGTGCTCAGCATCCGCGTCCACCATGCCGTGATGCTGCCCGAACACCTTCGCGGCTGGCGGCTGACCAGCCCGGATGCCGGGGGTGGCGTGATCGCGGACATCGTTGTGCATGATGCGGATACGGTGCGTTTCCATCTGGGCGAAGATCCGGTCGATGTGGTCGCCATGGCCTGCGAATCCGGGCTGGGGCAAGGGGTCGAGGACAGCTGCATGTCGGTCTGGCAGATGCCGTCGGGCGTGATGGTGCAGACGCACGAAAGCTTTACCCATCAATATGCCGAGACGGGATTCCAGGTGTATGGCACCGAGGGGGCGATCCTGGCCCGCAACGTGATGACCCAGCGCCCGGTGGGCGAGATCGAGATCGTGACCAGCGCGGGCCGCGCGCCGCTGCCCTTTGCCGATCACGGCCTTTATACCCATGCCGTCGCACTGTTCGAACAGGCCATCGCGGGCACCGGGCGTCCCGGTGCCGACGGGGTCGATGGCATCAAATCGCTTGCCGTGGCCGAGGCGGTGGCCCAGGCCGCCAGTTCCGGCCGACGCATCGCCGTCGATTACCGCGGGGTCTGAGCCATGTCGAAAGTCGTCACCGGTGCCGAGGCCGCCGCGCGCATCGCCGACAATGCCGTGGTGTCGGTCTCGTCCTCGTCCGGGCTGGGCTGCCCCGATGCGGTTCTGATGGCCATCGGCGCGCGTTTCGAGGCCGAAGGCCATCCGCGCAACCTGACCACCCTGCATCCCATCGCGGCCGGCGACATGTACGGGATCAAGGGGGTGGATCACATCGCCAGGGACGGTCTGCTGTCCACGATCATCGGCGGATCTTATCCTTCGGGGCCATCGCATCTGCCCATGCCCGCGATCTGGCAGATGATCGTCGACAACCGCGTCGCCGCCTACAACGTGCCCTCGGGCATCCTGTTCGACATGCACCGCGACGTTGCCGCGCGCCGTCCGGGCGTGCTGACCAAGGTCGGGCTGGAGACGTTTGTGGACCCCGAATTACAGGGCTGCGCGATGAACGACCGCGCGGCGCAAAAGTCGATCGTGCAGCGCGTCGACTTTGCCGGGGACACCTGGCTGCATTTTCCCAATATCGTCCCAGACGTTACGATCCTGCGCGCCACCACGGCGGATGAACACGGCAACCTGACCTACGAACACGAAGGCGCCTATCTGGGCGGGCTTGATCAGGCCATCGCCA
>JAGXGV010000080.1 GCA_024636635.1 Puniceibacterium sp.
GTCCAGTTCGACGTGTCGGCCAGCGTGCTTTCCAGCGTGCCGGTCGAAACGTCCGATGCCGCGCGCCCTTTGCCAAGGTCAACAACCACGGTGGACAGCGCACCACCCGACTGTTCCAGAAGATCGGCCATTCCCGGAATGCCCTGAACAAGCGCTTCGATCCGGGCCTGTTCCTCGGCGGCGCGGTTGGCGGTCTGGATCGGGCGCAGCAGCACCGTGGCCCCGCTAACCAGAAGGGCGCATACGGATGCCACAAGGAACGCGACGACCAGCGTCTTCGTCCGGCTTTCGTTCGGCAAGGCCAGCAGGCGACGCCAGGGATTCCAATCAGTTCTGGCCATGACGCCTCCGTCTTTTGGCATACCAGAGCGCCAGTGCCATCTCATCCAGCACCGGTGCCGCAAGCGAGGTAAGAAGGGCCGCGGCGACAGCATATTGCACGGGGTCTGCTCCCTGCCAGCCCAGCGCGAAAAGGGTCACGAGCCCGACATAGAGCGCGCCGTTCAGCCATCGGCCCAGCAGCGTGGTCGCACTTGTGACCGGATCGGCCACGAGCAGGACAAGCACGATCCCCGCTGCAGGCAACACGGCCGGAGGCAGCAAGCCTGACGCGACAGCGCCGACCGCCGCAAGGGCCGCGCTTGTGACAACCCCGGCGGGCATGGCCCCCGTCGCCACGCCGATAAGCGCCGCCGGGATCGTGGCCCAGGCCACCGGCGCGAGAAATTCGGGCCACGGATATCCCGGAAAGCCGAAGCCAAGGAACGAAAGCGCGACGGTCGCCGGGTTCACCACGTTGCGGCCCCAGCCACCGAAAACCAGTTCGCCCATGACCGCGCCGAAGCTGATCCCGAGCGCAAGCCGGAACACGCCGAGCCCTTCGGGGGCCAGCATCGCGATCGCCAGCGCCGTGATCGCCATGGCAAGCGATATTGGCTGCGCACGCGCCAGCAGGAAGACAAGGTTCCAGAATGCGAGCACCAGCCCGGCCAGCCCCAACCGCTGCGCCGCCTCCGTGCCGCCATACCAAAGCCAGAACAGCGCCAGCGGCACATAAGCCGCCAACAGCATCAGCACCACGGTTTCGCGCGTCCAGATGCCCCGGGTCATGCCGCAAACTCCGTGCGGATGCGGTCGAGCATGGCGCGCAATATCTCAGGCAGTTGCGCCTCGCCGCCCAGAACGTAATCGGCCAGCGCCACGTCCTCTTCCAGTAGCGACAGCAGGCCCATCTTCATCGCCGCGTCGTCGTCGCCCGACCCCAGCGCACGCACAAAGGCCATAGCGGGAAGCGCTGCGCCAAAGGCTTGGTCCAGCGCGGCATTCGGGATGACCGGCTTCGGCATCGCCGAGCGGGTCAGCGCCGCAACCAGCCAATGCGGAGGCTTGCCTGCTGCCTGTCGAGGCAGCACCGTGACCTGCCGGTGGCGCGGTGCCAGCCAACGGGCTGCGTGGCCGTCCAGGGGCGAGCCCGACAAGATGACGCGCGGCCCCGGCTGCGCGAAACGGTGGGTCAAACCGCGCAGATCCGCGCCGGGCTGGGTGCGCACCAGCCGACCCTCGCGCAGGGCTTCCCCGCCGACGCTCACAAGGCGCCTCATGGGGAGATAGCCGGTCGCGATCAGAGTGCCAAGCTGCGCGACATCCTCGGCATGGATATCCCAGACCGGCCGTTCGATCGTGGCCGGAAAAAGCGCGTGAACCCGTAGTCCGGTCGCGCCCTGCGGATGGCGCGGCCCGCTGCTGACGGTGCGCAGACGTCCAGCATTCGGGGCACTGTCAAACAGTGCCGGACCGGGCTGCTGGCAGACAAATACCGGCCCGTCGGTCAGCCTGGTCAGCGCATGGAGCCCGCGCCCGAACGCCTCCTCCTGTCCCGCAATCGCCTGGCGCGGATCGGGGGCAAGCGGGGTCGTGTCGGTGGCCATGACAAAGATGGCACCCGGCTGTTCGTCAGGCCTGGGCATCCCGCCGAAGGGTCTGCGCCCCAGCCATGACCAGACACCTGCGACCTGCATCAGATGGCGCAGAGCCGGCGCAGTGTCGGCCTGCGATGTATCGTGGCGGATGACGTCACCGCCCGCTTCGCGGAACAGCACGATCTCGGACAGCCTGTGCCCCTGCATCAGCCCGATACGCGCTACGCGCACGGGCATTGGCGCGACGAAACACACGTCCGGTGATTTGCGCAGCCGGGCGACGGGGGCACCCTGCGGCACCAGCGCGCCTTCCTCGACGTCCAGCGATACCCGCGGCGCACGCCCCGCAGATGCGCGCAATCCCGCCTCTTCGGTTATCACCTCGTCCTTTTCCGGCAGGCCCGGCGACGGAGAGGGGAACCGCGGAGTGAGGCCTGAGCGGAAAGTGAAATCGATCATTTGCTTCGCATAACACAGCCGCGCCCCGGACGATTTGATCTAGCGCAAGACCGAGGCTAGCGATGTATGCTATTTCGACAAACAGGAAATTCTTGCTGTTTTCGATATCGGAGATTCATTCATGCTCAATAGCCGCAAATTCATGCGCCCGCTTCTTGCCGTCGGTTCCGTGTTCGCCTTACTGGCAGGCAGTTATGCGGTGATGGGCCAAAGCGGCCCTGCCACGCCCGAGGCGACGCAGAGCGAAGCGACGATCCCTTTTGCCATTCCACAATCGGGACCGTTCAACGCCGCCGATGTCGAGGTAAAGAACAGTCAGGCGATCACCGACTGGTTCCGGTCCGCCCACGCAGATGCGGCCTCCGAATCGTTTCGTCACTGGGACGAGGAGGAAGAGATCAACGCCGCTTGCGCGACCTGTCATTCCGGCGAAGGGTTCAGGGATTTTCACGGCCTCGACGGAACCGAAGCGGGGGTCGTGAACGGTCCGATCAATACCGGCGGCGTTGTCGATTGCGGCACTTGCCACAATGCAGGGCTGGCCGATGTGACTGAAATAGAGTTCCCCAGCGGTCTCATGCATCCGGTACAGGGGGTCGAAGCGTCATGCATGACCTGTCACCAGGGCCGCACAGCGGGGGCCGATGTTGTCAAAGCTGTGGCCGATTTCGATCTCGATACACCCAATTCCGCGCTGCGTTTCATCAACCCGCATTACGCTACCGCTGCCGCAACCTGGCTTGGCGGTTATGGCGGGGCAGGCTATCACTATGATGGCAAGGATTATTCCGGTCGTTTCTTTCATGCGCGGCCGGTGGCAAGCTGCAATTCCTGCCACGAGCCGCACACGCTGGAGGTCGCGTTCGAGCCGTGCCTCACCTGCCATCAGGCCAACGATCCGCAAAGCATCCGGATTTCTCGGCAAAGCTATGACGGCAGCGGCGATACATCGAAGGGTATCCGCGCGGACATCCAGGCCAATGCAGAAATGCTGCTGAACATGATCAGGGCCTATTCAGCCGACGTGGCAGAGGTGCCCATCATTTATGACGGTACGCGATATCCGTATTTCTTCGCGGATGCGAATGGCGACGGTGCCATAGATCAATCAGCGGAGGGATCGGTCACCTACAAATCCTGGACCCCCCGCAGTCTGCGTGCCGCTTATAACTGGAAGCTGGTGACGGCAGATCCGGGAAACTACGCACACAACCCGCATTACATGTTGGAATTGCTCTATGATTCAATCGAGGATCTGAGCACGCCGCTTGGCCGGGACATGGATACTTTGGGTTTGCTTCGGTAGTGGCTTTCGCGGACGACATGTCACGGCACCGCAAAACCGGCCAGGGCCAGAGGCACAGCTGAATTGGACAATGGGGTCTTCCTGATCACGCTCGGCCTGCTCTTTCTGGGCGGGCTGGCAGCCGATCAATTCAGCCGTGTGACGCGGATGCCGCGCGTCACGATGCTGCTCCTTCTCGGGTTGCTCGTCGGCCAGTCAGGGCTGGACATCCTGCCCGCGGCAGCGACCGTCTGGTTCGAGCCACTGTCCGCGGTGGCCCTGACCATGGTCGCCTTCCTGCTCGGAGGCGAGTTGACACGCGAAAACATGACCCAGCACGGACGGGCCATCCTCGCGATCTCGCTTTGCGTGGTCGCGGGAACTTCTGTCCTCGTCTGGGGCGGGCTTGTCCTTTTGGGTCTGGACCCCGGTCTTGCGCTTCTTCTGGGGGCGATCGCGACGGCAACGGCCCCGGCGGCGATCGCGGATGTCATCCACCAGTCTGGCATCCGCAACGGGTTTACCGAAACGCTGAGCGGGATCGTGGCGGTCGATGATATCTGGGGGCTTATCGTCTTTGCCGTCTGTCTTGCGCTGGTGCAGCAATCGGGCGGCTGGGCGGCCCCGCTGGTCGGTGCCGCCCATGACATAGGCGGTGCCATCCTGCTGGGTGCGGTTGTCGGGCTGCCGGCGGCCTTTCTCACCGGGAGATTGGCACCGGGCGAACCGTCACAGACCGAGGCGGTCGGCGTTGTCTTTCTGACGGTCGGGTTGTCGCTTTGGCTGGATGTTTCGTTTCTGTTGGCGGGCATGACGGCCGGTGCGCTGATCGCCAACCTCGCGCGTCATCACGACTATGCGTTCCATGAAATCGAAAACATCGAATGGCCGTTCATGATCCTGTTTTTTGTTCTGGCCGGTGCGTCGCTGGAACTGGGTGCGCTTTTCTCGCTGGGCTGGATCGCCGCCGCCTATGTGGCACTGCGCATCGTGGCGCGTCTGCTCGCGGGAGAGGTGGGCGCGCGCCTGGGTCGGGTGCCGCCCGCAGAGCGGCATGCCTACGGTCCCGCCCTTCTGCCTCAGGCGGGGGTGGCGGTCGGCATGGCTCTCGTGGCGTCAGAGACAATTCCGGAATGGGGCGCGGTCCTCATGACGCTGACGGTTGCTGCTACCGTATTTTTCGAGATCATCGGCCCCCCGTGCACACTTGCGATCCTGCGCCGCGTCGCACGCGCGTCTTCAAGCGACTCATGATAGCATTCCCTAATGGCGGGAGTTTCGCAGTCGGTAAAGGGCCCGACTGGAACGCTTCGATTGATGAGACGGATCACTGAAGTGCACACTATTCTGCCGTTCGCAGCAGACAACAGTTACGACCAGTCAGTCCAAAATCCTGGTCAGGTTTCCGACTAGATCAGCCATACTGATTGGCTTCTTCACCAAAGGCTTACCTTGAAATGCCGGGTCTGCCGGGAAGTCGTTGTATCCGCTGGTCAGGATGAACGGCACGGAAAGGTCGTTTAGTGCCGCAGCGATCGCAGCCGAAGTCTCGCCGTTCAGGTTTATATCAAGGGTGGCGGCATCCGGCTTTTGCTCGGAAATCGCCTCAAGCGCCCGCGCCACGTTCGGCGCAGGACCAATTACAAGGCAGCCTTCGTCTTCCAGCTGCATCTGCAGATCCATCGCAAGAAGCATTTCATCCTCCACGATCAGTATACTGCGGCCAGCCAAAGTCCCTTTTTCAACAGCGTCGGCGATAGCGGTGCCTCCTCACTCCATTGGAAACATGATTTCTGCAACCAAACCAACGGGGCTGAACTTAAGTTCCGCAGAACCATCGAGTTCATATGTGCAAGCCTGCTTGATAAGCTTTGTTCCAAAGCCGTCTTTGGTACTCTCACGCACCTCCGACCCATCGATCTCTTGCCAGATCAGGCGCACCTGATCGTTTTTTTCCCGCGTCCAGATCAGGCTCAGGCTTCCGCCATTGACCGAAAGCGAGCCGTACTTGGATGCGTTGGTCGCCAGTTCGTGCAGAATAAGCGCCAGCCCCAGCCCCTGCTTTGGCGTCAGGCGGATATCAGGCCCCTCTGCAGCGACCAGATCATGTCGTCCGGTCCCGCCATAGGCCAGAAGAGTTGCGTCGATGAGGGCCTTGAGGTCCGCCGATTGCCAATGCGTTTCAAGAAGCTGGTCATGCGCCCGCGCCAGCGCCTGGATACGGCCGATCAGGCGATCCCTGTATTGCTCAACCGTCTGATCCGGCGCACCTGGCGAGCGCGCAAGCGCCTGGACAACGGCCAGGGTGTTCTTGACCCGGTGGCTCAACTCTGCGGTCAGCATCTCGCGTTGCGCCTCGGCCTCCTTGCGGTCGCTCACATCACGAAAAAGCACCCCGACGTGGTGATCCTCGGGGTTTCCGACGGGGAAGGCATAGACGTCTAGTACTTCCCGAGCGCCTTGGCCGGTGCCTCGAACCGCTCCGGCTCTCCGGAACGCGCGATGCGGCCGTAGATCTCGTACCAGTGCTCCTCGTACTCCGGGACAAGCTCGCGCGCCGTCCTCCCTTCCGCATCGGGCAGACCGGTCTGGCGCTCGAACGTGGCATTCACCTCGATGAACCGGAAGTCGACGGGCCGTTCATCGTCAAAGATGACTTCCAGCACGGTGAAGCCCTCGTCGATGGAATCGAACAGCGTCTGATATCTCTTCCGGCTCTCGCGAAGCTTGCGCTCGGTGCTGCTCCGCGTGGTGATGTCGACGAACGTCAGGACGACGCCGTTGATCTTGTCCTCGATGGTGCGGTAGGGGCGCAGACGGATGATGAACCAGCGGCCATCGCGGCTCTGGACTTCGGTCTCGTATGGCGCAAGGTCGCGCAGGACACGGTGCGCGTCGACTTCCACAGCA
>JAGXGV010000081.1 GCA_024636635.1 Puniceibacterium sp.
AAAAAAAAAACGCGGTGGCCGTAGCGCACGCCGTCATAGCGGGCAAGATTGCTTGACGCTTCGGCAGGCGCGATGACGTAATAGGCAGGCAGCGCGTATTTGGTGTGCGGCAGGGATATATCGACGATCTCGGCCCCGGCGTCCTTCAGCATCGCGGTGCCATCGGCCCAAAGCGACTCGATCTCGTCCGGCATTCCGTCCATGCGGTATTCGCGCGGGATGCCGATCTTCTTGCCCCGGATGTCGCCGGTCAGCAGGGATTCGAAATCCGGCACCGGCAGATCGGCGCTGGTGGAATCCTTTGGATCGAAACCGCACATGGCGCGCAGCATGATCGCCGCGTCGCGCACGTCCTTGGTCATCGGGCCCGCCTGATCAAGCGACGAGGCAAAGGCGACGATGCCCCAGCGCGAACAGCGCCCATAGGTCGGTTTTATCCCGGTAATGCCGACAAAGGCCGCGGGCTGGCGGATCGACCCGCCGGTATCGGTGCCGGTCGCACCAAGGCATAGATCCGCCGCCACGGCCGCGGCCGACCCACCGGACGAACCGCCCGGCGTCAGCGCCGTTTCGTCAGAGCCGCGCCGCCAGGGGTTGACCGCATTGCCGTAGGTCGAGGTTTCGTTGGACGAACCCATGGCAAATTCGTCCATGTTGAGCTTGCCTAGCATGACCGCACCGCCATCGAACAGCCGGGAGGTGACCGTGCTTTCGTATTCCGGCACAAAACCTTGCAGGATGCGGCTCGCGGCCTGGCTCGGCACTCCCTTGGTGCAGAAAAGATCCTTGATCCCCAAGGGGATGCCGCAAAGATCGGGGCTGTCACCTGCGGCCATGCGCTTGTCCGCGGCGGCGGCCTGCTTTAGCGCCAGGTCCGGCGTCTTGTGGACGAAGGCGTTCAGCGCGCCCGCGCCCTCGATCGCGCCAAGGCAGGCCTCGGTCAGCGCGACCGATGTCACCTCGCCCTTGCGCAGGGCATCGCGGGCTTGCGAGATCCTGAGTGTGCTGAGGTCCGCCATCATTCCACCACCTTGGGCACGGCAAAAAATCCTTCGCGGGCGTCCGGGGCATTGGACAGGATCCTGTCCTGCATTCCGCCGTCAGTCACCCCGTCCTTGCGGCGCGGCAGGCGCATCGGCGTGACCGAAACCATCGGCTCGACCCCGTCCACATTCACCTCTGCCAGTTGCTCGATAAAGCCGAGGATGGTGTTGAACTCTTCGGCCAGCGCCGGAAGCGCGTCGTCGGCCACCTTGATGCGGGCCAGCTTGGCCACACGGGCGGCGGTCTGTACGTCGATGGACATGAGGGCCTCTTCGGGTCTGGAAACTGTGTCGTGCTCTTGGGGGATGCGTTTACCCCTGCGGCGCGCCGCCCGCAAGCATGTGGCGCTGCACGGCGGCGCTAGGCGGGCGATTTCCTGGCAGACTGCGAACCTTGGCGTGATCCGCAGACAGGCCGGGCCGGGTTGCGGCACGTGCGCCCCCTGCGCTGTCCCTGTCTGTCCCGACATGACCGTCGCTTGCACAGGGGCCGGGCACGTGTATCCATCGCCTGGCGGCTTGCCACGTTGCCCCCCCCCGACCCTGACCTGACACTGAAAGGACATTTCCCATGCCAGATCCGAGCCCTCTTCGCGGCGTGATCGAAACGGTCAAGGCGATCGACCGTGGCACCCTGACGGCGGAACAGGCCGTGCGGGACTGCCTTGACCGGATCGAAGCGCAGGAACCCGGCATCGGCGCCTGGGTCGCTGTCGACGAAAAGGGCGCCATCGACGCGGCAAGGACGCTCGACCGGGGGCCGATGCGCGGCCCGCTGCACGGCGTTGCGCTGGCGGTCAAGGACATCGTTGCGGTGCAGGACCTGCCCTGGCGCTGCGGCTCGCCGATCTGGGCCGACCGCATCGCCGGCTTTGATGCCGGTTCCGTCGCGCTTGCCCGCAACGCCGGCGCCGTGATCCTGGGCAAGACAGAGACCACTGAATTCGCCAATTCCCATCCGTCGCGCACCCGCAACCCATTCGATCCCGCGCGCACCCCGGGGGGGTCATCCTCGGGTTCGGCGGCGGCGGTGGCCTGCGGCATGGCGCCCCTTGCCTTTGGCACCCAGACCGCCGGTTCGGTGATCCGCCCGGCCTCGTTCTGCGGCGTGGTCGGCTACAAGCCCAGCTTCGATCTGATCGAAACCGGCGGAGTCGCGCCCCTTGCCCGCAGTCTTGACACCGTCGGCGTGTTCACCCGCTCTGTCCCCGACGCCGCGCTGGCGGTGGGCGCGCTCAGCGGCCTTGACCTGATGCCCGCCCCGGATTTTGCGCCCACGGACCTTGCCCTTTTGCGCACCCCGTTCTGGGACCGGGCCCTGCCCGAGCTTGTCAGCGCATGGGAGGCGTTCGAGGACAGACTGCGCCGTCGCCTGCCCTGCGACGATCAGCGATTCGCACCCGAGGTGTCCACACTCCTGCCCGGCGCCCAGGACCTGCACCTTCGCATCATGGCGCGCGAATCCTCGGAGTCTCTGGCGCATGAATACCGCATCGCGCCTGACGCGCTGTCGGACAGCCTGCGCGCCCAGATCGAAGGTGGCGCCGCCCAGCCGCCAGAGGTCCGTGCCCGGGATCGCAGCGCCCTTCAGGACCTGCGTGCGCTGTTTCACCACCACCTTTCCGCCGATGCGGTCTGGCTGACGCCCGCCGCCCCCGGCACCGCGCCGATGTTCGAGGACGGAACAGGCGATCCGGTGTTCAACCGGCTGTGGACCCTGCTGGGGCTGCCCTGCTGTACCGTGCCGCTGCTGACCGGCCCCGAGGGGCATCCGATCGGGGTCCAGGTTGTCGGGGCAATGGGCAATGACCGGGGCGTGCTGCGCCTTGCCGACTGGCTGATGCGCAGCTTATAGCGTGTTGCGATTGACCGGATTCAGTACATTCAACCGCTTCCCCGAGGCAGCGTTTGTTTCCCAACGCGTTCGGATTGGCGGATGAATTCCATTCCACGCACCACGCCAAGGGGCTACCAGCCCGCGGCCTGGGTCGGCTGATTGCGCACGGACAAAATGCAGCGGGGCGGTCCAGAAGGTGCCGCCCCGCCCGCGATCAGAAGTTCAGCGAGATATCGCGGTGCTTTGCGCTGCACGAGGCGACGTAAAGCGCCTGTGTACGCGGCAGGCGTGGCTGCTGGCGCAGCCCGATGGTGCCCTGGATCGCCAGATCGTAGGCCTGCAACTCGGGTAGTAGTTCCCGCGCCGCACGGCTGCGCCATTCCTGCTCGCTTGCAAGCAGGGCCTGCGCCTCGGCCACCAGTTCCGCCGCCCGTTCGGGGTTGGGCGAACGGCTGTCGATCTCGCGGCGCGCATCCGACAGCAGGGTGCGGATGTCGCTCGAACCGGCCACCTCACCGACCATGCGCTCGGCCTCCTTGAACCGCTCGTCCGCGGTTTCCCGGTCCATGCTGGGCAGATCCGTCGCCAGCGCGTCGATTGGTGCGGTCAGCGCGGCAAGACCCTCGGCCCCGCCGATGACCTGCTTGAGCTCGACCAGCGGCTGATAGGCCTGATCGACCGTCCGGCGGTAGATGTTGCGCGTGCTGCGGTCCTCGGCGGTGATCTCGCCATAGGTCGCCTCGGTGACTTCCCAGGTGTCGGGGATGCGCGACATCAGCGCCTCTTTCTCGGCCTCGAGCCGTTCCACCCGCGCCGTCAGCACCTCTTCATCGCCAAAGCCGCGGCTGATGCGCAGCCTGAGATCCTCGAGTATGGTGTCGATCTGGCGGGCGTCCCGTTCCAGACCGCGCACGACAGAGTGTTCGGGGCGATATTCGACGGCACCTTCGCGCAGTTGCACCTTGAGATCCTCGATCCTCTGCATCAGCGCGAAGGATTCGCGCGCATTTTCGACCCCTTCAAGAAAATCATCGGCCAGATCCTCGGGAACGTAGGACAGGTCCAGCACGGCGGCCTTGTCGATGGCGGTGCGGATCGCCTCGCCGTTCTGGTCGAACTGTTCGGCAACGTAATTCTCGATACAGAATTGCAGCGCCGGGTTGACCGGGGGCGGCGCGGTTTCCGAAGTCAGCGCAGAGCGCGTCGGCAGATAGTTGACCAGCGGCGGATAGGCGGCAACGATGACCAGCGCCGCGATCTGCAAGCAGATGAAGGCCACGACACCCTTGTAGATCTGGATCGTGCGCACCGCCGCGGGGGCGACGCCGCGCAGGTAGAACAGCGCGAATCCGAAGGGTGGCGTCAGGAACGAGGTCTGGATGTTCAGACCGATCATCACGCCCAGCCACACCGCGCTTACGTTCGCTTCTGGGTCGGCCAGCAGGATGGGCGCGACAATAGGCACCACGACGACGGCGATCTCGATAAAGTCGAGAAAGAAGCCCAGCACGAAGATCACCGCCATGACGATGACGAACTTGGTCCAGAACCCGCCCGGCAACCCTTCGAGGAAATGCTTTACCAGCTCCTCGCCGCCAAAGGCGCGGAAGGCGGCGGTCAACATGGCCGCGCCCAGCAGGATGATGAAGACAAGGCTGGTGGTCTTGGCCGTTTCGACCATCACCCCCTGAAGCGCGTTGTCCGTCCGATAGGCGCGATACCCGCTCCAGGCGATCGATACGACAATCATCCCGACGCCAACCAGAGCAAGCTTGATGCCAAGAATATCGCGGTCGGTCTGCACGTTCTGGATGTTGGTGTTGAAATTCTCAATCACGAAGACAAGAAGCGTCAGGCCCAGAAGTGCGAGAGCCGCCGGAATGTAGCGCAGGCGCCCGCCGGGATGCAGACGGTATCCCGCCATGATCATGGCGCCCACGGCCCCGATGGCACCCGCCTGGTTGACCGTGGCGACGCCCGCGATGATCGACCCCAGCACAAGGATGATCAGCGCGAGCGGCGGCACCATGGCAAGAAACACCTGACCGGCGAATTTGAAATCGTACTTGCCTTCGTAAGGCACGGCGGGCGCATATTTCGGGCGCAGGATGGCCACGCCAAGGATGAAAAGTATGTAAAGGCCGACCAGCAGCAGACCCGGCACCAGCGCGCCCAGGAACATGTTGCCCGCGCTGGTCGAGACGATGGCATATTCCGACGGCATCGAGATTTCGCCGGTGACCGCCCTGTAAAGCGCCTGACGCGACTGGCCCGCCTGATCGGTGGCCGAGGCCAGCTGATCGGCGAGGATGATCAGCACGATCGACGGCGGGATGATCTGGCCCAGCGTTCCGGACGCTGCGATAATGCCCGAGGACAGCGGATTGGCATAGCCGTTGCGCATCATCGCGGGAAGCGAGATCAGGCCCATCGCCACGACCGTTGCGCCGACGATGCCGGTGGTTGCCGCCAGCAGCGCGCCGACGACGACGACCGAAATGCCAAGCCCGCCCGGGATCGGCCCGAACAGCTGCGCCATGGTGACCAGCAGATCCTCGGCGATCTTGGAGCGTTGCAGCATAATGCCCATGAAGATGAACAGCGGAATGGCAATCAGCGTGTCGCGTTCGGGTTCCCAGTAGACGCCGCGCAGGTTGGTGACGCCCGCGCTAAGCCATTGCGAAGGGCCGCCGGATTCAAAGAAGGCATCGGTGCTGCCGGTAAAGATGTAGCCGGATCCGGCCGCCAGCAGGACGGTGATGATCGCGGCCCCCGGCAAGGCAAAGGCCACCGGATAGCCGGACCCCAGCGCCGTTGCCATGATCACGATCAGCAGGAGAAGAAAGAAGATTTCCATACGTGTCTGTCCTGCCTGCCTAGATCATGTCCGCGTGCGTCTCGCGCCCGCCGGGTTCGCCGCGCCGGTCGGCGACAGCTTCGAAGAACTGGGCGACGAACTGGAACATCATCGTCACCGCAAAGACGGCAAGGAAACCCGCCATGAAGTATTTCACGTACATGCCGAACCCGGACTGGGTGACCTCGAACACCAGGATCGGACCGACGATGATGCTTGATGACGACTGGAACCCGATGATCAGGATTGTCCAGCTCAGCATCATGCCAAGCAGCACGGCACCATAGGCGTTGGTCCGCCCCTTCTTTTCCCGGGTCATGCCGGCATACAGAAGATCGACCCGCACATGCCCATCCTCGAGCAGCGTATAGGCCGAGGCAAACAGGAACAGCGCGCCGTACCAGAACCGCACCAGATCGGCCATGAACGCCTGTTCATAGGAAAACACGAACCGGCTTAGCACGATCAGCAGTTCCGCCAGCACCACCAGCAGGGCGAGCCACGTGAACACCACGCCTCGCGTCACGGCTGCAATCAGGATCCCCAGCAGGATCAGGGGCAGGTGGAAATAGACGCCGCGATACTGCGACCGGCCAAGATTTCCGGAAATTTCGGGCCCGACCAGCGCATCCAGCGTCCCGTCCACCCGCAGGAAGGACACCAGCGCGTCGCCGATGCCGACCAGCACGACCACCCAGAAGGCGGCGCGGACCAGAAAGGTGTTGAACGCGGTGACACGCGACGCCTCGTCACGCAGGGTTTCATCCGGGCGCCGCAGAACCAGGCCCACGGCCAGCACGACAGCCACGACATAGAGGGCCGCCTGAAGCACGGCCAGAATGCTGCCGCCGCCGTTCAGCATCGCAGAGGCCCCGGGCAGCCCGAACCAGAAGGTGAGAACCGAATTGACGAGAAAGGCCACCATCATGGCCACCATCATCCAGCCAAAGGCGCGCGTCACGATTGCGCGCCCGGCGGTTGTTTCAGTCATGCGGTATTCTCCCCGGTTCGCCAGCTTTTTATTGTCCTGTCGCCGGAGCGGGTATCATCCGCTCCGGCGCAGCCCGGCCCTGACGCGGGCCGGACATCGTTCATGCCTTAAATATCAAGGAAGCGGTTGCGCTTGGTCACGTAGGGCGCGTCGGAATAGTTGGTCCAGACACCGACGTTGTTGCGGGCAGCGATGTAGCTGTCGATGATTTCCGCTGCCAGCGCGCTGTGATCGCGGGCTTCCACGATCACTTCTTCGGCGGCGATGCCGAACGCCTCGTAGACGTCATCATTGAACTCGCGCAATTCGACACCGTACTCGTTGATCAGACGCTCGAGGTAGATGCCGTTCTGATAGTTGGTTTCGGCCGGCTGCATCGCGTTCTCTTCGGCGCAGGCAATCTGGATCAGACGCTTGTCCAGATCCGGCACGGTGGCCCACCAGCTGGCGTTGATCCCCAGATCGACCTGTGAGCAGGGTTCGTGCATGCCGGGCCAGTAATAGTATTTGGCCGCTTCATACAGCTTGAGGAAGTAGTCGTTCCACGGACCCACCCATTCGGTCGCGTCGATCGCGCCGGACACGAGGTTTTCGTAGATCTGGCCGCCAGGCAACGACACCGGCGATGCGCCGACCTTGGCCATGACGTCGCCGCCGACACCCGGGATGCGCATCTTGAGCCCCCTGAGATCCTCGGGAGAATTGATTTCCTTGTTGAACCAGCCGCCCATCTGAAGACCGGTGTTGCCACAGGGAAAGCCGACGATGCCGAATTCATCGCCCAGCTTGTGCAGCAGTTCCTGACCGCCGCCGAACTTCATCCAGGCGTCCATTTCAGTATAGATCATGCCGAACGGCAGGGCGGTGAAGGCAGCCCACGCCGGATGCTTGCCCTTCCAGTAATAATCGGTCGCGATATAGGCCTGAGCGTTGCCCGAAGCGACCTCGTCAAAGCTGTCAAAGGCGCCGACACGCTCGCCCGCGGCGAAATACCGGACCGCGATCCGGCCTTCTGTCATTTCCTCGATCCGTGCGGCAAGCCGCTGCGCGCTTGTCCCCAGCCCGGGAAAGTCGCGGCCCCAGGTTGAAACAATCACCATATCCATCCGGCTTTGCGCCATCGCAGGAGCAGCGAGTGCCGCGGCCCCTACCGTGCCGCCGGCGGCAGCTTTCAGAAACTTGCGTCTTTCCATAGATCGTATCCTCCTTGTTGGTCTGCGTTGGTCTGCCGCACACTGCCCTCCCCGGGCCGTGTAAAATCATGCGGCGACTGTTTTGTTATGTCCCGGTGCATTGCCGATCCTGCCGTGCAGGCTTTTTTCACTCCGGGATGTCAGTCATTCCGTTCGCGGGCTCTCCCGTCCAACCTCACTTCTGACTTCTTGACGACAACCTGTTTACCTCCCGCCCAATATTTGGTAATTAGTTCAGATATAGGCCTAAAATTTGGGCCATCTGAGGGTCTGGCCGGGATCCGCTCCCGTTTCGGCTGCCTCATCCAGAGCGCCTTATCCTGAACCGCATGTCAAGTGCCCAGCAGGGCCTGAACCGCGTTCCGCAGTTTCTGCTCATCCGCCGGACTTTGTTGTGGATTTCCGCCGCGGTGCCCCCAGACGGTCTTCAGTTCGGCAAAGGTCCCGTTTGGCATGGCGGCAGCTTCTGCCCGGATGTCGTGCGCGCGGAAATAAAGGTCCGTGCTGGATGCCATGTGGACGGTGCGCGCGGTGATCGCGCTCAGTGCCGCGCCAAGGTCGCCGTCAAAACGGCTGTTGGCGCTGATGTCGCAGCGCTGCCAGGTGTCAAGCAGCGACAGCAGGTTGTGCGGATCGCGGTGCATGAACACCTTGTCCCAGGTGTCGGCAAGATAGTCTGTGATGCCGCTGTAGCCGAGGGATTCGTGAACCCGGTCCCGATAAAACGATTGCGACAGCGCCCAGGCTGCATAGACGCGGCCAAAGGCCAGCAATCCGCGTTCGGGGTGGGCGGTGAACTTCTGCCCGTCCCAAGCCGGATCGGTGGTCAGCGCGGCCCGCAGCGATTCAAGAAACACCTGGTTGTGGACCGAGGTTTTCGCCGTGCCGCAGACTGCAAAGATCCTCGCGACCGCATCGGGAAACAGCGCGCCCCAGTGCAGCACCTGCTGCGCGCCCATCGACCAGCCATAGGCCAGCGCCAGCCGGTCGATGCCAAGATGTTGCGTGATCAGTCGATGCTGGGCCGTCACGTTGTCCACATGGCTGAAGGCCGGGAAACGCCCGGTGGCCGGATCACGCGCGAGCGTGCTGGGCGAGGACGAGGCGCCGTTGCCGAACATGTTCAGCGCAACGATGAAATACCGCGACGGGTCAAGCACGCGGTCACGCCCGATCAGCCAGGCGACATCGGCATCGACCACACCGTAAGAGGTCGGATAGATGATCGCGTTGGACCGGTCGGCGTCAAGCGTGCCATAGGTGCGGTAGGCAAGTTCCGCCCGTGGCAGCACCGCGCCGGACTGGAGCGTGAAATCCGCAATCTCGTAGGTCTGCAATGGGGGCAGCGGGTCTGTCATGCGGGGCACTCCTGTTGGCTTTGACAGGATGAGACTGGCACGGATCGCGGTGCCGTCAATCGCCAATGCCGGACGGCGGAGTGTGGGGCCTGCCGCGCTACCAGGCGGACAGGGACAGGCTTGGCGTTGTGCGCAGATCCTGCGGCGCGTCGTGTTCAAGATAGTCCCAGGTCGCAAGCGCGATCATTGCGGCATTGTCCGTGGCCCAGGACAGCGGCGGCAGGCAGGGCGTCAGACCGTGTTCGGTGCAGATGTCCGCAACCAGGTCGCGGATCTGGCGGCTGGCCGCCACACCGCCGACCACGATAAGCGAGGTCGCGTCATGTTCGGCCAGCGCGCGGCGGATCTTGGCCCCCAGCACATCCAGACAGGCCGCCACAAAGGAGGCGGCGATGTCGGCCCGGTCCGCGCCGGGGTCCTTTTCCAGCAAGCGCGCCACGCTCGACTTCAGGCCGGAAAAGGAAAATTCGTATCCCTCGCGGATCATCGGGCGCGGGAACCGGTGCACCGCCTGCCCCGCCAGCGCCAGCCGGTCCAGCGCCGGCCCCCCCGGCATGCCAAGGCCCAGCATCCGCGCCACCTTGTCATAGGTTTCGCCCACGGAATCGTCGCGCGTGGTGCCAAGGACCGTGACATCCACTGCGCTTTGCAGATGGCACAGCAGCGTGTGCCCGCCCGACACCAGCAGCAGCAGCGCCGGATAGATGATGCGCGGCTCGTCCAGATCCGGGCTGCGCAGATGGCCGCGCAGATGGTTCACACCATAGACCGGCTTGTCCCAGGCGATGCCCAACGCCTGCGCCGTGTTCACCCCCACAATCAGCGATCCGATCAGCCCGGGTCCCCGCGTCACCCCGATCGCACGGATCCGGGCGGGGTCGGAATTGACCGCACTCATGACCTTGGCAATCGTCGGCAGGATCGCGTGAAGATGCGCGCGGCTGGCGAATTCGGGAAAGACGCCGCCAAATTCCGAATGGATCTCGAACTGCGACACCGTCTCGCAGGCGATCACCTGACCGTCGCGGCGCACCAGCGCGACCGAAGTATCGTCGCACGAGGTTTCGATGCCAAGCACCAGATCGCCCTGCGTCATGTGTCCAAATATCCGGCCAGCTCTTCGGGGGGGATCACGCCGATGCGTTCGATCACCGGCGGGTCGCGGCGGCAATTGACCAGGGTCGAGGGCACGGGCCCGCAGGCGCGTCCGTCTATCACCATGTCAGGCCGTCCGGTCAGTTGCGCCGCCGCCTCTGATGCGCTGCCCGGTGTGTCCAACCCGGACCGGTTCGCGCTGGTCACCAGAAGCGGCCCGACACGGCCCAGAAGGTCCAGCAGGAAGGCATCGTCGGGAATGCGAAAGGCCAGTTCGTCGCGACCGGCAAGCCAGTCCGCCCGCCCTTTGGGGTGCAGCCCCACGGCCAGGGACAAAGGACCGGGGCAGAAGGGCGACGCGACAAGCCTGCGCACCGCCGCGGTCACTTCGGCCCCGATCTGTTCAAGCTGGCGCAGATCCGCGACCATCACGGCAAGCGACTTGGTGGCCGGACGATCCTTGAGCGCAAAGACCCGCGCCACGGCCGCGGGCCGCGTGGGCAGCGCGGCAAGGCCGAACACCGTATCCGTGGGCAACAGCACGACCCCGCCCGCGTCAAGGCAGCGCGCCGCCTGGGCCAGCTGCGACTGCGATCCTGATCCGGTCCTGATGTCGTTCATCCTGTTCGGTCCTTCGCGTCGATCCTGCGTCTTGCAACATCCGGGGCCGCACGGCCGGGCGCACCGATGCCGCGGCTCTACTGGCCCGCCCCGGCCCGCGCAACTCAAAAAGCCGGGCGTGCCCAGTCGCGGCTCAGGCAGGCCCAAGGGCGTCAGGCGCGGTGATCGGCTCCAGAATGGCGACACCTGCAACCTCGGCCGGACGGCGCCAGCGGGCGGTCGCAAAATGCGCAAGCGGCGGGGGGTCGATGTCCAGCAGCTGCACCGCAGACATGTCGCCCGCCTCCAGCCGCAGCCGTGCCAGCGGACCGGCCAACGCAATGTCGCCATGGGCCTGCTGGGTCCGCGCGATCACCGGCCCCGGCGGTTCGCAGCCCCAGTCCCGCAGATCGCCCGTGACGTAGAATGCCCAGAACGCCTGACCGCCCTGCGCCGGACGCAGGGCGATGACGGGACGCTCTGTCTTGCTGCGCGCGGCCAGCATCAGCAGATCCAGCGCCGACACCCCCGCAAGCCGCGCCGGGGTGGCATAGGCAAAGGCGTTGGCAAAGCTGACCCCGGCCCGGGTCGAGGACAGACCGCCGGGGCCAAGATCGACACAGACGCCGTCGATATCCGCGGGACCGACCCGGGCATCCGCCGTCAGCGCCCGGAACAGATCACCGAGATTCCGGGCCAATGGTAAGCGGTCGCGTCCATGGATTTCATGCAGCAGCACGCCGGTCGACGACAGCAGGCCCATGCCAAAGGCAGCCGAAGATGTCTGGATGATCAGTTTCACGCCGGGCGGTCCGTCGCGGCGTCCGCACCGGCAAGCTCCGCCAGCAGGGGCTGCCAGCGTGCCCCCCCGCTGGTGAAGGTCAGGCGGCGCGCGCCGTCTTCGCCTTGGCAAAAGGCAATCTCGATGCGCAGGGCCTGCGGAAAGATCCCGGCCACCCGTGTGCCCCATTCGATCAGCGTCACCGAGTCGGGAAAGAACTCGTCGATCCCAAGGTTCCCGAACGCATCAATTCCGCTTAGCCGGTAGGCGTCGATGTGAAATATCTCGAAATGCGGACAGGTATAGACGTTCGAAATGGTGTACGTCGGGCTTGACGGCTGGTCTGCGCAATCGAGTGCCTTGCAGATCCGGGTCACAAAGGTGGTCTTGCCCGCCGCCAGCGGGCCATCGAACAGAACCACATCCCCCGGGACAAGATGGCGCGCGATCCGGTCGGCGAGCATCGCCGTCTGCCCAAGATCCTGACAGATTACCGACAAGGTGCCCCCCGGCCCGGGCGCGTCGGTCTGCGGACCCATTGTCACGGCAAGCTGCTCCCAGATCGAAAGGCGCCCTGTGTTGCGCCGCTGTGTTCCGAGGCCGCAATAACCCAGGTGGCAGGGGGAATCCAGTTGAGAACCGCAGCCCTTGAGCGTCCTGCGCGGCATGGGCATCCACCTTTGCCCGTTCAGCCAGGGAAACGACCTACCCCGTGGCGAGACAGAAGGCTTGGCGAATAGTTGCTGCGACTCAGGCCAGTTTGTGGTAAGGATAAGGTGTCGGAAGCCAGTCTACAGCACCTCACTATCAGGATATACCTTAAGACAGAGTGCAGAAGAAGCTTCCAGGAACCGCCGCTGCACCGCGGCGGTTTCCGCTTGTGACCGTGAGTCGTATTACCTCAGATCCGGGCCGGGCCAAGGCGAGATTTCACAAGAAGCTTCTTCATTGGATGGGTCGGTTCTGGATCGGTATTTTGGGTTCCTAAAGGTCGATCCGCGCGGCAGGTCTTGCGAAACGCCCTGCGCTGCGATCGTTTCAGGCCAAAATCATCCGCTGCGCGTTTCTCTATCGCCACATTGATGCGCGTTTAAGCAAAATCTTGCCGAAACCTCTTGAATGTCCTGATGAGCCTCTTTTGCGGGTTACAGAAAATTCACCTTTGTGGCATACCAATGCAACATCTGGGGATGAAATGGCAGTGTCCACGCAACGTCGTGGGCGGACAGGTACAGATACGGGACAGGCTCTTTACCATGACAAAAACAAGCGCAAGCGGTATATCGCGGCGTGGCCTACTGGGCGCGTTCGCGGCAACGATGATCACATCGGCACCAACTTTTGCAAACGCAGCAGGTTTCCTGCGCGGCGGTGGCGATATCCGGCGGATCCGAATGCTGTCGGGTCGAACCGGGGAACGTATTGACATGATTTACTGGGTTGAAGGCCAGTATATTGCCGATGCAGTCAACGAAATAACCTATTTCATGCGTGACTGGCGCAACGATCAGGTCAAGGGCATCGACATTCGGACGGTCGACCTCATGACGGCGGCGCATAACATGATGGATGTGAGCGAACCTTACATGTTGATTTCGGGCTATCGCAGCCCGGCGACCAATGCGATGTTGCGCGCCCGCTCGTCCGGCGTGGCGAAAAACTCGCGCCATTTGCGTGGCGAAGCAGCCGATCTGCGACTCGCCTCCCGCTCCGTGCATCAGGTTGCGCGCGCGGCGGCAGCCTGTCACGCTGGCGGCGTGGGACGTTATAGCGGCTCGAACTTTGTCCACATGGACTGCGGACCGGTGCGTGCCTGGGGTAGCTGATCCCACCCCTTCATGGCGCGAACAACGTCCAAAAAACAGGCGCCTCAGGGCGCCTTTTTTGCGTTATGTCATCCGGGGTATGACGACAGGAACAGATATTGACGGTCATGGTAACAAGCCGCTCTGACAGTAGAACGCAGGGTCCGCGAATGGGTTCCAAACTATTTACCGGGATCGGGAATCTGTCAAAGCGTGACGCGTTCAATCGAAATCCCCGGCGCGGGCGAAAGCGTTTTGCTGCGCAAACGCTGCCTCGGGGTGATGACTGAATACATGACACAGACTGAGCGCAACACGCCCTGATCGAGATAAGGGAAAGTGGCGCGGTTGACGGGGCTCGAACCCGCGACCCCCGGCGTGACAGGCCGGTACTCTAACCAACTGAGCTACAACCGCGCAACGCAAACGGGCCGAACATGGGCAGTGATGGCGCGGTTGACGGGGCTCGAACCCGCGACCCCCGGCGTGACAGGCCGGTACTCTAACCAACTGAGCTACAACCGCCCACTGCCGCATGGTCTCCCAAGCGTGAGGGGGGTAATAGGGGGCGCGCCCTGCCCCGTCAAGCGAGGAATTTCAGAAAAATTACGCTTTGGCAAAGCACCGCGGATGGCCTGCCGCGCCACCCCTTATCCGCGGCCCTGGCGATCAGGTAGCGGGATGAATTCGCCGTCATCGTCGGGCGGCAGATGGAAGCGAAACCCGTCGGCCGCCGGTCGGGACGGCAGTGCACCACGGCAACAGGACAGGCTGATGTGGCGTCAACTTGCCTTACAGTTCGCAATCCTTTGAAAACCGTTGAATACCTGCAAACATGGTGCCAACAGGCGTCACTTCGCGATACACAACCGGACAAGTCTTCGAACTCATGAAACCTTATACACGAAAAATGAATCTGGTTTCACTTCTCGGGGACCGTTACAGGCTGAGCGTGCGGGATCTGATTGTGGCGCTGCGGACGGGCAAGGCGGCGCTGTTCATCTGCCTGGCGATCATCGTGATGATCACTGCAGATTCTCCCGGACTTCCCGTTCACCTGGATGTCTGGATCGTGATGATCGTCTGGCCATTCGCGCTTGCGATCTACCTGGCGATCTCGCTGTCGGTCCTCACGCTCTATTCAGTGGTCGAAGCGCGTTGGCCGACACTTGTCTGGCCCCTGCCCGTCTCTGGCGTACTTGGCGTCATTCCGGCGGCGGCTGTCTGCGAAATGGCGGCCTGGCATCTGACCTCGGGTGCACCGGAACCGGACCTCTGGGGCCGGGTCATTCTGTTCGTGCCCAGTGTCATCGTATTCGAAACGGTGTTCTACAGGTTCGTTCTGCCGACCGTCCAGAACCCGCAGGACGAAATCCCGGTCAGGGATCTGCCCGAGGCCGCGCCGCCTGACACGCAGGGCGACAGCGTGCGTCACCTGCTGATCGGTAGCCAGAAGGTGGCGGTGTCGCGCGTCCGTCACATCGAGGCGCGCGAACATCACGTCAAGGTCACGCTGGACGGCGCCACCCTGACACAACGCGCGCGCCTGAGCGATATCGTCGCCCAGACCCGCCCCGAGGATGGGTGCCAGCCGCACCGATCCTGGTGGGTGTCACGCAACGAAACGCTGAGGCTCAGGCGGGATGGAAACCGCCACGTCCTGCAACTGGCCGACGACACCCGTATTCCCGTCGCCCGCACCCGGCTGGCCACGGTGCAGAGCTGGGTCGAAGAGCATGTCGATCCGCAAACCGAAGCGACACCGGATCGCGATGACGCGTGAGCGCGGCTCAGGACCGGATCGCAGCCGGTCCGGCGGGCATGGCAGCGGATGTGCCTACACCCGTGACGACGGACATGGCGCCGCGCTCGTGCCCCGCGAGCGTGTGCCCCGACTCGGGCTGCGCCAGCACACCTGTCGTAGCCACAAGCCCCAGAACGACCGCCAGGCCGATCTCGAACCACATGCGGTTTGCCCGCGTCAAAAGACGTTTCCAGTTCATGCCATTCTGCCTCTGCCCGGTGTTTCCCGATTACGCGCACACGGCGCCAGATTCAGCATGAAAGCAAGGCATAATCGTGTGACCGGCGCCACACTGGCAGGAAACGGTACGACACTCTTGTTCGCATCCGCAAAAGCTGGTCGGCACCGCTGTCACGATCCGGCAGACGGGGTGCTATTCTTCTGCTTTCAGGTTCGTTGCCCGATCTTCCAAGGGAAAATTCTTCTGAATAATCCCTGTTGAAGTCCTGCCATTCTGAAAGTTAAACTGACGCCAGTTAACGAATTGACCATGGACCAGTGAAAATGAGTGAAATTGATATCCTGCTTGGACGAAGCATTGCGAATCTGCGAGTCTCGCGCAAATTATCGCAGGAAGACCTTGCCGGACGAATCGGAGTGTCGCCAAAAACCATTGACGCATTCGAAAAAGGCACCCGGCGCGCGACCGCCGTCCAGCTTTTTGCATTGTCGCAAGCGCTTGAAGTTCGGATCGAAGGATTGTTTTCATCAGAAGAACAGTTCGAAGCCAGATCAAGCACCCCGGTTCTGCCGCCGGAAACACACAAACTGGCTGGTCATTATCATGCTCTTGGAAAATCACATCGTTCGGCGATATTTTCCTTCCTTCTTGCTGTAAGGGACGACAACACGCAGACTCGACTTTAACTTTTTTTTAATAAGTGATAGGAACAACCATCGGTTGCGTCTCTTAATCATCTTTTCGCACCCTTTAGCCCAGAATGTTCGCGACGGGAGACGCAGATCTTTAAAAACCGGTGTCCGGCGCGGCGGGGATCGGACAGCCGTATAAGGTAGCGATGTGTCCGTAATCGATCTGAGCAAGCTTCCCTTTCCGGAGCATAATCTGCGATGCTTCCTTGATACCGTGTGCGCCGAACACGAACTGGATTTTGCGGCCTATGCCGGAATGAACCCGATCCAGCAGTCGGTGCATGGCTTCGTGAACTATCCTGATGAGTGGCAGACCCGCTATGTCGAGCAGGGCTACCAGCACAAGGATCCGGCGCTGCTCATGGCAAGTCGCAGTATCGCGCCCGTCGACTGGCAGCGCCTGCGCAAGGAAACGTCGTTCCAGACCATCATGCAGGCAGCACATGACTTTGGCATCTCTGAACAGGGGCTGACCATTCCGGTGCGCGGTCCCTATGGGGATGTCGGTCTTTTCAGCGTCACCCGGAATTGTTCGGATCGGGAATGGCGGCTGCTCAAGACGTCAATCATTGGCGATCTTCAGACCGCCGCCGTCCACCTGCACGATCATGTCATGCAGTCCAGCATACTCACACGCAAGCTGACACACCCGTCGCTTTCGGAACGGGAAATCGAGATTCTCCAGTGGGTCGCTGCGGGCAAGTCCCAGCAAGATGTGGCCGACATCCTGTCAATTTCGAACAGGACGATCGAAGTGCACTTACGCTCGTGCAGAACCAAGCTGGGCGCCCTGACAACCCCGCACGCTGTGGGCCGTGCCATCGGGTTGAGCATAATTTATCCTGTCTGACCAACCCTCCTACGGGTTTCCCCCAATAGCGGCCGGCGTCAAAACAGATACAACTCTGTTTAGAACCATTGGGGAAGTAGAGTAAATCATGATCATTGTTGTAGACGGCATCAACCGCCACCGTTACACGCGGCTGCTTGACGAAATGTTTGCGCTGAGGGCCCGCGTGTTTGGTCAGCGCCTCGGCTGGGAGGTCGATATCCGCGACGGACGCGAGATCGATCAGTATGACGCGCTTGATCCCGCATATGTCATCGGCGTAAACGAACAAAACCGCGTCGTGTCCTGCGTTCGGGCCTTGCAGACCACGGGACCGCACATGTTGTCGGACGTGTTTTCCAGCATCCTGAATGGCGAGCCGCCGTTGCGCAGTGCGACTCTTTGGGAATCGACGCGGTTCTGCGTGGATACCGAAGTGCTCGATCGCGGAAAATCCCGCAATTCGGTCAGCTATGCCACCTGTGAACTGATGGCTGCATCGCTGGAATATGCCCGGGATTCGGGGATTTCCGATATTGTCACCGTCATAGACCCCGTCATGGACCGGGTCCTGAAACGGTCGGATTGTGCCCCTTACGGTTATGTCGGAAAGACCACGCCCATGGGCAAGGTCTCTGCCATGGCGGCGCTTCTGGATTGCAGCGATGATCGGATCGACCGCATTCGCCGCTTTGCGGGAATTGAAGGCGATGTATTTGTCGATGATCAGAGGGAACAGTGCCTGTCGGACGAGGGCATGACCGCGGCCGAGAGCATTGCGCCAACGTCGTCGCAACCGACGACGCAGGACAGAATGCAGGCGCTGCTGCAAGAGTACTGCCTTGAACAGGTGGCGGATGCGGCCACCCAGGAAGAGCTTGATGCAGCGCGGCGACTGACCGACAACCTGTTGGGCGCCGGGCTGATCAGGGAAAACCACTCATTGCTCGCGGGAATCTGAAATCAGGCAGGCAAGGCACCATGTCACATGAGACCGGCGTTGTCATCAATTTTGGCACCTTTCGGAATCATGCGACATTGGTGACGCAACATTTCCGCACTATCTCTCTACGATAAATCGGGGATGCGCTTTGCCGGTTGGTCCTTGAAAAGATCAAGCAACGCTTGTGTGTCACGGTCGTTAACCTTATGGTTGTGACATACATATCATCCGCACCTTGAGCGCGAGATCGAGATACATGCCCAATTCACACGACTCGAAGAAACGGCACAATTCCACAACGGACGGGTTGTGCAATATGGGATTTGCCGGAGTCATCGTGAGCGTACCGGTTGCGGCCATGACGTTTGTCGTGGCTCTTTTGGTCGGTTATTCCCTGATCCAGACAGTTCTGATCACCTGGGCCGTCCAGATCCTTGTGATAGGCGCAATTGTGATCATGGGTCTGCTGCGACGCAACCACCCTGCCCCGACAGGCAAGAACACGGCCGAGATTTCGCCAGAGACGGCAGATATCTGGTAAACCCGCCAGATTGGCGCCGACACGAAGACCCCAGCCAGGACAGCTTTGCTCGCCCGCCATTTTGCGCCCTGCGGCACTGGTCCTGATGATTATTCACCGGCACTGAACCCCACACAGCCTGCGCGCTTTTATCCGACTGTCCTATCCGATTTTGACAGCCCATCCGCCACAGCCGCCGCAAAGTCCCGGGTTCCCGCCATGCCCCCCAGATCGCGGGTTCGCATTTCAGGCGAGCTCAGCGCCACCTCGAGCGAGGCATCGATCGCCTCTGCCGCCCGCAGAAGCGCAGGATCCCCGTCGCGCTGTCCCATCCAGATCAGCAGCATCGCGGCAGAGCCGATAAGCGAGGACGGGTTGGCGATGTCATGCCCTGCAAGGTCAGGCGCCGATCCATGCTGGGCCTGCGCCATGGCCGCCGCCTCACCCGCGTTGAGCGACGCGGCAAGGCCAAGGCTGCCGGCCAGTTCAGACGCCAGGTCCGAAAGGATGTCGCCGAACATGTTGGTGGTGACGATCACGTCATACTGATCCGGCGAGCGCACCAGGTGCGCGCACATCGCATCCACCAGACGTTCATCGTAGACGACATCGGGATGATCCTCGGCAACCTTGCGGCAACACTCCAGAAACAGCCCGTCGCTGACCCGCATCACGTTCGCCTTGTGCACGGCTGTGACATGCCTGCCGCGGGTTTCCGCAAGGGCAAAAGCCTCGCGGGCGATCCGCATCGAGGCATGGCGCGTGATCCGGCGAAAGGCCATGGCAACATCCTCTGTCACCATGATTTCGCCGGGCCCGGAAAACAGGTTCCGGTCGGCGTAGAAACCTTCGGTATTCTCGCGCACGACCACCATGTCCAGCGGCACGCCTGCGCGCGGGACAATGCCCGCGCGGGTACGGGCGGGGCGGATGTTGGCAAATAGATCCAGACGCTTGCGCAACTCGCCCGAGGGGTTCAGCCCGCCCTCGGCCCGGGGTGGATAGGCGTTGTGCGACACCGGTCCCAGCACGATGCCATCACAGGCGCGGATCATCTCGAAGGCACTGTCGGGAAAGGTGCTGCCAGTGGCCTCAAGCGCGGCAAAGCCGATGTCGATGGTCCTGAAAGTCAGCCCAAGCCCGAAGGTCGTTGAGGCCGCCGTCAGGACGTGCCGCGTTGCTTCGGTGATTTCCGGTCCAATGCCGTCACCCGGCAAAAGCGCTAGAACGCGTTGCGTCATCGGGGATGTCTCCTATCGAGCGAATTTCATGCGGTGGCGCGACCCTGCCGCGCTGTTTGCGCCAGCCTTGGCGACGCCATCAGGGTCCGGTCAATATATTTGATTTGGTTATGTAAAACGCAATTCTGGCACTTATGTTTACCCGCATATTCAGAAACGGACGGCATGATGGAAGCAACTGGTTTATCAAAATACATCAACTCAGAATGAACCCCGGATGGTTGGCCTCGTTTTTTTGGGTTCGATGCGCGGGCAGAACACCGCGAACACGTGATCAAGGTCGTTTCCGAAACGCCTTGGGCAGTTGACGGGTCGGTCTTCCGGCCGGTTGCCACAAGTCCCTTCGATCAATCTGTCGAGAAAGGCTTCTCCCTTTGGGGATGAACCCGTCCCGGCGACGGAAACGGCCGACAAACGCATGACGGCGCGCCCGGTCAGGACGCGCCGTCATTCAAACCATTGTCCGTACGAACCCGATCAGGACGCTTCGTTGATGAACTTCACAGCATCGCCGAAGGTCTGGATGTTCTCGGCGGCGTCATCTGGGATCTCGATGCCGAATTCTTCTTCGAAAGCCATGACAAGCTCGACCGTGTCAAGGCTGTCTGCGCCCAGATCGTCGATGAACGACGCGTTGTCCGTGACCTTGGCCTCTTCCACACTGAGATGCTCAACAACAATCTTTTTAACGCGGTCTGCGACGTCGCTCATTCTGTCATCCTCATTCAACTGTCGGGTGCTCTGACCCGGATTTTCCTTCGCCCAGGCGGGCTGGCTTCTGTCGTGCCCTTCCGGGCGGTTCGTTTGCCCGTTGCGCGGGACCGGAGGCGTGCCGCCTGAAACGACCCGACCGGAACTGACGCGCCCTATAGCACATGCGATGGGGTTGGCAAACGCTTTCCCATTCAGCGCGGACGGCCTGGATTCAGAGCATGGCCATCCCGCCGTTCACATGCAAGGTGGTGCCCGTCACATAAGCTGCCTCGCGACTGGAAAGATACAGAACGGCGGTCGCGATCTCGGACGGCTCACCCATGCGGGCCATCGGCACCTGGGTGAGGATGGCAGTCCTCTGCTCTTCGTCCAGCTTGTCCGTCATGGCTGTGGCGATGAACCCTGGCGCCACGGCGTTGACCGTGATGCCGCGGCTTGCAACCTCGTAGGCCAGCGACTTGGACAGACCGACTACGCCGGCCTTGGACGCCGCATAGTTGGCCTGCCCGGGATTGCCGATCGCGCCGACCACCGAAGAGACGTTGACGATCCGGCCCCATCGGGCCTTCATCATGCCGCGCAGCACTCCCTTGCACAACTTGAAGGTCGCGGTAAGGTTCACGTCCATCACCGACTGCCATTCTTCATCCGACATGCGCATGAACAGGTTGTCGCGGGTGATGCCGGCATTGTTCACCAGAATATCGACAGAGCCCATCGCCGCGATCGCCGCTTTTGGCAGAGCATCGACCGCAGACAGATCCCCCAGGTTGCAGGGCAGGACAAACGCCCTCTCGCCAAGGTCGGCCGCCAGCGCTTCAAGAGGTTCGGTGCGTGTGCCGCTCAGTCCTACGGTGGCGCCCGCCGCGTGCAGGGTACGCGCAATTTCGCCGCCGATGCCGCCAGAGGCACCGGTGATCAACGCAGATTTTCCAGTCAGATCGAACATTGGACTTCCTTTGCATAACTTGTGTGGCTGGCACCAAGAGTTTTATCAAAACTCTTGGCAAAACTTTTCAGAAAAGTTTTGCGCGCCGCCGTGCCTGTCAGACCAGAGCCTCGACGGCGACGCGCACTTCGGCGGAGTCTGCAACGGACCGGGTCGCGACATCCTTGGCAATCCGCCGCACCATCCCCGAGAGCGCCTTGCCTGCGCCGATCTCCCAGATCTCTGTCACCCCTTGCTCAGCCATCCAGGCCACCGATTCGCGCCAGCGCACGGCCCCCGTGACCTGCGTCACCAGAAGCGAGCGGATGGCGTCGGGTTCGCTCACGGCGCTTGCGGTCACGTTCGCAACCAGCGGCACGACCGGCGGGCGAATGGTCACCGCGTCCAGCGCTTCGGCCATGACCCGCGCGGCGGGTTCCATCAGCAGGCAATGGAACGGCGCACTGACCGGCAGGATCACGGCGCGGCGCGCGCCCTGGGCCTTTGCCAGGTCCACCGCACGCTCCACCGCGCCGCGATGACCCGACACCACAACCTGGGCCGGATCGTTGTCGTTCGCGGCGGCACAGATCTCGTCCCCCGCCGCCATGTCGGCAATGCGCGAAACGGTCGCAAAATCAAGGCCCAACAACGCCGCCATGGCACCAACGCCCACTGGAACTGCCTCTTGCATCGCGCGGCCCCGGGCACGCAGCAAGCGGGCGGCGTCGGTCACGCTGAGCGCGCCGGCAGCCGTCAGGGCCGAGTATTCGCCCAGGCTATGCCCCGCCACATAAGCGGCAGAGGTGACAGCGATGCCTTCGGATTCCAGTGCGCGCATCACCGCAAGCGAGGTCGCCATCAGGGCGGGCTGGGCGTTCTGCGTCAATTGCAGCACCGCGGGATCGCCGTCCCAGATCAGCGTGCTGAGCTTTTCGCCAAGCGCTTCATCGACCTCTTCGAAGATGGCGCGGGACGCCGGATAGGTGTCGGCCAGGTCGCGGCCCATGCCGATGGTCTGGGCACCCTGCCCGGGAAATACGAATGCGCGGGTCATCTGGGACCTCCCCTGCCTCAGTTGATGTGCTGGTACCGCTTACCCGGCCTTGATCCGCCGTGCAACAATCCGGCCGGTACCGACCCGGACACCATATGCAGCCCCGCTGTGCGTCTGTGCGGATTGCCGCGCACGGCAGTTCCGCTAGATTGCCCGAAATCGATGTCCGGAGATGACACATGACCCTGACCAACACGGCAACCCGCTACGGCGGCGTCGCCAAGACCCTGCACTGGCTGACCGCTCTTGGTATACTGGTGATGATCCCGCTGGGCATCCTTGCCAACGACGCGCCTTATGCGACAAGCGCCGAACTGGCGGACAAGGCGTTTCTGTTCTCGATACACAAGACCCTGGGGATCACGATCTTCTTTCTGGCACTGATCCGCATCCTCTGGGCGCTGAGCCAGCCAAAGCCCGCCCCGCTGCACCCCGAACGCCGACTGGAAAGCTGGCTGGCCGAAACGGTGCACTGGCTGCTCTACGGCTCTTTGCTGCTGGTGCCACTGACCGGATGGATGCACCATGCGGCCACGTCGGGTTTTGCGCCGATCTGGTGGCCCTTCGGACAGTCCCTGCCGTTTGTACCAAAATCCGAGGGCGTGGCAGAGGTGACAGCGGCACTGCACATCATCCTGGAACGGGTGCTGCTGGTGTCGGTGGTGCTGCACGTGGCGGGTGCGCTCAAGCATCATGTGATCGACCGAGACTCGACGCTGCGCCGCATGCTGCCCGGCCGGACCGAGGCTGGCGATGTACGGCACGGTCACCGCAGGCTTGTTCCGCTGGCCAGTGCCCTTATGATCTGGGGCGTGGCGATCGGCGCCGGCGCCGGTCTTGGCGTGTTCGAACACGAGGCAAGCGCCGCACAGGTCGCCGCCCTGGACGAGGTCGAAAGCGACTGGACCGTGCAGGAAGGTACGCTGTCGATCGCGGTCGTGCAAATGGGGTCCGAGGTGACGGGCAGCTTTGCGGACTGGACCGCAGACATCGCCTTTGACGAACGCGACGGCCCCGGCAAGGCGGGAGAGGTTACCGTGACGGTGGCCATCGGCTCGCTCACGCTCGGCTCTGTGACCAGCCAGGCTCTGGGGGCGGACTTCCTTGCAGCAGAGCAGTTTCCCACCGCCACCTTTGCCGCCGATATCGTCAGGGTGGCGGACGGATACGAGGCGCAGGGCACGCTGTCCCTGCGCGACACCGACGTACCAGTCACCCTGCCCTTTCAGCTGACCCTTGACGGTGACACCGCCCGGATGGAAGGGCGCACCACGCTCGACCGGCGCGTCTACGACATCGGCGACAACATGAGCGACGAGGGCCAGCTTGGCTTTTCGGTCGATCTGAGCGTGCAGCTGACGGCGACGCGCTTGCCGGAGTCGTGAAGTCCAGACCGCTCCGACAAAACCAGCCGGACCAGACCCGCCGGACCAGACCGGCCTGACCAGACCCGCCCATGGCCCGTACCCCTGCCGCGCGCAAAGGCGCCACCGTCGTTGGCAGGACCGGCACGTCTGATCGTGGCACGCAAAACCCCCGATGACTTTCGTCACCGGGGGCATTCTTCAATTGCACAAGCCACAGCAGGCCCTGCGTGGATGCGGTCACTCGGCCTTCATCGCCTCGACCGAGATCATCACTTCGACTTCGTCACTGACATAGGGGGCAAAGCCGCCGACGTTGTAGTCGCTGCGCACCAGCGTGGTGGTGGCATCGAACCCGGCCCAGGGCTTGTTCTCCATCGGGTGGCTGGCGGCCTGGTTCAGCTTCGCATCAAGCACAACAGATTTGGTCACGCCGTTCAGCGTAAGATCACCAGTGATAAGCGCGGTATCCGTCCCGGTCACTTCGATCCCGGTCGAGGTAAAGCTGACCATCTCGTCGTCGGTGGCGTCAAAGAAATCGGGCGACATGAAGTGTTCGAACCGCTCTTCCCATCCGGTGATCATCGATGTGACAGGCATCGACACGTTCACGGTCGAATTTGCGGGATCTTCCTGATCAAACATGATCTCGCCCTCGAACCCCGAGAACATGCCGGTGCCGGTCGAAAATCCAAGGTGGTTGTAGGTAAACACGATCTGGCTGTGGCTGCTGTCGAGCGTGTATTTTTCGGGTGCGGCGACGGCGGCAAGTGGCAGGGCGGCAAAAGCCGTAGCGAACATCAAGGTCTTCATAAAGCATTTCTCCATTTTGAGTATCACCAATGACAGATGTTGCAGTGCAGCAGATGTTTCAACCTATTGAAACCTCATAGCAGCTGTGGGATTTTGAACATGACACTGTGCATATGGCGCCCGATGCACATAAAGCGTGACACTTGGGGTGGGGTCATGACTGCGACGTCTGCTGGTTTGGTCTCTGTCTGCCTCGCCGGGCTGGAATGACCTGTCGCGGGGCAAATGGTGGTGTCAGGCGGCGCAACGCAACATCACGAAGGCTGTGGCCGGGTCGATGCGATGCAGCAAAGCCCGCCGATCAGCATGAACACCGAAAGCCCCAGCTTGATCAGCGACAGTTCCGGCAAGCCACTGCTGCCGGGCACCAGCCAAAGCGCGAAAGACGAAAACATCAGAGCCGACCCCAACAGGGACAGGATGAAACGCGACGGTGCGCAAGGTCGCGCGGTCTTGCCGGGTTCCGCGGATTTTGCAGCAATATCAGTCGACAAGGCAGTCATGGAACGGTTCTCCGTACGCTGATTTCACGGATCAGAATCTAGGCTGAAAGCGTCAGGAATGGGGCACGCGCATGAAAAGAGATAGGCATGGGCGGCGGACCGCATGTCTTGCCGCGTGCCGCGCAGAGGGGCGGCAGAGATGCGTGAGGGCGCGCCTGGCCCCCAACGCGCGGCAGGCGGCACAGCCCGCCGGGGCATGGACCTTGCACCCATGGGGAATCCGTGTATATGGAGCCTTCCTTTCGCAAGTTTATGAACCGCGCAGACTCTCGTGGGCAGGCGCGAAGGGTGAACAGCCTGCTCTTTGAAATGCGCCACAATGGAAACGGAGACCACATGCCGCTTTATGAGCATGTCTTTATCTCGCGCCAGGACCTGTCGAACACACAGGCCGAGGGCCTTGTCGAACACTTCACCACAGTTCTCACTGACAACGGCGGCACGCTGGTTGAAAGCGAATACTGGGGCGTGAAGACCATGTCCTACAAGATCAACAAGAACCGCAAGGGGCATTACGCCTATCTTCGCACCGACGCACCCGCGTCCGCCGTGCAGGAGATGGAACGCCTGATGCGCCTGCATGACGACGTCATGCGCGTTCTGACCATCAAGGTCGACACCCACGAAGAAGGCCCTTCGGTCCAGATGCAGAAACGCGACGAGCGTTCTGATCGTGGCGACCGCGGCGACCGTGATCGTGGCGACAGGGGTGAACGTGGTGGTGACCGTGGCGGCGAACGCCGCGAACGTCGTCCCGCATAACGTCAGAAAAGGAGTTATACCATGGCTGCAAAACCGTTCTTCCGCCGCCGCAAGGTCTGCCCCTTCTCGGGCGACAATGCACCTGCTATCGACTACAAGGACACGAAACTGCTGCAACGCTACATTTCCGAGCGTGGCAAGATCGTGCCGTCGCGCATTACCGCCGTTTCGGCCAAGAAGCAGCGCGAGCTGGCCCGTGCCATCAAGCGCGCCCGCTTTCTTGCCCTGCTGCCCTATGCCGTGAAATAAGGAGCGAGACCATGCAAGTTATCCTTCTGGAACGTGTGGCCAAGCTGGGCCAGATGGGCGATGTCGTCGACGTCCGCCCGGGCTTTGCGCGAAACTACCTGCTGCTTCAGGGTAAGGCGCTGACAG
>JAGXGV010000082.1 GCA_024636635.1 Puniceibacterium sp.
CAGCGCATGCGCTGGTCGCGATGATCGACAAATCCAAGGACGACATGCGGGTGATGTTCAACGCCCCGAAAGGTCAGTTCTTTGTCGGGGAAAGCGGGACAGAGTTGCTGTTCCGCCTGATCCGCACCGCATGTATGGGCACACCGGCCGGTCGCGTGATCAGTTCGACGGTTGAGCACCCCGCCAGCCGGAGCGCTGCTGCGAAGTGGTCGGAATCCGCGGGCAAGGCGCACACCATTGTCGCACACAACCCGGAAACCGGGTCCGTCGACGCCGATGCCTATATCCCCGAACTGACACCGGATACGCAGGTCGCCACCATTCTGCACACCTCGCCCGTGTCGGGCATGTCGGTCGACGTGGCCTCCATCGCGGCGGCCATCCGAAACGTGGCGCCGGACTGCTTTATCATCGTCGATGGCATCCAGCATGCGGCGCATGGTCGGCTCGACATCGAAAGCTACGGCATCGACGGCTATGTCGTCTCACCCTACAAGGTATTTTCGCGTCACGGTTACGGTGTGGCCTGGGTCTCTGACCGGATGGCCGCCCTGCCCCACGACCATCTCCTGAATGCGCCCGGTGAGCCGTGGGAACTGGGCACCCGCGACACTGGCGCATATGTGACCTTTTCGGATGTGGTGGATTATTTCGACTGGCTTGGCAGTCAGGTCAGCGATGCCACGGACCGCCGCGAGCGGATCGTGGCGGCTGGTGCAGCGATCCACGCGCATGAGGAAAATCTGACCCAAGCGATGCTGCACGGCACCGGCAATCAGACGGGGCTGGCCGACATGCCGCTGGTTACTATCATCGGCGGCGTCGACAATCCGCGCCGCGAAGGTCTGGTGTCTCTGGCGGTCAAGGGCATGGACGCGCCCGACATCGTGACCAAGCTGCGCGAACACGGGATCCGCACCCACACCCGCAAGGCCGACCACTATTCGGGCAACATCCTCGATCCGCTTGGTCTGACCGGGGCCGTTCGCGTGTCCATGTGCCATTACAACACCGAAGCTGAAGTGGCGCAATTCCTGCAAGCCATGCGCGAGATCACCGAAAGCGTCGACGCCTAGCCTGCGAGGGCTTGGAGCTTGTCCAGCAGTTTGTCGGGCAAGCTCAACCCATTGATCCGCGCGTCGTTCAGCGCGCGGATCGCGCGGTCGCCGGGCATCCGCACTGAATGTGCCGGATCGACAGGTATACTCCCGGTCACGGTGTAACGCGCCTGCGCCATGCGTGCTGACAATTCTGCCTCGGGCAACATTTGGCGTGTATCGATCAGCAGGATCATCTGGCCAAGGTTTTGAGGCGTCTCGCGCGCGCCTTCGGCAGAACCGATCCCTGACAGCATCGCGGCACCGGACAACCCACCGGCCAGCAGATCAAGGCACAGTGCCAAATTTGCACCCTTGTCGCCGCCGATCGCCTGCATGAGCCCGCGCATCGCCGCAGCCGGGTCAGTCGTCGGGAGGCCATCGGCATCCGTCGCCCAACTGTCGGGGATCTGCGTGCCCGCCTCTGCGGCGGCGCGCACGCGGGACCGGGCCGCGACAGACAGGGCTATATCGAGGATCACATGCGCGCCTTGCGGCCCCGGCACAGCAAGGCCGAGCGGATTGTTCCCCACCATCGCGCCGCGCCCACCGGCAGGCGCAATCATAGCGGCGGTTGTCGAGGTCATGATACAGGCAAATCCCGCCTCGGCAGCGATCCATA
Organism: Puniceibacterium sp.; assembly: GCA_024636635.1. Taxonomy (GTDB): domain Bacteria; phylum Pseudomonadota; class Alphaproteobacteria; order Rhodobacterales; family Rhodobacteraceae; genus Puniceibacterium. Next base: position 1,720 of record JAGXGV010000082.1, read on the forward strand.
GGTAAGGTGCCAGCGCCCCAAGATGCGTGCCGCCCTGCACGAACGCCGCCCCAAGTCCGACGTTTCGCGCCGCCTCCATGGCGGCAATCAGCGCCCGATAGGCCACCGCCGGGCCCAGCCCGTTATTGCCCTGCACATGCCGCAAGGCAGGCGCGGGTGAGCGGATCACCGGCTCGGCGCCGGGGTCGATCCCGCCGCCCGCGATGCGGTCGACATAGACGGTGACGCGGCTCAGACCATGGGTGGCGATCCCCATCATCTCGGCCAGGGTCAGGATTTCGGCGGCCTGCGCTGCCGCAGCCTCGGGCACACCGGCGCGGGCAAAGGCGTGCTTCACCAGCGCCCGCGCGTCCTCTTCGGACAGGGTCACGACCCGCTAGGTCCCGGACTTCTCGGCATTGCCCGCGCTCTTGCCGTGTCGGCTCATGAACGGCAGCACGACGACCAGAACGATGGTTACACCGATGATCCAAAGCGAGGCCGGTCGTTCGAGAAAGATCATCGCCGACCCGCGCGAGATCGTCAAAGTCTGGCGCAAGGCCTCTTCGGCAAGTGGGCCAAGGACCAGCGCCAGCACCAGTGCCGCGGGCGAAAAGCCGTAAAGCCGCATGAAGAACCCGACGATGCCAGCGGCAAACATCAGGTAAGTTTCGATAAAGGAGGCATGGACGCTGAAGGTGCCAAGCGTGCAGATCACGACGATGATCGGCGCCAGCAGACGATACGGCACCTTGATGATCTGCACGAACAGCGGAATTGCAAAGACGCTGATCGCCAGCAGGATCATGTTGCCCAGATACATCGACGCGATCAGACCCCAGGCCAGCTCAGGGTTCTGCTCCATGAAGAGCGGCCCCGGCCGTAGCCCCCACAGCATAAACGCCGCCAGCAGAACGGCGGTCGAGGCAGACCCCGGAATCCCTAGCGTTAGCAGCGGGATCATCGCTCCGGACGAGGCGGCGTTGTTCGCAGTTTCTGGCGCGACCAGGCCGGCCATCTCTCCGGTCCCGAAGCGTTCGGGGTGTTTCGACATCGACCGTTCGGTGGAATAGGCCATCAGAGACGCAATCGTCGCCCCCGCCCCCGGAATGACGCCCACCACAAAGCCCAGGATCGACCCGCGCACCATGGTCATCCGCGTCGACAGCCAGTCTTCGGCGGATGGCCAGAAGGCCGCCTCCTTGTCGTACTGGACGATCCCGCCGCTGCCGGATTTGTGCATCCCGACGAAGAACGCATAGAACAGTTCGCCCAGACCAAAGAGGCCGATGGCGATGGGGATGAAGTAGATGCCGCCGATTAATTCGGCAGAACCGAAGGTATAGCGCCCCTGCCCGGTTTCCAGATCCACCCCGACAGTGCCAAGCGCAAAGCCGATCAGCGCCGAGATCAGGCCCAGCTTCCAGTGATTGCCGATCATCACGATAAGTGTCAGCATCCCCATCATCGCCAGAAGAAAATATTCCGGCGGGCCAAAGCTGCGTGACACCTGCGAGAACATCGGCGCCAGAATTGTGATTAGGATCACCCCGACCGTTCCGCCGACAAAGGATGCGACGGCCTGCATCACCAGGGCCGGCCCCGCGCGCCCTTTCTTGGCCAGCGGATAGCCGTCGAACGTGCTGGCCACCGTCGCGCTTTCCCCGGGCGTGTTGAGCAGGATCGACGTGATCGTGCCCCCATACATCGCGCCGTAATAGATCGCCGCCAGCATCATGATCGCGCCGGTCGGATCCATGCCAAATGTCACCGGCAGCAGAATGGCCAGCCCCGCCGATGGCCCAAAACCGGGAATGACGCCGACAACCATACCGACGATCGCGCCAATCAGAAGGTAGAGCAGGTTGATCGGGGTGATGGCGATAGACAGTCCCATCACGAGATCGCCGAAAATGTCCATTGAGGTCGCTCCTGTTGGAAGCTGCCGTGCACCGGCGCCGCCCTTGTTCGTTCTCAGATTGGCAGAATGTCGATGAGGCCCGGCGGCATGCTGGCATTCAACACCCGGTCAAAGAGCAGATAGACTGCAACGGGCACGAGGATGGATAAAAGCGCATTCTGCAGCGGCCGCCCCCGGTTCAGAACCGACAAGGTGACGGCAAGGTACAGCACTGTGGCGACAAAACCGCCGAACACTCTCAATGCCACCGCATAGATGATGGCCAGCACCATAAGCATCGCGACATCCCGCCATAGTCCGGCGTTGGTCGCTGCCTCGCGACCTTCCTTCAGCGCATCGACAAGCGCCCAGATCGTCAGTAGGACGATCATCACCCCGACGCTGCGCGGAAAGAAACCCGGCCCCAGACGCCCCGTGCGCGTGAGAAAGTTCAGATCGATGAAGGCCACGTATGTGTAGTAAACGCCCCCCGCGAGCAGGGCGAGCAGAAATGCGATCCGCATGGAGTGTGTGTCCCGAAAAGGTCGGACCGGCCCCGGCGTTGCCGTGCGGCCGGTCCTGATTGCTGTTGCGACCGATCAGTCGATGGCGCCAACGGACTTCAGAACCTTCTCGAACCCGTCTTTGGTGTTGGTCAGGAACGTGCGGAACTCCTCACCATAGATCACCGTGGGCGTTAAGGTGTTGGTCTTGATGTATTCGGCCCATTCCGGCGTATCGACGACCTTCCTCATCGTCGCGATCCACCATTCCTGCGTTTCGACCGGCACGTTCGGCGCCAAAATCAGGCCACGCGGCATCGACACGCCGATGTCAAATCCAAGGTCGCCCATCGTCGGCACGTCGCCCAAGGCGTCCGGAGTCGAGGCTCCCGAATAGACCAGCGGGCGCAGATCGCCCGAATCGATCATGCCCAGAATTTCGCCCGGATTGCCGACCATCGCATCCAGTGCATCCGATAGCAGAGCCGTCGTCTGATCCGCCATCGAGTTGAACGAGACATATTCGAACTCGAACCCGGCCTTTTCCGCAAACAGGGTCGGAACGATAAAGTCGACGTTCACCGTGCCGGTGCCTCCGATGTTCATCGGGCCTGCATTGGCGGCGGCGATGAAGTCTTCGATGTTCTGGATTGCGGAAGATCCATTCACCACCAGCACAAGGTCATCGGTGGCCAGCAGCGCCACGGGGGTAAAATCGGCCGGTTGCCACGGCGTGTCCGCCTGCAACGGGGTGGTCACGAAACTGCCCGACGTGGTCGAGATGCCATAGGGATCGCCGGACTGACCAAAGAGATGCCCCCAGCCGACAGCACCGGAACCACCGGCGCGGTTCTCGGGTGAAATATCGCCCGGATAAAGGTCGTATTTGGTCAAGATGTCGATGATGGTGCGGGCCATGATGTCATTGCCGCCACCGGGCCCAAAGGCGATCGTCCAGTCCAGCGTTTCGTCCGCGGACGGATAGACTGACTGCGCATGCGCCGGGGCCGCCAGCACGACTGGTGCTACGATCAGCGTCGCGCACAGGCTGTTTCGCAGCCACGTAGTGCTTGTATTGAACATTTTTATTCCTCCCTGATTTCGTATTGCCACCGTGACGCCCCTCCTCAAGGACTGTGTCGCGATGGATCTTGGGCCCAGCCCGAAGGCCGGGATCGTCTCAAAGCGTCTCCAGCAACCGCAGCTTTCCGTTGATATGATGCTGCGCGCCTTCTCTGCCGGCCGCCTCTTCGTCGCCAGACTCGATCGCCCGGACGATGCGGTCATGTTCGGCATTGGACAGGATCAGTGACGCTCCGCCGGTCAGAACCCGCAGCCGCAACAACCTCACTTCCTTGCCAAGCGACGTGTAGAGATCCTTGGCCCGCGTCGCGCCCGACGCGATGGCGACACGGTCATGAAAGGCGAGGTTCAGTTCGAAATAACGCTCCTCATCGCCATTGCGCGCGGCGTCTTGCATCCGGTCCACAAACCCGCTCAGATCGGCCGTGTCTTGGGGTGTCGCACTCTTGGCGGCGCGGATGCACAGGTAGCCGGCAATTCCCGCCCGAAGATCGTAAAGCTCGAGCGCATCGTCCAGCGACAGCTTGCGCACAAAAACACCCTGATTGGCCACGGTCTTGACCAACCCCTCGCGCTCAAGCGACCGGGCCGCCTCACGCACCGGGCCGCGGCTGACGCCGAGTTGTTCCGCGAGGTGGATTTCATTCAGCCGTTCACCCGCAGGTACCTCGCCCCGCAGGATCATCCCCTCAAGAGCGTCGCGCACTTCCAGTACCAGCGATCGCTGCCGCAGTTTCTGCATCGGTTTGCGCATGGCGTGGTTCAGTTCCATTCCCGTATGACGCGGCCAAAATTACAGAATGTCAACATTATTCTGCTGATTGACAATCAAAGTTAAACTCCGGATGCTTGGGTGATCGCGATCAATGGTGTCACTGCGTGATGGGCAATAGTTGGCGAATATTCTTCACATCCGCATGATAAAAAAAGATAAAAAGGTTATTTTAAATATGACAGATCTTGTTCTATGCGGAAAAACTGCGTTTGTTTCAGGCTCTGGCGCCAACATCGGGCGCGGCATCGCTGTGCACCTTGCGAAGCTTGGCTGCAATGTCATAGTGAACGGCTCGACCAACGAGGATGCCGCCCAGGAAACCGCCGAACTGGTCACCAAGGCCGGGACGGAGGCGCTTGTCGTCATGGGGGATGTCGGCCACCGCGAGCATCTGACGGCTATGGCCGAAAAGGCGTTGGCGCGCTTCGGCGCGGTCGATATCCTGGTCAACAATGCCTCGCGTCGCCCGCACAAGCCGTTCCTTGAGATGACCGACGACGATTGGCACGGCGTGGTGGATCCCGCGCTCACCGGCGCGTTTTACACCTGTCGGGCATTTCTGCCGGGCATGGTCGATCGCAAATGGGGCCGGATCATCAATTTTGCCGGGATGAAGGCCATCAACGGATACTTCGAGGGCGCCCCGATCTCTGCTGCAAAACATGCGGTCTGGGGCCTGACCAAAGCGCTTTCAACCGAATTCGCGCCCAAGGGGATCACCACGAACATCCTGTCCCCCGGCCAGATCCGCAAGGACACCGAAACTAAGGACGACCCGGCGCGGGCTGCAAAGATCCCGGTCGGGTTCATGGGCAGATCCGAGGATATCGCGGAAATGGTCGGCTTTCTCGCGTCGCCAGCGGCACGCTTTGTCACCGGTCAGATGATCGCGGTGAACGGCGGTGAGGTGACTTGATCAAGATTGGCAGGATACCAAGGCTATAACCGGCTGACGCGCCCGGATCGCAAGGGCGGCGATCCGATGATTGTCGCGCATTGCTGGGCGCACGCCCGCCGCAAGCTCAAGGAGGTTTTCGACCGCGATGGTTCGGAAATCGCCGCCGAGGGTCTGCGCCGCATCGCCGAAATCTATGCCGTCGAGAAAGATATCCGCGGCACGTCCCCGGGCCAGCGCCTGTCAGCCCGACGGGCCCGATCCGCCCCTATGGTCGAAGCCTTCGGCACTTGGCTGCAAGCGCAACGCCTGCGCATCTCGGCCAAATCACGCCTCGGGGAGAAGCTCGCCTACATCCACCGCCACTGGGACGGCCTTCAAACATTCCTGACGGACGGCCGCGTCGAGATCG
>JAGXGV010000083.1 GCA_024636635.1 Puniceibacterium sp.
CCATCCCGCGCCGATGCGCGCAGCGCCTCCAGCAGCGCGGTGGCCGGCGCACGGTGATCCGCCCGGCCGCTTTCGACCAGGGTAATGCCCCGCGCAAGCGCACGCCGCTCTCCGGCGGCGATGCCGCGCGCCAGTTCCTCGATATCCATGCCGCCCGGACCTCCTGACTGAACCCGAGTGATGCCCTCTTGCGGCAAGGCTTGTCCAGCCCCGACTCCGGAACCGGCGCCGCACCTTCTCTGGGTCCAAAATATCCCGGGGAGCGCGAGGGGCCGGCCCCTCGCTCCTGCCCGCGCCGCAGGCACATCGCTTGCCGCCCCGCGCCGGATCTTCCATAACCCGTTTCCATGACCGACCTTCCCATCGACGCCATCCTGCCCGACCTGATCGCCGCGCTGCGCAGGCAGGGTCGTGCCGTCCTCCAGGCCCCGCCCGGAGCGGGCAAGACGACCCGGGTGCCGCTGGCCATGCTGCGTGCCGCGCTGACGACCGGAACGATCCTGATGCTGGAACCGCGACGTCTGGCTGCCCGCGCCGCGGCCGAGCGCATGGCCGAGACGCTGGGCGAAGACGTCGGCGGCACCGTCGGCTACCGCATCCGGGGCGAGTCAAAGGTTTCGGACCGGACCCGGATCGAGGTGGTGACCGAAGGCATCCTGACCCGACGCATCCAGTCAGACCCGGAATTGCGCGGCGTCGGCGCGGTGATTTTCGACGAATTCCACGAACGCTCGCTCAACGCCGACCTCGGCCTTGCCCTCTGTCTCGAGATCGCGGATGCCCTGCGCGACGACCTGATCCTGCTGGCCATGTCCGCGACGCTGGACGCCGCCCCGGTCGCGGACCTCATGCAGGCGCCGATCCTCACCTCGCAGGGGCGCGCCTTTCCGGTCGACACCCGCTGGCTCGACCGGCCGCTGCCGCGCGGTCAGCGGTTCGAACCGGCGCTGGCCGATCTGATCGTTCAGGCGGCATCAGAGACCGGCGGCGGCCTGCTTGCCTTTCTTCCCGGCGAGGGCGAGATCCGCCGTACCGAGGCCTTGCTGAAACAACGCCTGCCGGGCGATCATCACATCCGCCCGCTGTTCGGCGCGATGGACTTTGCCGCCCAGCGGGCCGCCATCGCCCCGGCGTCATCAGGCCGCAAGATCGTGCTGGCCACCGCCATCGCGGAAACATCGCTGACAATCGAGGATATCCGCGTGGTGGTTGACGGCGGCCGCGCCCGGCGGGCCCGGTTCGATCCCGGGTCGGGCATGTCGCGGCTGGTGACGGAAAAGGTCACCCGCGCCGAAGCGACCCAGCGCGCGGGCCGTGCGGGACGCGTGGCCCCCGGCACCGCATGGCGGCTCTGGACCAGAGGCGAAGAGGGCGCGCTGCAAGCCTTTCCCCCGGCCGAGATCGAGGCGGCGGATCTTGCAGGTTTCTCCCTTGAAATCGCGCTCTGGGGGGCAACGGCGGATGCCCTGCCGCTGCTGAACCCGCCCAATCCCGGTGCCCTGGCCGAGGCGCAGGCGCTGTTGCAGATGCTGGGCGCGCTTGACCGCGCTCATCTGATCACCGCTCACGGTCGGCAGCTTGCGAGCCTGCCGCTGCATCCCCGGCTTGCCCATATGCTGGCCCTCGCCGGCCGCGATGCCGCGCCTTTGGCGGCGCTTCTGGCCGACCGCGACCCGTTGATCGGTGCGCCCTCTGACCTCATGCTGCGGCTCGAGGCGCTGCGCGATTCGCGCGGGTTTGCGCAAACCCGTCCCTACGGGCTAAACCGGCCCGCGCTTGAGCGCATCCGGACCGAGGCGCGCCGCCTGGCCGCAGCGACGCCGGCGCGCAAGCAGCAAGGCGCCGCCCTGACCCCGGCGCAGACCGCCGCCCTGGCCTATCCCGACCGCATCGGCCTGCGCCGCAAGGGCGATGCGCCGCGCTACCGGCTTTCGGGGGGCAAGGGTGCGGTGCTGAACGACGCCGACACGCTGGCCGGCGCCCGGCTGATCGTCGCCACCGACCTCGATGGCAACCCGCGCGAGGCGCGCATAAGGCAGGCGATCGCGATCACCGAGCCGGAACTGCGCGACCTGTTCGCCGACCGCATCGTCTGGGAGAACAGCTGCGACTGGTCCAGACGCGACCGCCGCGTGATCGCCCGCCAGCAGGAAAAACTGGGCGCCATCGCGCTGGACGACCGCCTCTGGAAAGACGCCCCGCCCGAGGCGCTGGCCCGCGCCATGCTGGACGGCGTGCGCGATCTGGGGCTGAACCTGTCCGAACCCGCGCGCCTTTTCGCCGCGCGGGTGGCCCTCGCCCGCGACGCGGGCCATGCCTTGCCGGACCTGTCAACCGGGGCGCTGATGGACCGGCTTGACGACTGGTTGCTGCCCTGTCTTTCGGGCGTGACCACCGCCGAGCACTGGAAACGCTTCGATGTGCTGCCCGCCTTGCGCGCGCAACTGGACTGGGACCGGACGCAGGTTCTGGACCGGGCCGTGCCGGGCAGCTTCACCACGCCGCTGGGCCGCCGCATTCCCATCGACTATTCCGGCGAGATCCCGGAAATTTCGCTGCGACTGCAAGAGATGTTCGGCCAGACCACCCATCCGACCGTGGGCAACACGCCCCTGCGGGTCACCCTTCTGTCGCCCGCCGGACGCCCGGTGCAGACCACGCTGGACATTCCCGGCTTCTGGGACAGTTCCTATGACGATGTGCGCCGCGACATGCGCGGCCGCTACCCCCGCCACCCCTGGCCCGACAACCCGCGCGAGGCTGACCCCACCCTGCGCGCCAAACCGCGCGGCACCTGAAATCCTGCGCCCATCCCCGCGCCAGCGGCGACCGGTCCGGGCGTCAGCCACGGACCGGTGTCGCCCTGCCCGGCCCCGCCTTGCCCGGTGCCGATTTTACCGGTGCCGATTTTACCGGTCGCAGGCTTTTGCGGGCCGCGCTTGCGCCGCGCGGGGATTGCCTGGGACGGGGCCGCGTTATACGAGGCGGGATGCCCAGATATGCGCTTCGAATCGAATACCACGGCGGGCCGTTTTCGGGCTGGCAGAGACAGTCGGATCAGCCGTCGGTTCAGGGCGCAATCGAGGCGGCGCTGTCGCGGCTTGAACCCGGCGATCACACCATCGCCGCCGCCGGGCGCACCGATGCAGGCGTGCATGCCCGCGGACAGGTCTGCCACTGCGATCTGGCCCGGGACTGGGACAGCTTCCGCCTGTCCGAGGCGCTGAACTATCATCTCAAGCCCGCGCCGGTCGCCGTGGTCGCCGCGGCCCGGGTGGCGGACGACTGGCACGCCCGCTTTTGCGCGATTGAACGGCGTTATCTTTACCGCATCCTGACACGGCGCGCCCCGGCCACGATGGATGTCGGGCTGGTCTGGCGGGTCAACCACCGTCTGGATGTCACGGCGATGCGCGCCGCCGCGGCGCATCTGCTGGGACGACACGACTTCACCACCTTCCGCTCGGCGATGTGTCAGGCCAAATCCCCGGTCAAGGCTCTGGACGCGCTGGACATCGACGAGGTCGCCACCGACGCGGGCCCCGAAGTGCGGATGCAGGTGCGGGCACGTTCGTTCCTGCACAACCAGGTGCGCAGCTTTGCCGGAACGCTCGAACGGGTGGGGGCGGGACGCTGGTCACCCGACGACGTGCTTGCAGCGCTGGAGGCGCGCGACCGTTCTGCCTGCGGGCCAGTCGCGCCGCCGCAGGGTCTGAGCCTGATGGGCGTCGTCTATGACGAGAATCCGTTCGCATAGGCACGCGCGTACGGCGGGACAGCGTCTGCCAGGGACATGTTCAGGGTCTCGTCCCGCGCGGCGACGAATCGAGACCGGCGATCCGTTTCAACCGGTCTTGCAGGGCATCGGGCGCTGCGACCAGTGCCGGCAGATCCACTTCGGACCGATGCGCCGCATCTGTCGTGACGCGCAGCCGCGGCTGATCCGGGCCGGGTATCACGTTGCATTCGCGCAGGCGCACCGGCAGCAGTTCGGCATAGCTGGGGGCAAGCGCCGCATCGGCGGGGTTCAGGGTCAGCTCCGCCGTCCCGCCCAATGCGGCACAGGCCGCGATCATGTCATCCAGCATGAGCGGTAGCCGCAGGATTGGGCTGTCCCTGGAACTGCGCAGAGCATCAAGGATCGCGGCGCTGTCACGGTTCTGCGTGACGTGGCGAACGGCCGCACGACCGAACGTCTCGGCCTGGGCGATGTCAAATCCGGCGCCCTGCGCGGCACGGGTCGCCAGCGTCCTGAGATCAAAAGATGTCTGTTTCATGTCAAATCCACCTGAGCGGTCACGCGACCCATTGCCGACGATGCGGGACAAACCGGTAAAACGCGCCGCGCATCGTTCATAACGCGCTGCGCGACCGTTCCCGACGGCCCCGACACGCTGCCCACCGGGCGCAGGCAAAGCACCTGACCAAGGTCTGTCGCGGCTGCCGGTCTTGCGGCGCGAGGGGGGGATCCACATCGTTTCATCACATGAATGAACGTGCGGAACCCGAAAGAGTTTCATTTTGTCCCCATGCGCCGCCGCCGCCCCACCATCCGCAGCGGTGAAACGCCGCCATCGCCGCCACGTCCCCGAAGGTCCGGCATTCCGGGGCCGCCGCCGTCACCGCCGCCGTCACCGTCGCAACAGAAACGCTTGCATTTGCGACCGTACGCTGTAAGGAGCGTCTCATGAACAGTGCAAAGCATATCCGACGACTCGTCTGAGTCCCTCCTGTGCCCGGAAAACCGGGTGCCTTGCCTGTTCACACCCCCCTGACAACCTGACTTGCCCCTGACAACTTGACTTGCCCGCCTGTGCTTGGCACCAATCGGGCTTCTTATAAAGGCTAGCCCCATGATCTCCTCGATCCTGCCGACCTACAACCGTGCCCCGCTCAGCTTTGTCAAAGGCGAGGGCAGCTGGCTGACAGAGGCGGACGGCCGCCGGTTCCTCGATCTTGGCGCCGGGATCGCGGTGAATGCGCTGGGTCATGCCCACCCCGATCTGGTGGCCGCGCTGACCGAACAGGCGCAGGCGGTCTGGCATGTGTCCAACCTGTACCGGATCCCGCAACAGCAGACGCTGGCGGACCTGCTGGTCGAACACACCTTTGCCGACACGGTGTTCTTCACCAATTCGGGAACCGAAGCCTGTGAACTGGCGGTCAAGATGGCGCGCAAATACTGGTACGACAAGGGACAGCCCGACCGGACCGACATCATCACCTTCTCGGGGTCGTTCCACGGGCGGTCCTCCGCCGGCATCGCCGCCGCCGGGTCGGAAAAGATGACCAAGGGGTTCGGCCCGCTGCTGCCCGGGTTCGTGCATCTGGACTGGGGCGATCACGACGCGCTCAAGGCCGCGGTCACCGACAGCACCGCCGCCATCCTGATCGAACCCATCCAGGGCGAAGGCGGCATTCGCCCCCTGCCCGACCAGTGCCTGCACGGCCTGAAGGCGCTGGCCGAAGACACCGGCGTGCTGCTGATCTTTGACGAGGTGCAATGCGGCATGGGCCGCACCGGCCGACTGTTCGCGCATGAATGGTCCGGGGTCACGCCCGACATCATGATGGTGGCCAAAGGCATCGGCGGCGGCTTTCCCCTTGGCGCCGTATTGGCCACCGAAGACGCCGCCAGCGGCATGACAGCGGGCACACACGGGTCGACCTACGGCGGCAACCCGCTGGGCTGCGCCGTGGGCATCGCCGTGATGCGCCACGTGGCCGATCCCGCCTTTCTGGCCGAGGTGAACCGCAAGGCCGGCGCCCTGCGTCAAAAGCTCGAAGGTCTGGTGGCCGCCCATCCGAAAGTCTTCGAGAGCGTGCGCGGTCAGGGCCTGATGCTCGGCCTCAAATGCGTGGCGGTGAATGCCGATGTGGTGAAAGCGTGTTATGACGCCGAGGTCATCACTGTGCCGGCCGCGGACAACGTGATCCGGCTGCTTCCTGCCCTGAACATCACCGACGCCGACATCGCCGAAGCGATCACCCGCCTTGATGCCGCCGCTTGCGCAACAGAAGCCGCCTGAAAGAGATCCCCTGATCTTCTCTGGGTCTGAAATATCCCGGGGGTCCGGGGGCAGAGCCCCCGAACTGCCCGACATCGAAAAGCAGCAACAATGAATCATTTCCTCGACATCCACAAAACCGATCCCGCCGCCCTGCGGGCCATGATCGACGGCGCCGCCGCGATGAAGGCGGCCCGGGGCAACGCGCCACGCGCCACACCGGACGCCGAACAGCCGCTGGCGAACCGCATGGTCGCGCTGATCTTCGAAAAACCCTCGACCCGGACCCGTGTGTCCTTTGATGTCGGCGTGCGCCAGATGGGTGGGCAGACCATGGTCCTGTCGGGCAACGACATGCAGCTGGGCCATGGCGAGACCATCGCCGACACCGCCCGCGTCCTGTCGCGCTATGTCGACATGATCATGATCCGCACCTTCGACGAGGCGGTGCTGACCGAAATGGCGGAATATGCCTCGGTGCCGGTGATCAACGGGCTGACCGACCGCACCCACCCCTGCCAGATCATGGCGGACGTGCTGACATTCGAGGAACATCGCGGCCCCATCAGGGGGAAAAAGGTGGTCTGGGCCGGTGACGGCAACAATGTCTGCGCCTCGTGGCTGCATGCGGCGGCGCAGTTCGGCTTCGATCTGACCTTTACCGGGCCGGTACAGCTGGACCCGGAAATGGAATTTGTCGGCCTGGCCCGCAACGCAGGCGTGACAGTCACGATCGAACGGGATCCCGCCCGCGCTGTTGAAGGCGCCGACCTGATCGTCGCCGACACATGGGTCAGCATGCACGATGCCCAGTCGGCGCGCGAACGCCGCCACAACATGTTGCGCCCCTATCAGGTCAACCGCGCCCTGATGGACCGTGCCAGGCCCGACGCGCTGTTCATGCACTGCCTGCCCGCCCACCGCGAGGAAGAGGTGACATCCGAGGTCATGGACGGCCCCAACTCTGTCGTCTTTGACGAGGCCGAGAATCGCCTGCATGCGCAGAAGGCCGTCATGCGCTGGTGCCTTGGCGTCTGATTTGCGCCCCCTCCCCCCCGAACCGCGCGCCTGATCTGATGGCGAATTTGCGGGCCTGATCCGTGGGTCTGGCCTGTGGGTCTGATCTGTGGGACTGATCTGTGGGACTGATCTGCGGACCGTGTCCGGCCCCCTCATCCATAGCCTTGCCGACAGCGTGGTGCCGAAACCCGCCAGTGGCGCCGGGGTCAGCAGTGAGCGCCGCCGCGCGACAATCCCCGCGCAGGCACTGGCACCCGGCGGCGCCTGTGTCTATCTTGTGCCACGGGCAGCAATCCGGGGGAACCGCCACGTGGTCATTGGTACCATCGCCGACACTCTGACGCGCAGCGTCGAGAACGTGACCGACACGGTGTCTGGCGTGTTTTTCGATCCGGTCATCCGGCTCGGCGTCACCGGGCTTGCGCGGTCGGGCAAGACCGTGTTCCTGACTTCGCTGATCGCGAACCTGATGGACCGGGGGCGCATGCCCGGGCTGCTGGCGGCAGCAGATGGCCGCATCCAGGCGGCCTATCTGCAACCCCAGCCCGACGACACCATTCCCCGGTTCGAGTATGAGGAACACCTTGGTGCGCTGACCGCCCGCGCACCGCACTGGCCCGACAGCACCCGCAACATCAGCGAATTGCGCCTGTCGCTCAAGGTGCGCCCATCCGGGCTGCTGGCGGGGTTCCAAGGGGTGCGCACCGTGCATCTCGACATCATCGACTACCCCGGCGAATGGCTGCTCGACCTCGACCTGCTCGACAAGACCTACAGCCAGTGGTCCGAAGACAGCTTGGAACGGCTCTCCAAGCGTCCCTCCGGGCAGGACTTTCTGGCCCTGGCCCGGTCCGAGGACGCCACCCAACCACTTGAGGAATCGCGCGCCAAAGCCCTCGCGCAAAGCTTTACGAACTACCTGCAAGAGGCTCGAAAGGCAGGGTTTTCCGATCTCACACCCGGTCACTTCCTGCTTCCCGGCGATCTCGCCGGCAGCCCGGTGCTCACCTTCGCGCCTTTGCCGGTCCAGGCAAATGCGCCGCGCAAATCGCTCTGGCGCGAAATGGAGCGCAGGTTCGAATCCTACAAGTCCCGCGTCGTGAAACCCTTCTTTCGCGACCATTTCGCCCGCATTGACCGCCAGATTGTGCTGGTCGACGCGCTGGGTGCCATCCATCGCGGCCCCGCCGCGGTCGAGGATCTGCGCCGCACCATGTCCGATATCCTCTCGGC
>JAGXGV010000084.1 GCA_024636635.1 Puniceibacterium sp.
CCGTTGCAATCCGCTGGTACGGGGACAGATCATCAATCTCAGACAGCCAGGCCAGATAGTCGTGATGGTCCATGTGCGCCTCCTGTGTTCACTTTTTGTTCTATATCATTGGGGAGTGCATAGCTAATGCGAATTGAGCCAAAAAATTTGCGACAGAACCCCCATGCTGCGCACCGGCTGCATCGCGGATCACATCGCCTGATGAAACGCCCCGCATCACGCTGGCCGCATTTTTCCCCGCTTTGGGGAAGGGGCCACCGCGTGCTATCATACACGCATTTGGCGAGTCACTCTTTTTTTAAGTCGGTTTGACACGATCATTTCGGAGTCTTTCATGACAGACGCATTACTTGCGATGACCTTGCTGGGCCCTCTTGCGCTTCGCATCGGGGCCGCGCGGCAGAAACTGCCTTTTGCCGGCCAGACCAAACGCCTGTTCGTCTATCTGGCCGGCCACGCCAATATCAGCCTGCGCCGCGACATCCTGCTAGAGGAGCTTTGGCCCGACGTCGTGCCGGCCCGGGCGCAATCGGGGCTGAATACGGCGATCTGGCGCATCAAGCAGGGGTTGAAACCCTATGCCGGATTTGCCGTGCGCACGTTCGAGGATCTGGTCCGATTGTCCGTCGAAAGCCCGGTTCAGATCGATGCGCAGCAATTGGAACGGGCCGTGACCGAGGTGCCTGCCGGGGCGCTGCGGCCAGAGGATCACGATCGGTTGCTGACGTCCGTCAGCCTGTGCCGGGGGCCGTATCTGGATGGCTGTTCCGACCACTGGGTCCTGCCCCTGCGCGAGAAATTCGCAGCCCTTCATATCCGGGCGTTGACGTTGCTGATGCGGGATCAGGCGGCGCGGGGGGATTACGATGCCGCGCTGGACCACGGGCGGCGCATTCTGGAACTTGACGGGTTTCGCGAAGGCACCCAGCGCGAAGTGATCTGGCTTTATGCGCTGAACGGGCAGCGGGCGCAGGCGATTAAACAGTATCACGATCTGGCGCGGCTGCTGGATCAGGAACTGGGGATCGACCCGATGCCCGAAACGGTGGCGCTGTATCGCAACATCGCCCATGCACAGGACAGCGTGGTGCGGATCGCGGCGGACATGCTGCGCGAACGGCTGATTGCGGCGACGGCCGTGCCGGCGGTCTGCCTGGCTTTGGCCGGCGAAACGGTCTCCGGGCGCTGATCACCTGACGGCGACATAAGGCGCGGCGCACCCGATGTGCGCCGCGCCTTTTTTGTGCCCCATCCGTCTGCCGTGACGCTGCCGTGACGGCGGTGTGCGCCGGGTGGCGGCATCCGGTCGGCATCCCGTGACCTGCCCGAGAGCGAATCGACCGATGCGGCGTTTACGCTTCAGTCATCTTTTGCGTCTCGTGAAGGGGCTTCCGTCCATGTCCGACCCCCCCGCAATAGCCAAGCCAGACCCGGAACCGCGCGCTTTTGTTCTGCGGTTCCGTTGGGGTTACGGCGCATTGCGGGAAGACGTGGTGGTGACGGTTGACGACGTGCTGCACCAGCGCATGAGCCATTTCACGAACCTCGAAGCCGCCTTTGCGGAGATCCGCAGGGCATTGGACCAACCGGGCACGACGCCGGGTCAGTCGCATTGAAAAGGGGCTCTTCATGATCAATACCACTTATCCCGGCGTCTATGTGCGCGAAGAATCGTCCGGCGCGCGGGCGGTGTCCGGGGTGGCCACCTCGATCACCGCCTTCGTGGGCATGACCCAGCGCGGGCCGCTGAACCAACCGCTGCGCATCTTCAATTTCGCGGACTATGGCCGCAGTTTCGGGTTGGGCCCGGAAGGTGGAGAGATGGCGCGCCAGGTGCAGCTCTACTTCGACAATGGCGGGGGCGAGGCTTGGATCACGCGCATCGCCGACGGGGCAGAGGCGGCGAACATTACCCTGAACACCGAGGCTGGTGCCGCGACGCTGGTGCTGACGGCCAAAGAGGCCGGCATCAATGGCAACATGCTGCGCGCCGAGGTCAGCTATGCAACCACCTCGCCCGAAGAACGGTTCACGTTGACGGTCTACCGGCGGGTCGTGAATACGGCCGGCGTTGCAGAAAAGCTGGATTCCGAAACCTTCGCCAACCTGTCGATGAATCCCGACGACGCCAATTATGCAGTCAACCTGATCACCGCGACATCCGCGCTGGTCACCGCGGCCCAGCCCGGCCCGCCAGCGGCCCCGACGCCGGTGCCGCCCGCCGCCACAAGCGAGACCTATTCCGGCTTGTTACTGCCGGCAGCGGCGGGCGATGCGCTGGACACGGTGATGGCGCGGATCGCGCCGGCGACGGTCGCGGCCTTGCGCGTCAGCCTGAACGGGCGGCCTGCCTTGCCGCTGACCGTCGATCTGACGGGTGTCACGGCGTTGAACATTGCCACGGGGGTAACGGGTCGGTTGGCACAGGCCATCCACGACACGCTGTTGGGGGACGGGTTCGACATCACGATCAGCGCGAATTTCGCGTCCGTGACAGTCGGCGGTGCGACGTTCCGGCAATTGCAGCTGACGGCGAACGCGGCATCGGTCGTGATCACGCCGGGCACCGGGGTCGATCTGGCGACGGCCCTGATGCTGACGCAGGATACCGGCGCGGTCTATGTCGACCGCTATGCTGGCGCGCGACCCGCGCCGTCTGGATACGTCAGCCGGTTGGCGACAGCGGCGGGCGGTCTGGATATTACCCGGCTGATCGCACTTGGCGCGGTGGTCAAGAACACGCTGACGACCTGGTCGCTGACCCAGTCGACGCTGCCCGCCACCATCGGGCCGGTTGCCATCGCCCTGCCGGACGGGGCCGACCGGATGTATCAGGGCACGGCCTTTGCGCCGACCTTGCCGGATGACGAATCTGTCGGGGCGCTGGCCAATATCAGCGCCAACCTTGCCACGCTGATCGCCAGCATCAACACGCAGGCCGAAGATACCTGGACAGCGCAGATGCAAGGCTATCGGATCGCGCTGCAATCGAAATTGCCGGGGTCCGACAGCGACCTGGGTGCTGCCTTCAGCACCGGCGGCGGCACCAATCTGGCCGCTGCGGGTGGCGTGTTCGACCCGGCGGTGGGGCCCCAGAACGTCGTGGCCTATACGCTAGGCCGCAATGGCGCGCCGCTTGGGACGACACTCGGCGGTGACTATCAGGACCGTGGCACGGCCGTGAACGGCAGCAACGGCAATATCCCGCTGGAACAGACCTACCGCGACGCCTTTACCCAGATCGAGCGTAACGTGAACCTGTTCAACCTGATGGTGCTGCCCCGTGCGCGCACCGCTGCGGCCGTGCAGACCGATGTGCAGCGCAAGTCCGCGTATAATGCGGCCAGCGCGTTCTGCGCGCGGAAACGCGCCTTTCTGCTGGTTGATCCGCCCGCATTGGATCAAGCCAGCGTCTGGCGGGATGCGACCAGTGCAGAGGCGGGTGCCGACGCCCTGCGCATCGGCCTTGAGACGCGCAATTCCGCCGTCTTCTGGCCCCGACTGAAACAGGCGGACGGTAGTTTTCAGGACCCGTCCGGCCCGATGGCAGGGTTGATGGCACGGATCGACGGCACGCGCGGCGTCTGGAAGGCGTCCGCCGGGGTCGAGGCGACGATCCGCGGTGTCGCGGGCGTCGAATACCCGATGTCGGACCCGGACAACGGCGTCATCAATCCCAAGGCGGTGAACGCGGTGCGGGTGTTCCCTGACGGCGTCCTGTCATGGGGTGCGCGCACGCTGGTCGGCTTCAACGACAGCGGCAACATCGACGACAAATACATCCCCGTCCGCCGCACGATGCTGTTCATCGAGGAAAGCCTGTATCGCGGTCTGCGTTTTGCGGTGTTCGAGCCGAACGACGAACCGCTTTGGGCGCAGATCCGGCTGGCGGCTGGCAGCTTTATGAACGGGTTGTTCCGGCAGGGGGCCTTTGCCGGGCGCAAGTCGTCTGACGCCTATTATGTGCTGTGCGACCGGTCCACCACGACGCCGACGGACCAGAACCTTGGCATCGTGAACGTCGTCGTGGCCTTTGCGCCGCTGAAACCCACCGAATTCGTCATTCTGACCGTCAAACAGATCGCGGCGCAGGCGCAGACCTGACCGGACAAGGAGTTGAGCCATGGCATTTCCCGTCAATGTTACCCGTCTGGACCCTTACCGGAACTTCAAGTTCCGGGTCGTCTGGGACGGGCAGACCGTCGCCGGCGTCAGCAAGGTCAGCGGCCTGAAATCCACTACCGAGGTCGTCAGCCACCGCAACGGCGGCGACCCGTCCACCAAGCATCACGCCCCCGGTGTGACGACGTTCGAGGCGGTGACGCTGGAACGCGGCATCACCCACGATCACGCGTTCGAGGCGTGGTCGAATATGGTCTATTCCGTCGAAGGCGATGGCGGCGTGTCGCTGAAGAACTTTCGCAAGGACATCTCGATCGAGCTGTACAATTTGCAAGGGGTCAAGGTGCTGGCGTGGAACGTGTTCCGCTGCTGGGTCAGTGAAATGACGGCGGTGCCGGAGCTGGACGCCAACGGCAACGCGGTCGCCTTTGAAACGATCGTTTTGCAGAACGAAGGGTTCCAGCGCGATCTGGCCGTCACCGAAGCGGCGGAGACCTGATCGCCATGGGGCATGCCTACGATCCGCTGGCCGGGCTGGCCCATGGCTTTGCCCCCTTGACCGGAGCGATAGAGCTTGGGCTGGCACAGCAAACCGGGGCGGCGCAGGCGCGTGCGCGGTGGCTGCTGGACCGGCTGGCCACAGGGCTGGCCCGTGACGGGGCAGAGATTGCTGTCGCGGACCTGACCCTGGCGCAGTTCGATGCGCTGTTGGCGCTGTTCTACCGCGCCCACTACGACGATCTGCTGCCGTCGCAGGCCCGGTGCAGCGCCTGCGCCGCAAAGTTCGAGATCAGTTTCAGGTTGTCCGACGTGCAGGCGGGGCTGGCCGAAGGGGCCGCCGCCTTTGGCGGCCCGCACGCGGGGCGGCTGACCGCACCGTCGGGCCGGGTCTTTCGGCTGCCGCGGGTGGCCGATTTGGCCAGACTGCGCCCTGATGCGGCCGACGACTGGTTGCGCGGCTTTCTGGAGGCGGGCGATTTCGATTCCGACGCCCTTCAGGACGAGATCGTGCAGGCGGGTCCGATGCTTAGCCAGGACATTGCGGCCACCTGTCCCGATTGCGGCAACGACAACACCATCCGCTTCGACCTTGCCGGGTTTGTCGTCGATACGCTGGCCGCCGAGACGCCGTTTTTGTGGCGCGAGGTGCATCTGGTCGCGCGGCAATACGGCTGGGCCTTGAACGATATCCTGTCATTGCCGCGCGACGTGCGGCGACAGTTGGCCGGGTTGATCATGGCCGATGCGCCGCGCGCGCGGTTGGCGTCATGACCGGGCTGATCCAGCGCCTGCTTGACCGGGCGGGGGTGGTGGCACCCGCCGCAGCGCCCGTCGTGTCGCTGGCGCGCAGCACGTCGCCGGTGGCCATGGCGGATCAGCGGTTGCAGGACCCGGCGTTCCGCGATCTGGCACCCGGATGGCCGGACAGCACCGGCGGCGATCCGGTGACGGACCCGGTGCCAGAGGCGCTGCCGGACGCGGGTCCGCTGCACCCGCGAAACCGGCCTGATCCGCCCGCGCCCCTTGCGCAAAGCCTGCCGCGTGCCACGTCGGATTTTCCCGAACGGCCGCGACAAGAGCCTTCGGCCTTGCCGCCGATCCTCGATTTCACCGATCCCATCGCGGCATTGCGCGCCGCCGCCCGTACCGATCCGCCGCTTCCGGTGGCCCCGGTGCGGACTGTGCCACAGGACCAGCCGCCGTCGGTTGTGCATCCGCAGCCCCCCGTCGCACCGGTTGCGCTGGACCCGCCCGCGCCGGACCTGGGCCCCGTGCCCACCGCTGCACCTGCGGTGCCGGCGGCCCGCAGGCCGCCTGCGCCGGTCGGTCCTGCGGCACAGCCTGGACCGGTGCCGGTGCCTGCAACCGTGATGCCGCGCAGCGCGACCCCGGTCGTGTCCGATCTGCCGCGCTTGGTACCGGATGCCGAACTGGCAACGCCAGCGCCCTCGCCCGCCCCGAACACCCTGCGCCCTATCGTGACCCCGGCGGTGGCCGCCGATGTGCCCGACCGGCCCGAAGCTGCCGCTGCGGCACCTGCCGCCGTCCGCACGGTGGAACGGATCGTCGAACGCGTGCTGGACCGGCAACCGACCACGCGACCCCAGCCCGAACCCCGGCGCACCGACCGGCCGACGGCAGAATCGGTGTCGCGCATCGGGCCGCTGCCGGCGCGGCGCAGGACCCATACTCTCTTTGGTTTGCGGAGGATGTGAGGTGACGACACTGAACCTCAGCCTCGTGACAATCTCGCTGCAATCGCTGCTGAGCAATAACGTCCGGCGGTTGCTCGGCGGCACGCCGGTCAACGACCCGGCGGTGACGCTGATGCCGCCCGAACTGGTGGACGCGACGACGCGCACGCTGAACCTGCACCTGTATCACGTGTCAGAGGACCCGCAGTTCCGCAACGCCGTGGGCATGGATCACGCGCGCGTGCCGGTGCAAGGCCAGCCAATGGCGCTGCGGATGTTCTATGTGATGACCGCGCACCTGACCCGCAGCAATACCTTCGACGCAGAGGCGCAGCAGCTTCTAATGGGGCTGGGGATGAAGACCTTTCACGACAATCCCGTCATCGACGACGATCTGATCGTCCTGCCGACCCCGGCCAGCCCGCCGGTTCCCGTGATGCACACCGACCTGCGCGGCCGGCATAACCGGATCGAGATCGTGCCGCGCAATCTGGAGCCCGAGGACAACCTGAACTTCTGGGCAGCCGAGGATCAGAAAACGCCGCGCATGTCCGCCTATTACGAGGTGCGCACGGTGTTCATGTCGCCTGAAGAGGTGCGCACATCGCGCGGCGCGGTCTTTGACGTGGGGCTTTACGTGGCGTCTTCGGCGGCGGCGCGGTTGCGGGGGTCGCGGGCGGTGCTGGGGTTCACCATGCCCGCCGCGACCGGGCTGGGCGCGCAGGCGCTGGACGTGACCCCGGCGCGCGCGACGCTGCGGGCGGTGGCCGTGACTGACCGGCCGCGCGTGCGGCTGACCGGGGTGAACCTGACGGCGGGCGATGCGCAGTTGCTGCACATCACGCACGGCGCGGCGACACACCTGCTGGACCCGGCGCTGAACCCCGCATGGGATATCCGCTTTGGCCCGACAGAGATCAGTTTGATCCCCCAGGCCAGTCTGGATGTGACCGACGGGGCCGGGGGGACGGTGACCCATGTCGTCGCACCGGGGCTTGCGGGCTTTGCGCTGACGGTGCGCAGCTACCGCTTTCAGGGGGCCACCCGGATGAACGCCGACTACCCCGCCGGACGGGTCGAGGTCGCGCTGGGGGCGCATCTGACGACATGGTCCGGGCCTACGAGTGGGAATTTCCGGATCAACGTGGACCCGGTCGTTGACCTGACCAGCGGTGATGTGACCCTTGCGGTCGGGGGCGAATATTACACGAATGCCGCCCCGGCGACCGCCCCGTCCGGCCCGGGTACCTTTACCGTAACGGCGACGCAGATCACGTTCAGGCCGCACTTTCCGGCACCTTTCACCGGCGCGCATCCGGTGCAGGTGTTTGTCGATGGTGCCGAAAGCCAGCCCTTCTGGATCGAGGTGCCATGATGCGGACCGACGCCCTGATCGTCGCCGAAATCGCGCGCTTGCTGCTGCAGGCCCGCGCGGCGTTTCTACAGACCGGGGCCGCCGACACGCCAGAGGCGGAGGCGGCCTTTCGGAACGATGGTCCCTTGGCGCGGCTGCGGGTCGAACTGGACGCCCACGCCGCCGGACCGCGCGCCCTGCTGGCGCAGCGGGTCGGGCTGTCGGCGGCTGAACTAGCGTTGCTGGACCTTTGCGTCGCCGTGCAGGTCGATGCGGCGTTGGAAGCACTGGTCGCCGACTGTCAGGGCAAGCCCTGGCGACCGGCCCCGACCGAGGCGCTGGCGCGGCGGGTGAATGACCTGCCGGCCACGCCGGTCTGGCGGCCGACGTCGGCGCTGGCCCGTTGGCACCTGCTGGAGGAAATCGCCGATCCCCAAGGCGCCCAGCCGGTGCTGCGGGCCGATCCGCGGATCGTGGATTGGTATTTCGGGACGCTGGCGCTCAGCGGCGATCTGGTGGACCGGTGCAGCCTGCCTGATCCAGATGCACCGCTTCCGGGTTGGGATTTCACCGCGGAGGCGCGGGTGATCCGCGACGTGCTGGCGCAAGGTCAGGTCGCGCGGGTCACACTGGCCGGGCCTGCGGGCAGCGGGCGGCGGATGGCGGCAGAGGCGCTGGCGCGGCACTTGGACCTGCCCGTCCTGCTGGTGCGCGGCGATGCGCTGCCGCAGCCTTGCGGCGATGCGGTGATCCGGCTGAACCGCTTTGCGTTGCTGGCCGGGCGGGTGCCGGTCTGGCTGACCCCGCCGCCGGCCTGGCCCGCCTTCCGCAGTCCTGTGCCGGTGCAAATCGCACTGAGCGAAGGCGGCCCAGCCCCGGCGGATGACGGGTTTCACTACGTCATCCCGCAGCCGGCCTTCGGGGCCGATCTGCGCCTCAGGTTCTGGCAAGCGTTAAGCGAGGGCACCGCACCACTGCCGCTTGCCCTGGCCCATGCGACATCGGCGGAACTGGTGCGCCTTGCGCCGCTGGCGGCGTCCGGGCCGGCCACTGTCGCGCTTTATTTGCAACAGCGGGCGCTGTCGGACCTTGATTCCATCGGCACGGTCAAGCGGCCGGACCTGACTTGGGATGACATCGTGTTGCCCGACAGCGTCGCTGCCGGGCTGGCCGATTACACGGCCGAGGCGCGTCTGCTGGTCGATCTGTTGGGCCGGGCCGAGGTGCGCCGTTTGTATGCCGGAGATGCGGCCCCGACGGCGCTGTTCACCGGCCCGCCGGGCGTGGGCAAGACGATGGCGGCCGCCTGCATCGCGTCGGAATTGGGCCTGCCCCTGCTGTTGATCGACGTCAGCCGCACGGTCAGCAAATACATCGGCGAGACGGCCAAGAACCTGACCGCCATCGTGGACAGGGCGCGGCGGTTCGGCTGCATCCTGTTCTTTGACGAGGCGGATGCCTTCTTTGCAAAGCGCACGGAACTGAAGGACAGCAACGACCGCCACGCCAACGCGGACACCAACCACCTGCTGCAACTGATCGAGGCTACGAGGGCCCTGTGATCCTGTCCACCAACAAGCCGGGCAACATCGACGAGGCGTTCTTTCGCAGGATCAGGCATGTGATCGACTTTCACCGGCCCGACCTGGACCAGCGCCGTGCCATCTGGGCGCATTACACCGGCGTTCTGGCGGGTGCCGGTGCTGTAGCCACGCTGGAGGCACCTTTGCGTCTGTGCGCAGAGCGGTTCGAGCTGACACCGGCGCAGATCAAGGGTGCCGTGCTAACCGCGCATTTCGACAGCCTGCGCGCCGACGCGGCCATCGCCCTGCCAGATCTGCTGCGCGGGGTGGCGCGGGAATTGCGCAAGGACGGGCGCAGCATGCCGACCGATCTGGTCCTGACCACGACAAGGGGGCAGGTCCATGTCGCGTAGCGGTTATGAACGCACCCCGGCCGTGATCCCCGGTGCCTTTGTGCAACTGGTCGAACAGGTGATCGGCTTTGTCCCCAACATCGTGGCGTTTCAATACAATCCTGCCACCATCACACGCACGCTGGAACCCTGGAACCCGTTCGAGGTCGATCAGGCCAATCGCGGCGCACAATCCCCCACGGTGCAACCCTACGAGCCGCAGGAAAAATTCAGCTTTACCCTGGAACTGCACGCCGCCGACGGGATGGAGGCCGGCAATCCGATCACCGGTCTGACCGGCGTCGCGGCCCAGATCGCGGCGCTGAAGAAGCTGACCCAGCCCAGCAAGGGGTTGCTGGGTGATCTTGTCGCCAGTGCGTCCGCCCTTGCCGGTGGATCGCAAGGTGCCACGGAACGGCCCTCGGTGCCGGTCGTGCTGATGATCCTTGGTCCCGGGGTGATCTATCCGGTGCGGCTGACCAGTTTTTCGGTCGAACAGAAGGAATTCAATCCGCTGCTGTATCCGATCGCGGCCACGGTCCAGATCGAGGTGTCGGTGCTGACGCCGGACACCTTCAAATGTTCCGGCAATCCCGCCGCGGCGGCCGCCGTCGCCACCTACAACTTTACCAAGCTGCAAGAGGACGCGCTGGCCGTCCTGAACCTTGCCAATACCGCATCCACCGTCGTCGGCAGCCTGCCGATTTAAGGAGAGATCATGTCCACCTTTGACCGCAATTCGCGCTACGTGAAATTCGCCGGAACCTACATGACCACCGACCGCGAGGGGCGCGCGGTGTTGGCGGTCACACCTGCGGCGTTGCCGGTGGAACGCGAATTGGGCGAACATCTGCGCCGTGACGAACAGCGGCTGGACCATCTGGCGGCGCATTACCTGGCCGACCCCACGGCGTTCTGGCGGATCGCGCGGATCAACGACTCGCTGACGCCCGACGTGCTGGCGCAGCGGCGGCGGCTGAAAATCCCGGTGAAAGGATAGATCATGGCGCTTGAGGCTCAGATCTTCTTTGGCGATGCAAATACGGCGATGCCGGACGATGCGATGCGCTGGCTGGTCGAGGTCCGGGTGGAGCAGGACCTGAACCGGCCCACGACATTCGCGCTGCGGTTCGAGGATGACCTGTGCGGCGACGGTCCGGCGATGGCGGATCGCGCGGAGATTGCGCCGAACACGATGATCACGGTGGTCGCGGGGGCCGGTAACGTCGCACCCGTATGCCTTGCACGCGGGCCGATCGTGCGCATCCGGTCGTCGACGCAACTGGGCGGTGCCGGGTCCTGGGTCGAGGCGCATTGCGAAACCCGCCAGGTCGAAATGGACCGCGTGCCGGTCACGGCCCAGTGGACCGGCACGCATGACGGCATCGTCGCGGGCCTGTTGGCGCATTACCAATTCACCCCCGACATCGCCGACGTCGAAGGCACGGCCGACGACGGCAACAATCAGTTGAACCAGTCCGGCACTGATCTGGCGTTCCTGAACAAGATGGCCAGCGAACACGGCGTCGATTTCTGGCTGACCTTTGACGCGACCGTGCTGGGGCCTGTGGCGTCCGTGACGGAGATCGCGCATTTCAAGATCTCGCCACCGCTGACCGGCGCGCTGCCCGGTGCCGCGGGCGGGTTCAGCCTGATCCCCGCCGAGGATGGCCCGGTGTTTCGGCTGAATACCGTGGGCGATGCCTGTCACACGGTCACGTCGTTCGAGGCGGAGGCCGATCTGGAGCGCCCGACCAGCGGCGAGGTGTCGACGGTCGATGCGGACTCGGGCGGCACGGTGGACCAGCAGGCGCAGGCCGATCCGGACACGCAAGGGCCGGGGCCCACGGTCGAAAGCTTTGGCGACGTGCAGCGCACGATCACCACCGCAGGCCCCGGCGGGGCCGAGGAACAGACCCGCCGCCAGCAGGCCGCCCTGCGCGCGGCGGCGTGGTTCGTCGAAGGCAAGACCACCAGTTCCACCGAATTGCTGCATCATATCGTCAGCCCGCACGACATCATCCGCGTCGAAGGTGCTGGCCCGCAACTGTCGATCCCGTTCCAGGTCAGCGGTGTGGTCCATGTCATCAACGGTGCCGCGCACATGATGGACGTCAAGTTGCGGTCGAACTTTCTGGGAGAGGCGGCATGAGCGCGCTGGATCAGATCGAAGGCCTTTATGGTGCGTTGCAGGGCCGCTATTTCGGCAAATTCAAGGGTATCGTGGTCAGCAATACCGACGATCAGAACCTTGGCCGCCTGCAGGTGAAGGTGCCCGATGTGCTGGGCGCGCAAGAGGTCTGGGCGCGGGCCTGCGTGCCTTATGCGGGCAAGATGCAGGGCGGCGCGCAGACCGGGTTCTTTGCCGTGCCGCCGGACGATTCCCTGATCTGGGTGGAATTCGAAGGCGGCGACGCGAACTACCCGATCTGGGTCGGCTGCCAGTGGGCGCCCGGCCAGACCGACAGCGCCGATGCGGTGCCCGGGGTCGTTGTGCTGCGCAACGGCGCGGGCCAGATCCGTATGGAAGAGGACAGCGGCCAGATCGTGCTGGAGGCCGCCGACGGGTCGATCGTCACCATCGGCAACGGCAGCATCACGCTAGAGGCGACGGAGATCAGTTTCACGGCCAACGGCGCGGTCGTGAAGGTCAGCGCCAGCGGCCTCGACGCGCTAAGCGGCGCGTTCACGGTGTCATGAGGAGGAGGGGACAGATGGGAAATCCGGTTGATGCGGTGCCGGGCGGGGTGGCGGACAGCACCGGCGTCGCGGCCAGTTCCAACGTCTCGGCCAACGTGCGGGTAAGCACTGCGACCGGCGCGGTGGGCATCCTGACCGATGTGCCGGCCTTTACCGGGGCCACGGTCAGCGGCGTCTGGACGCTGGGCGCACTGCGCTGCAAGGTCAACGGTATTCCCGTCGTCACGACCGCCGCCGTCGGCGTCGGCATCGCCAGCAGCGTGCCGCCCGGCACCACGGGGCCGCTGCAACTGCTGCAATCCGACAGCCGCGTAAAGGCCCTGTGATGGCCATCCTGAACGCCATCCGTTTCCCCCTGCGCATCGACGCCAGCGGCGGCCGTCTGCACGAGGAACGCGATTACGACGCCTACATGGTCCAACTGATCAAGCAGGTGATCCTGACCAATCTGGGCGAGCGGATCAACCGGCCCGATTTTGGGTCGAACACCCGCCGCATGGTCTTTGCCCCCAACAACCCCGCCGCCACGACCTATAGCCGCACGTTGGTCTATCAGGCGCTGACGACCTGGCTGGATGGCTACATCGGGGTCGAAGACGTCCGCGTCGACGCGGTGGATGAAACGCTGGCGATCACGGTCGAATACAGCGTCATCGCCAAAGGCGAACGGCGTTTCCTGAACCTGGAGCTGACCCCCTGATGGCTGATCTGGACCGCAAGACACTGATCTGCCAGCAGCCCCTTCCGGTGGTGACGGGGATCGATTTCGTGCAGGTCGTCGACCACACGACGCAGGACGTGCTGCACGTATTCTTTCTGATCGACCCGCTGCTGGTGGCGGGCGGGGCGGCGTTCCCCGGTGCCGTCGTGGGTTCGGCGATGCCGCCTGCGGCCCGCGCGGCCCTGTCCATCGCAGCACCCGAAACCGGTGATACGGTCGCGATCACGGCGGCGGTCTGGCGCGATGTGGTGCGCAACGACGCGCACCGCAAGGTTCTGGAAATCACCGTGGCCGCGCCCGGCGGGCCAGAGATGTACGTGCTGCGCTATGCGGACGACGCGATGGACCGGTTCTTTGACCATGTCACCTTTTCGTTCAAGCAGGGCTGCCCCAGCGGGGCGGATTGCGCGCCGGTCTGCGCCTGCCCGGACCCTGAATTCCCGCAGGTCGCGGTCGACTATCTGGCGCGCGACTACGGGTCGCTGCGCGGCGCGCTGCTGGATTTTACCGCCGCCCATTACCCCCAGTGGGAAGCGCGCATCGCCGCCGATCCCGGCATGATGATGCTGGAAATCATGGCCGCCCTCGGCGATGATTTCGCGTATCAGCAGGACCGGCTGGCGGCAGAGGCCTATCTGGACACCGCGACCCAGACGCAAAGCGTCGTGAACCTGGCACGGCTGGTGGATTACGAAATGGACCGGGGGCAGGCGGCGACAACGCTGCTGACCTTCGGGGTCGATCCCGCTGTGCTGGGGGTCTGGACGGTGCCGAACACCGGCATGGCCGCCCCTTTGCCCGGACGCGCCTTCGCCCTGCGCGAAGACCTTGGCGCGGTGCCGTTCGAACTGACGGCACGCGTCTGGCTGCATCCGGCCTGGAATGCGGCACAGCTTTACCTTGCCGACGCGGGCGCGCCCTGTTTGCGGATCGGCACGACAGAGGCTTACGTCGATCTGCCGGTGCCGGTTTTAGCGGACTTGCCCGGCGATGCGGCCTTTGCCGACCCCAAGGACATCTGGCTGGGCCGGACGATTGTGCTGCGCAGCGGAGAGACCGACCCCGCCAATCCCGACCGCAGCTGGGCCGTGACGATCACCGGGGTAGAGGCATATGCCGACCCGCTGGTGGTGGGCAGTCAGATCAGCCACATCACCTTTGCCGAACCGCTGCCGTTCGAGATGCCGATTGCGCTGGCGGTCGCTTATTTCAATGCCGTGCCTGCGGTGGCCGGGCGCACGATGACCGACCTGTTTCGCGTCGGTACGGATGAGGAGGTGGCATTGGCCCATCCGACTGCGGATGCCGTTCAGATGGACATGTTGCTGGCGCTGCCGCAGGCGGTGGAACGTGAAGGGGCTTGCGTCGCGGGCCGCCGGGGCGTCGTGGTGCGGCACGGGCTGACCGGGTCGGATGAGCTTGGCGTTAGCTGGCACCGGGTCGATGGCATCCAGACGCCCCTGATGGCGGTGGAGGAGATGACGCCAGACCTGTCGATGCCCTTCGCCGTGGACTTCGACGTCAATCAAGTCTGGGATTTCGTGCCCGCAATTCTGGATGCGAATGCAGAGGATCGCGCCTTTACCCTGGAACACGGGCTGTGGTCCGAAGCGGTGCGGTTCCAGAAGCCGTCGGGCGATGTGGTGCTGCACGACTATATCGGCAATGCGGGGTTTTCCCTGCGGTTCGGGGATCGTGATTTCGGCATCAGCCCCGGTTCGGGAACCGTCTTTGCCGCGCGGTTCCTGACGGCCCCGGGGCCGGATGCGAACCTGCCCGTCGACACGGTGACGCAGCTGGACGCACCGGACGGGTCCGACGACCTTTCGACCATCGCATGGGCTGACAGGGTGACCAATCCCTTCCCGGTGACCGACGCGCGCCCGGCCGAGGCGCTGGACCGCATCCGCATGAACGCCCCCGAAGCGTTCCGCGCGATCCTGCTGCGGGCAGTGCGCAATGCAGACTACCGCGCGATCCTTGAACGGCGGGCGACAATCCAGCAGGCGAATGCCACGACCCGCTGGACCGGCAGTTGGCTGACGGATGTCGTGGCGGTGGATCCGGTCGGGTCGCAGGTCCTGTCGCCTGAATTGAGAGATGAGGTTCTGGCGGAACTTGAGTGTGTGCGGCAGGCCGGGTGGCAGGTCTGCCTGCGCGACGCCGATTACGTGCCGATCGACGTGACTGTCGATGTCTGCCTTGAGCCTGGTGCCAGCAATGCAGCGATGGTGCGCCGGATCACGCGGGCGCTGGTGGCCTTTTTCGACCCCGACAACTTTACCTTCGGCACCCCGCTGATCCGGTCCGCGATCGAGGCGGTGGTGCAGGCGCAACCCGGCGTGCGCGGGGTGGAGGCGATCACCCTGCGCCGGCGCGGCAAGGCGGATTGGGAACCGATGCCGGCCCGCCTGATGGTGGTGCCGCACCAGATCCTGCAACTCGCCAATGATCCCGCGCGGCCAGAGCGCGGATTTCTGCGCATCGCAACCCATGGAGGCGGCTGATGGCCATCTGTCCCTGCGACCAGTTGCCTGACGATACCTGCCCCGACATCCCGCCGGGGCTGGCGACGCTGCCGCGCCAGACCCGCGGATTCGGAGAGGTCCGCACGCGGCTGCTGGCCTCTGTCGCGCGCGACCCGCGGCTGGGCGGCTGGACCGGATCTGCAGAGCAGGATCTGGGTGTCATGCTGCTGGATATGTGGGCCTATGTCATGGACGTGACACAGTTCTATGACGCCAAGATCACCGACGAATTCTACCTTGGCACCGCGCAGCGCGACCTGTCCACGCATCGCATCATCCGCCTGCTGGGGTATACGCCCGCGCCACCTTTCGCGGCCGCCGCAACACTGGTGGGCGAGGTGACGCAGCCCGACCCGATCACCGTACCCGCCGGGGCCGGTTTCCGGTCAGAGGCGTTCGACGAGTCCCCGCCGCAGGTGTTTCAGACGCTTGCGCCGCACCTGCTGGACCCGGCGCGCAACCGCTGGGCGTTGGCACCGGTCGATGCGCGAACCTATCCGGGCCGTGTGCTGCTGCGGCCTTCGGAAAACGGCGTGCCGAAACGCGGCGTGCTGGCCTTTACGCTGGACAACGTGGCGCATCACGCGTCCGAGATCGCGGGGCGCGCGACCTATCGCGGGGCCGACGGGCGCGCCCTGGCCGAGGTGCTGCTGGACGACCCGCCGTCCTTTGCCGATGGCACCGCGCTGGACCGGATCGACATGCGGCTGATGGGCCTGCGCACCGGTCCGTCGCCGCTGGTGTCAACCTTTGTGGCAAGGACGCTTTACCTTGATACGGTCTATCCGCAACTGCGGGCGGGCGAAATGGCGGTGCTTGAAACCGATACTGCCCTGATCCCGTTCGTGATCGAATCTGCCACACGCCACGATCTGGTGTTGGAACCGGAACCGGGCGTGAAAATCCCGATGATGGTCAGTGCCGTCGTCATGGGGGCAACGCCTGGTTTCAGCCTGACCGCCGCCACGAAATGGCGTCTGCATTTCAATCCGGTCCGGGTCGGTGCCCTGCGGGTGCCCTACAAGACCGATATCGCGCTGGAGGATATCGAGGACGGCATCGCGCTGGATCAACCGCGCGTGCCGCAGGCGGTGACGTTGCGTGGCGGATTCATGTTGCAGGGTGCGCGCGGGGCAGGGGCCGCGCTGACCGGCGCAGTGACCCGCGACGTGACCCGGCGCGAGGTCCGCTTTGACCCCGATGATGGGCAGGGTGCCTTTGCCGTGCCCTTGCAGGCACCGGTGCATCTGTTCGGCAACCTGATCCGGACCGTGCGCACTGAACAGATCGCGGGTGAAGTGCTGGGCAGCGGCGACGCGGGCCGTGCCTTTAACCGGTTCAAGCTGAAGATGGCGCCGCTGACCTGGATCACGGATGCCGCACAACCGGCTGGCCGGCGTCCGCTGATTGACGTGCGCGTCAGCGGTGTGCGCTGGGACCGGGTTGACAGCTTTTACACCGCCGGGCCGCGCGACCGCGTCTACCGGCTGGACCGCGATGCCACCGGCGACACGTGGGTGGTTTTCGGTGACGGCGATCGCGGGGCACGGCCCCCATCCGGCACCGGCAATATCATCGCCAGCTATGGTCATGGCGGCGGGGCGGCCGTGCCACCGCCCAGTACGATCCGGCAAACCGCCCGCCCGATCAAGGGGCTGGGGCGGATTGCCAATCCGCTGACCTGCACCGGCGGCGCGGATGCAGAGGATGCCAAGGCGATCCGCAGGAATGCCCCGGCGACGGTCCTGACGCTGGGCCGCGCCGTGTCGGTGCAGGATTTCACCGCGCTGGCGCGGGGCTTTCCGGGGGTGCTGAATGTGACCTCGGGCTGGGGCTGGCATGGCACGCGGCAACGGGCGGTCGTGATGCTGTGGGTCGCCGCCGCCGCCACGCTTGATACCGCCGGGCTGCGCGTCTGGCTGGCGGGACAGGCCGCCACGGACACCCCCATCGCGGTCCAGATCGCGACCCCCGTGCCCCGGTCACTGGCGATCAGCGTCGAGGTGCGGGCGGATCATGCCACTGCTGACACCCTGGCCGCAGGCCTGACGGCACTGAACGATCCCGACACCGGCCTTTTGGCTGTAAGCAACGTGCCGATTGGCGGGGCGATCTATCGCTCGGCCCTTGTCGCAGCGGTGCAGGCGGTGCCCGGGGTGGCGGCAGTGACTGCGCTGCTGCTGGAC
>JAGXGV010000085.1 GCA_024636635.1 Puniceibacterium sp.
ATCCGGCGCCATCTGCCCTTCGGCGGCATCGACCTTGTCGGGAACGACTTCGGCCGAGGCGGCAACCACCGTGCGGACCGATCCGAACCAGGCGATCAGCCAGGTGAGGTAATAGCCCGCATGTTCCAGCGTGCAGCCGACGCGGAATTCGTCGACAAATGGCCAGGGCGCGCCCGTCTCTGACAGCCAGCGGCTATAGGGCGCCTGCGGGATGAACCCGTCATCGAGGTCGGCATAGACAAGCCGCGGGGTGCCGGCGATGCCGTGACGCAGGGCATGGCCCAGCGTCTGCGCCGCCTCGCCCAGCACCGAACAGGGGGCCGAGCCAAGCATCAGTCCGCGGTCCCGTGCCAGGGCGTGCAGATCTTCGGCCTGTTCAAGGGTCATGGCCAGCGGCTTTTCCGAATAGACCGACAGACCGGCCAACAGGCAGGCCCGGTTGATGTCGTAGTGCGCCTGAGGGTTGGTAAGGTTCAGCACCACGCCATCGCGCGGCTGCCCGTCAAGCAACGCCGCGAGCGTGCCGCATTTCGGGACGTTCCAATGGGCGCAGAAGGCGGCCAGCCGGTCCCGGTCCCGGTCATGGACGCCGCAGACCGAAATTCCCGGCATCACCGCCAGAGAGCGCATGTAAAGATCGGCGACGAATCCGCAGCCGATCAGCGAAATCTGCTTCATTGCGATTTGGCCTGGCGGGGCCGGTCGACTGATGCCGTGGTACGACCGCCGCCAGGGGTGCCCTGCGGAGTGCCGCGATGGGCGCTGTCACAAATTTGCTTCATTCTGTCCCGTTCCATCCCTGTCCCGCCCCCTTTTCCGGCCCGCCTTAGACCCGAGAATCGTGGCAGGATTTCGACAGATTCTCAGAAACAGAAGGGTTTTCCGCAAAATTCATGAACAATGAACGGCCCCGTCCGACCATCGTGTCCGACAGGGGCTCCAATCACTTAATTTGCTTCTTTTCCTTGGCTTTTCTCTGGTAGAATTGTGGCAGGAGAGAGATCATGGAACTGTTCATCAAGAGCCAGAAAATTCACATCAACGTGCCCACTTGGGCGGCACTTGAGGCGCGCGTGGCTGACAAGCTGGCGCATAAGGTGGGTTTTGCCCTGGCGACGATCAATCTTGACCATCTGGTGAAGCTGCGCACGTCGTCCGACTTTCGCGATGCCTATGCCCGCCATGACCTGATCGTGGCGGATGGCAACCCGATCGTGTGGATGTCCGAGCTTGCCGGAAAGCCGGTGGAACTGATCCCCGGCTCTGACGCAATTCTGCCACTGGCCCGGCTGGCGGCGCGGCAGGGGGTCAGCGTCGCCTTTCTGGGCAGCACAGAAGCGGCGCTGGCAGAATCCGCCAGGTTTCTCGAACGTACTGTGCCCGGACTCAAGATTGCTCTTTGCATCGCTCCGCCGCTCGGTTTTGACCCTCGCGGTGCTGCGGCCCGCGACATGCTTGGGCAGGTCGAGGCGTCGGGCGCCGGTCTGTGCTTCATCGCCCTTGGTGCGCCCAAGCAGGAACTGCTGGCCGCTCTTGGGCGCGAGGTCACGCCCTCTGTCGGTTTTGCGTCGATCGGTGCGGGGCTGGATTTCCTTGCCGGCACCCAGGAGCGTGCACCGCGCTGGGCGCGTGATTTCGCGGTGGAATGGCTTTGGCGGGCGCTGACCAATCCGCGTCGTCTTGGCCCGCGCTATCTGCGCTGCCTGATGATCCTGCCGCGCGAACTGGTCGGAGCAGTGGTCCAGCGTATTCCGGTCAGGTTGCCCTGACCCAGGGCGCGCGGGATCCACACCGGTCCCATCCCTGATGGCGTCGCCGCCGCGCACCCCGCGTCAGCCTTGTGGCCGCAGTTGTCGCGGCGCAGGTGTGGCGCGCAGCAGGATCAGATCCCTGATCCGGCCTTTCAGCCCCCGGGGGGCAGGAACCTCGCGGTCCTGTTCGAACACTGCACCGTTCAGGGCCGGTTCACAGCGCAATCCCAGTTCGACACCCCACCGCGCCGCCTGTGCCGGGTCCAGCCCGTCGGGGATTCCCATGCCGGTGCGCAGCATGCCGGGCATCCAGTCGCCGATCACGATGCCGGGAAACCTGTCGCCAAGATCGGCCACCAGCGCCCGTGTCAGCACCCGCGCCGCGCCCTTGGACACCGCATAGGCCGAAGAGGCGGGCAGCGGCGAGATGTCGGCGAAGGTGGCAACGTTCACGATCCTGCCCTGGCCGCGTCGGGCCATGCCCAGCAACGCCGCATGGCAGCAGGCGACCATGCCGCCAAGGTTGCTGTCCACCGTGGCCATGAAGCTTTCGGGTGTTTCGTTCAGAAAATCCCGGTGCGGGTAGACGGCGGCGTTGTTGAACAGCAGCGCGACCGGCCCGTGATCGCGTTCGATGGCGTCGAAGGCCGCGCGCACTTGTTCCGGGCGGCCCACATCCACAGGCAGGGGATGAAACCGGCGCGTGCTGTCCAGCGCCCGGGATTCTTCCAGTGCGGCGCTGCGTCGTCCGATCCCCACGACCGAAAAACCCAGCGCGGTCAGCCGCAGCGCCAGCGCCCGGCCAAGCCCGGTCCCCGCTCCGGTTATAACCGCAACGCCATGCTTTGGGGTCAGTCTGGTCATGGCGCGTCCTTCAATATCCTGTCTGCCACCCGCAGCGCGTTGGCCGCGATGGTCAGGCTGGGATTCACGCCCATCGAGGTTGGCATGAACGAAGCATCGACCACAAAAAGATTGTCGATGTCATGGGCGCGGCAGTCGCTGTTCAGCACCGAGGTGCCCGGATCTTCGCCAAAGCGCAGTGTGCCGCAGGGATGACCGTAGTTGAGTTCCGGCACCAGCCCCAGAAACGCACTGCGGGTGCCCCGGAACGCCGTCCTGATGGCGCGGCGAAAGGCGCGGCGGCGCGTCAGAAGCTCTGGCTGGAAATCATAGGTGAACTGCACCCGGCCGGGATGTGCGCGGTCAAATGTGACGCGGTTGCCGGGATAGGGCAGATCCTCCATCAGGCCGACAAAGATCTGGGCCCGTCCGAACAGCCTGGCCGCCACGGCCGCCGGAATACGCATGAGCGGGCGCAGCATCTTCAGTTTCTGCAGGCGCGAACGTTCGAGCATGTTGTTGAGGTAAAACACGATCTCGCCATAGCCGACGTCGATACCCATGGCCTGCACGGTGCCGAAACGCTGGCCTTTGCTGTGATAGAGGTCGCGCAGCGAAATCGACTTGGACGGCCCGCCTGCGGGGGTGCCGCGCCCGGGCCAGACGGCCAGCATCTCGTTCAGGTGAAACATGAGGTGGCGCCCGACCATGCCGCTGCTGTTGGCCGCGCCCTCTGGCCAGACCTCGTTCGCCGAGCCGAGCAACAGTCGGGGCGATTGCAGCGCGCCGGCCGAAAGGATGTAGCGGCGCGCGCGGAAGGTCAGGATTTCACCCATGTACAGGGCCTCGATCCCGTCGATCCGGCGGCCGGTGCCCAGCAGGCGGCGCACCTCGCACAGATCCAGAAGCGCGGCGCCGGCGGCAAGGGCAGGTTCCACCCCGGCCGAGCGTCCGTCCATCTTGCAGACCTTTGGACATTTGCGGCCCAGACAGCTTGCGCAGCCGGGCACATGTTCGATAGCCGCGTGCAGATGATAGGGGTGCAGTCCGCCGCGCTGGAAGGCCGCGAACAGGGACAGGTCGGTTGGCGACATCCCGGGTGGGGCACGCAGCGGCCCCGGCGGTTCGGCGGACAGCGGGTCCGGGGTGCCCGACAGGCGGTACATGGCGGCGGCGCGGTCGTACCAGGGCCGCATCGCGTCGTAACCCACCGGCCAGCCGCCGGTCGGGTGCGGGCGTTGGTCGGTTGCATCCAGGTCGTGCCGTTCGGGCCGTTCCAGCGTGGCGGCATAGAACACCGACGATCCGCCCACCCCCGCCCCAAGCGGCGCATAAAAGGACGCGGTGCGCCCGTTGATTGTCGCCTGCACCGGGTCGGGCCAGTAGCCGCGCGCCAGCCGCGCCTCGGGGAGGAAGATGGCATCGTTCAGGCCCTGCGCTTCGGCCCGGTAGCCCCGTGGACCCTTTTCCAGGAACAGCACCTTCTGTCCCGCCTCGGCCAGGGCGCGCCCCACAGTGCCGCCGCCGATTCCGGTGCCGATGACGATGGCATCCCATAGCGGCAAGGTCAGCGGATGGGTCATGCGCCACCGCCAGAGGCAAAGACCGGGGCAAAGAGGCCGCTGAGTGCGCGGGCGCCGGTGTTGGTCACATGGTTGTTGTCAAAATAAAATCCGTGCCCGTCCTGCACCGCAACGCAGTCCGTTTCGGAACAGATCGGCCCCCAGCTGTCGATCCAGCGAAGGCGGCCCTCGGCGGCAAGCGCGCGGAACGGCGCCTCGGCGGTGGCGACGCGCTGGTCCAGATCGGCGAGTGGCGTCGTGGCGACGGTCTGCACCTGCGCGGCCAGCGGCCATCCGGCATGCGCCGCCTCGCGCGCGGCCAGGCGGGAATCGTATTCAGGGATTTCAGGCACCTGGCGCAGAACGTCCACCTGATGGAAATGCTGGTGCAGGTGTTGCACGGTATCGCGCACCGCCTGCGCCAGAAGGTCGCTTTGCGCCTGTTCCGGGTCCAGAGGCCCCGTCGTGGGATAAAGCGCAATGGTATTGCCGAGGTCCAGCCCGGCGCCGGTCCCGGAGGCGTAATAGGTCCAGCGCGCGATAAGAAGAACGCGGCGCAGGTCCGGCAAAGCGCCAAACGCCTGCTTGATCTGAAGGTTGGCCTGCGTACAGGCGGTGTCCTGCGCCGGTGTCGCGGCGTTTTCGACCTTGCGGATGCCAAAGACCGGAGGGCAGCCCGCCCGCCACAGGATGATCCCCGGCGTGCCGGCGGCCCAGGCCGACTGATCCAGTCCTTCGCGGAAGGCGCGCACATGGCTGTCACCCCAGACCAGCACCTGTGGCGTCCCGTCGGGGCCGATGGGGCAGACTTCAAGCCCGCTGAGTGGCCCCTGACCGGCGATTTCACAGCGGCTCCAGTCCTGAAGAAAATCCCCCGCCGCCGCGATCTGCACCCGTGCGGCCGGGCCGAACCGGTTCGGCAGTCCGTCGCGCAGATAGACCAGCGCGCCCAGTGCCAGCAGCACGCAGGACGCCGCCGCCGCGCCGCCCAGCACCGTTGCGCCTCCAAGGCTCCCGCGGCGCACGGGCTGTTCGACAAAACACCACGACAGCCAGGCAAGCGCGACCGACAGGGCGATCCAGACCACAGGTTCGACCGGGTTGGCATACTGACCGCGCAGATAAAGCGACAGCACCAGGACGGGCCAGTGCCAAAGGTAAAGCGAATAGGAGATCAGGCCGAAGAACACCGGCACCGGATGACGCAGCAGGTCGTTGACCGCGCTGCGGGATGTTCCGTTCGCCAGGATCAGCAGCGTACCTACCACCGGAAGCAACGCCTGCACCCCGGGAAACCCCGGGCCGGGCTGGATCGAAACGAGGCCGGCAAATACAAAAAGCAACCCCAGCCACGACAGCGGCATCGAACCGGTCCCCGCCGCGCCGCGCCGCTGCATCCAGATGGCAAGCAGCACCCCCGACAGCAGTTCCCAGGCGCGGAACGGGAACAGGTAGAAGGCCGCCACCGGCATGCTGGAATTGAGCATCGCCGAGGCAGCCAGCGACAGCAGGCCAAGCGCCGCCAGCACCGGTACGATCAGCGCGCCCCTGCGCGCCAGCAGCAGGAAGACCAGCGGCAGGAAGACGTAGAACTGTTCCTCGACCGATAGTGACCAGGTGTGCAGCAGCGGCTTTTCGTCCGAGGCTGAATCGAAATATCCTGCGCCGCGGTAGAAATAGACGTTTGACAGGTACACGACCGAGGCGATCAGCGTCTTGCCGTATTCGCGGAACTCGAAGGGCAGCATCAGCGCCCAGGCCACCAGCGTCGTGACCAATGCCATGACGAAAAAGGTCGGCGCCAGCCGTTTGAACCGCCGGATGTAAAAGCGCCAGAGGTTCAGAGTGCCGCTGTCCCAGTATTCGCGCCACAGGATTCCGCCGATCAGGTAGCCAGAGATGACGAAAAAGACATCGACGCCCACAAATCCACCTTGTAGCCAGGGCAGGCCGAAATGATACAGCACGACGGACAGCACCGCTATCGCGCGCAACCCGTCGATTTCCGGCCGATACGGCAGGGCGGTGTTTAGGGTCCGGGGCATGTCAGGCCACCGCGCGGTGGTATCGAAGGGGCATTGAACCTGTCACGGGCTATCCAGATCTGAGTGATGCGCAACACGCCCCCGGGCTACGCAGATTGAGTTCCCATAAGGTTAACACAAGCATTTGAGTCAAGTGCGCAAATTCGCGTAAACAGTGTGTTGCGTGTCGGCGCCCGAAGCAGAGCGCCCCAGGGCGGGGGATCAGAAGAATTGTGGTTTTGGTGCGCGATCCCGCACCCAGTCATAGACCTGCGCCACCTGCTGCGCCTTGCACGACCACAAAAAGTGGCTTTGCACCCGGTCGCGGGCGGCACGGGCCACCGGCGCGATGGCGTCGGGGTTGGCGGCAAGGCCGGTCAGTTCGGCGCGAAAGGCATCGACGATCTCTTGACGGGTGCCGCAGGGCACCTTGTATCCCGTTCCCGGCACGACAAGCTCTCCGGGGCCGGCGTAATCGACGATAAGCGGCGCCACCCCCAGCGCCATCGCCTCGAGCACGACGCCGCCGCCGAATTCGCGGATCGAGGGAAAGGCAAGAAGATGGCAGTCCGCCATCACATCCTGCACCTGCCGATGATCGAGCCAGCCGTGAAAGGTGACGCCCGCGCCGTGGCTTTCTGCCTGGGCGCGCAGGGCGGGCATTATCGGTCCGTCCCCGATGATGTCGAGCGTCATGCGGCCCTGCGCCAGCAGGGGACCGGCGGCCTCGATCAGCATGTCCGCGCCCTTGTAGGGCACCAGCCGACCGACGAAACAGGCGCGCAGCGGGCCGGTGGCGGGCTGCGCGCGCCGGGAAAAGCGGGCGGGATCAATGCCGTTCTCGGGCAGGTAGACCACCCTGGCCGCGTGGCGGGCCGGAACCTCGCCCGCGGTATGCAGCGACCCCGCAAGGATCGCCGAGGCATGGCGCAACGTGGCATCCCGACCCGGCAGCAACTTGTAGGCACCGCGCAGATGGCTCAGCCATTCGCGTTCGCGCCGCCGTTCGGCCGCGAAACCCGGGGGCCAGGGTACGCCGCCGTTAAGCGGGCCAAGGACAAAAGGCACCCCGGCACGCGCGCATTTGCCCGCCAGCGAAGACGAGACCGTCGGGCTGAGCGGCGTGACGCGGTGCACGATGTCATAGGCCCCGGCCCGGATCTGCGCACCGAAGCGGCGCCAGACCAGATGTTCGAACCAGGGGTAGGACAGCGCATTGATCGCCTGCACCATGGTCCAGCCCTTGCCTTCACCCATGCGCAGCCGTTCGGCAAGCTTCCACATGGGCGCCGCAAAGGCTTCGGAATCGATGGCGGTGAATTGCGTGCCTTCCGTCCAGCCGGCGCGGACAATGGCATCGCGGTTGCGCACCTGCGTGACCAAATGCACCTGTGCCACGTCGCGCAGGGCGCGCGCCAGGGACCAGCCGACCAGCGGAACGCTGACCCATTCGGGATTGGCCGCTTCGGCGATGACAAGGACGCGGGGGCGGTCAGACACCGGAGGACTCATAATATCGACCGCCATTTCAATGTGTTGATGTCGGTCCGTTTCAGCCGCTGCGATTTGAGCAGTTCGGCATGGCCCGTCAACGCCCCGACCATCAGCCAGGTCAGCGGGGTCAACGTCGCATTCGGCAGCATGTCGAAGATGTTGATCGCGAGCAACAGCGACAGCGGCGCGACAAAGGGCGTGACCGCCACCTCGCGCCGGGCGACCGCCTCGCGCCAGAGCAAGAGCAGGGGCAGCAGCAGCAGGCCGAATTCGGCAAGGTAGCCGACCCAGCCATAGACGCCGATCAGGATGATCCAGCGTCCGTCGGTCACGGTCAGGATGATGCCGGTGTTGGGGTCCAGGATGTGGTTGCGCCCCCAGCTGCCCCAGCCGAAGACAGGTTTGAGATAGGCGCGTTCCAGCAGCACGTTTTCGTTGTCGAAGCGGAATTCCAGCGACGCCGCGCGTTCCGGGTCGATCTTGGCCGCCTGCGCCAGAAGCCTGTACTGCGGCACAAGATCCGCGCCCTTGAGCACCGGATAGGCCACCGCCAGAACACCGATCAGGATCGCGACGCGGATCTGCATCACCGCGCCCAGCAGCACGACGCAGGGGATCAGCATGACCACAAAGATAGGCGATCCCAGCGACTTTGCCAGCACCAGCACCGCGAACAGATAGACTGCGACCACCAGCAGCGCAAAATTGCGCCGCTCGTCATAGCGCCACAGGGCAAAGGCGCTGACGGCAGAGGTCATGATGAAGAACGCCACCCAAAGCCCATGATAAAGGAACACGACGGGGCGGAATCCGCCGTCGCGGATCGACTGGCCAAAGAAGTGCTGCTAATAGCCGTATATCCAGTTGTTAAGCTGCGGCGACAGGCGGGTTTCGATCAGCATGGGGATGGAATAGACCAGCCCGCCGATCATCAGCGCCATCAGAATGTCCTTTTGGGCGCCGCCACCGGCAAGATGCTGACGCGCCATGAGAAACGGCAGCATCAGCAGGAATTGCTGAAGCGCCAGCGCGATGGCATCCTTGGGCCCAAGACCGGGCAGGCCGATGTTGCCATAGAACACCGGTTCGCCGTTGGTGGCGACCGTCAGCATCGGCGAAAGGATGAAGGTCAGCACCAGCACCTTGCCCACCAGCGACTGCGGCAGGAACGGGCCCTGTTTGCCGTAAAGCCAGAGCGACACGACAAAAGCCGACAGCGCCGGAATGTTGTGCTTGTTCAGCGGCGGCGCCAGCGGAAGATCGAAGACGGCAGGCGATTCAGGCAGGAACAGGTAGCCCGCCAGCAGCGCTGCGATCAGCGCGCGCGATGCAGGCAGCCTGCGGAACAGCGCGACCGTCACCAGTGGCCAGATGGCAAGCATCAGAAAGGCAAAGGGGTTGGGCATCCCGGAACAGAGAACCTTCAGTCGCCACGCTCCGCAGGCCCCCCAAGACCCCGGATCGCTGTTTCCTGCTTAGCCGGGATCGCGCAGAAAGTCCCGGTCTTCTTGGCCCGGCGGCGTCTGGCCGCAGCAGTTGATGACAAAATAGCCGCGCATCTGGGTGTTCCGGGGGGCGTCCCGCCATGCTTTCGCCCGAAAGGCGTGGCAGGACAGAATGGTAACGATGATGTACCCCGGGGAATGACAATGCCGAAAGCCGCGCCTTTGCGGATCGCCTATCTGTGCGACATCTCTCCGCTGGACCGGAACCAGTATTCCGGAGGCAACACACGTATCCACCAAATGCTGCAAGACCATGTGGGCGAGGTGACGATCCTGTCCAACAGCTGGCATCTTGCGGAACCGGTGCGCCGCCTGATGCACAGGATGCCCGAGTCGATCAACATCCGTGCCCGCTGGCGGCTGCACCTTGCACTGGCGCCGCTGATCGCGCGCGGGGTGCGGCAGGAACTGGCGCAGGGGCAATATGACGTCCTGTTCTGTCCCTATTCCATCCACGCGATGTCTCGTGTCGTGCCACCCTATCCGATGCTGCGGGTGTTCACCTCGGACGCGACGCAGACCACCTACCGCAACTCTGAACTCGGGTCGTGGTACAAATCCGCCATCCGCGCCTCGCGGCTGCTTGACCCGCTGATCGAGCGGGCCGAACGGCATGTGCTGCACAACACCGATCTGCAACTCTGGCCGTCGGCCTGGCTCAAGCAGGCGGCGGACCGGACCTATGGGCTGGACGATGCTACATCGAAACTCGTGCCCTGGGGGGCGAACCTTGCCACGCCCGCGCCTCGCATCACACCGACGCCGATTTCGCGCGACGCTCCGATCCGGCTGATCCTGATCGGCCGCAACTGGTGGTCCAAGGGGGGGCCGGTCGCCGCCGACACGATGAAGGCGCTGCGCGCGCGCGGAATCGATGCGCGCCTGACGGTGATCGGCTGCCAGCCGCCCGACTATCACCTGAACGAACACGTCACCGTCCACCGCCAGCTGGACAAGGCCGTGCCGGACCAGTTGGCCCTGTTCGAAAGGGTGCTGGACCAGGCGCATTTCATGGTGATGCCGTCGTATGAATCCTACGGTTTCGCCTTCTGCGAGGCATCGGCCTATGGCGTGCCGTCGCTGTGCCTGCGGGTGGGCGGTGTGCCGATCCGTGACGGGATCAACGGCCACGCGCTGCCGCCGGGGGCCACGGTCGCTGATTTCGCCGACCGGATCGAACACTATATCGACCGCCCTGACGCCTATCATGGGCTGAGCCGCACCACGCGGACCGAGTTCGAGACCTATCTGAACTGGGATACCTGGGGCAGACGCACCGCGGCGCTGATCCACGAAGCCCGCGATACCAGGGGGCTGACGGACAGGCGGGCCGCCTGAACTGGCCTTATCCAGCCGCGCCTGCTGGCCCTATCCGCAC
Organism: Puniceibacterium sp.; assembly: GCA_024636635.1. Classification (GTDB taxonomy): domain Bacteria; phylum Pseudomonadota; class Alphaproteobacteria; order Rhodobacterales; family Rhodobacteraceae; genus Puniceibacterium. Next base: position 10,558 of record JAGXGV010000085.1, read on the forward strand.
CTACCTTGCGCGACTACCCTGTGGAAAAGCCTCCCCCGTCGGGGATGCGAGCCTCTGGGGAGTTGCCGCCGTGAAAATGACCACCGAAGAAGCCTTTGTGAAAACGCTGCAACGGCACGGGATCGAACATGCTTTCGGCATCATCGGGTCCGCCTTCATGCCGATTTCGGACCTGTTCCCCCGGGCCGGCATCACCTTCTGGGACTGCGCGCACGAAGGGTCGGGCGGCATGATGGCCGATGGCTACACCCGCGCGAGCGGCAAGATGAGCATGATGATCGCCCAGAACGGCCCCGGCATCACCAATCTTGTGACCGCGGTCAAGACCGCCTACTGGAATCACACGCCGCTGCTGCTGGTGACGCCGCAGGCCGCGAACAAGACCATCGGCATGGGCGGCTTCCAGGAGGTCGAGCAGATGAAACTGTTCGAGGACATGGTCGCCTATCAGGAAGAGGTGCGCGATCCGTCGCGCGTGGCCGAGGTGCTGAACCGCGTGATCCTACAGGCCAGACGCGCCTCTGCCCCGGCGCAGATCAACATGCCGCGGGATTTCTGGACGCAGGTCATCGACATCGACATCCCCGATGTGGTGGAGTTCGAGCGTCCCGCCGGGGGCGACGCCGCAATTGCGCGCGCCGCCGAACTGCTGGGTGCTGCGAAATTCCCGGTCATCCTGAACGGCGCGGGCGTGGTTCTGGCGGGTGCGATCCCGGCGACCATCGAACTGGCCGAAAAGCTCGCCGCGCCGGTCTGCGTCGGCTATCAGCACAACGACGCCTTTCCCGGCTCGCATCCGCAGTTCGCGGGGCCTTTGGGTTACAACGGCAGCAAGGCGGGCATGGAACTGATCGCGCAGGCGGATGTGGTGTTATGCCTTGGCACACGGCTCAACCCGTTCTCGACCCTGCCGGGATATGGCATCGACTATTGGCCCAAGGATGCCGCGATCATCCAGGTGGATCTCAACCCTGACCGGATCGGGCTGACGAAAAAGGTTTCGGTCGGCATCGTCGGTGATGCGAAAAAGGTCGCCGAGGCGCTGATCGCAAGGGTCGGGGACCTGTCCGAAGACACGCGGCGCAATCGGCTGGACACCATCGCGCAGAAGAAATCCGGATGGGCGCAGGAGTTGTCGTCGATGGACCATGAAGAGGACGATCCCGGCACCACCTGGAACGAACGCGCCCGCGCGGACAAACCCGACTGGATGTCGCCCCGCATGGCCTGGCGCGCGATCCAGTCCGCCCTGCCGCGCGAGGCGATCATTTCGTCGGACATCGGCAACAACTGCGCCATCGGCAATGCCTATCCCAGCTTCGAGGCGGGGCGCAAATACCTTGCCCCGGGGTTGTTCGGTCCCTGCGGCTATGGCCTGCCTGCAATCGTCGGCGCCAAGATCGGTTGCCCTGACGTGCCCGTGGTGGGCTTTGCCGGTGACGGCGCCTTTGGCATCGCGGTCACGGAACTGACGGCGATCGGCCGGCCGGAATGGCCCGCGATCACCATGGTGGTGTTCCGCAACTACCAGTGGGGCGCGGAAAAGCGCAATTCGACGCTCTGGTATGATGACAATTTTGTCGGAACCGAACTGGACGACGGGGTGAGTTATGCGGGCATCGCGCTGGCCTGCGGGCTGAACGGCGTGCAGGCGCGGACCATGGACGAACTGAAAGAGGCGCTGGCACAGGCTATCACCGACCAGATGCAGAACGGCAGGACAACGCTGATCGAGGCGCTGATCAATCAGGAACTGGGCGAACCGTTCCGGCGCGATGCGATGAAAAAGCCGGTTGCGGTGGCAGGCATTTCGGCGGCGGACATGCGCCCGCAAACCGTCTGACCGCTTGACCGGGCCGATGGTCGCGGGGGGCCATATCCTAGTGCTCAACGCCGGGTCTTCGTCTGTCACGGCGGCGGCGTTCGATGCGGATCGGAACCTAAGGATCCGTTGGCGCAGAAAATTCTGGTCCCTCTGCCCATGATCCCCTAGCGTCCCCCCACGAGCCAAAAGAAAGACGCCGCATGGCCCAAACCCAGCCCGTTGTCGACACATCGCCCAAGGTCTCGGACGAAGTCCGCAAGACCACCTGTTACATGTGCGCCTGCCGCTGCGGCATCGACGTGCACCTGAAGGCCGGCAAGGTCGCCTATATCGAAGGCAACCGCGATCATCCGATCAACAAGGGTGTGTTGTGTGCCAAGGGCAGCGCCGGGATCATGCAGCACAACGCCCCCGCGCGGCTGCGCGCACCCCTGCGCCGGACCGGCCCGCGCGGTTCCGGACAGTTCGAGGAGATTACCTGGGACGAGGCGCTTGAGACGGCGGTGAAATGGCTGAAGCCGCTGCGCGAACAGGCGCCGGAAAAGCTTGCCTTCTTTACCGGGCGCGACCAGTCGCAAAGCTTTACCAGCTTCTGGGCGCAGCAGTTCGGCACCCCGAATTATGCGGCCCACGGCGGCTTTTGTTCGGTCAACATGGCCACGGCGGGCATCTACACCATGGGCGGGTCCTTCTGGGAATTCGGCACGGCGGACTGGGAATACACAAAGCTTTTCATGCTGTTCGGCGTGGCCGAGGATCATGATTCCAACCCGATCAAGATGGGGCTGGGGCGGCTCAAGGAACGCGGTGCCAAGGTTATCGGGGTCAATCCCATCCGCTCGGGGTACAATGCCATTGCCGATGAATGGGTCGGCATCACGCCGGGGACGGACGGGCTTTTCATCCTGTCGCTGGTGCATGAACTGCTCAAGGCCGGGCAGATCGACCTTGACTATCTGTCGCGCTACACCAACGCGCCAGTGCTGCTGAATTGTGATCCGAAATCACCCGAACAGGGCCTGTTCCTGCGGGACAAGGACGGAAAACCGCAGGTCATCGACCGCAATACCGGCAAACTGGCCCCGTTCGACCAGAAGGGCATCCGCCCGGACCTGTCGGCCACCTGGCGTCACGCGGGGGTCACCCACCGTCCCGTCATGCACGATCTAGCGGAACGCTACCTTGACAACAAATACAGTCCCGAGGCGGTCGAGACGCGCTGCGCCATTCCCGCCGCCCGCATCCGCCGCATCGCCGCCGAACTGGCCCGGACCGCCTTTGACGAACCGGTCGTGCTGGACCGTCCCTGGACCGACTTCCGCGGCGAGCGGCACGAACAGATGATTGGCCGCCCGGTCAGCTTTCACGCCATGCGGGGCGTTTCCGCCCATTCCAACGGATTCCAGACCGCCCGCGCCCTGCACGTGTTGCAGATCCTGCTGGGCTCGGTCGAGACGCCCGGCGGGTTCCGGTTCAAGCCGCCCTACCCCAAACCCGCCACCGCCCACCCGCGGCCGCATTGCAAGGCCTCTGCCGGCCAGCCGCTGGACGGTCCGCACCTTGGCTTTGTTCAGGGCCCCGAAGATCTGGCGCTGCGCGAAGACGGGAGCCCGGCGCGCATCGACAAGGCGTTCACCTGGGAAAACCCGATGTCGTCGCATGGGCTGATGCACATGGTGATTTCGAACGCACATGCCGGGGATCCCTACAGGATCGACACGCTGTTCCTTTACATGGCGAACATGGCGTGGAATTCGTCGATGAACACACGCGGCGTGATCGAGATGCTGACCGATCAGGATGAGGATGGCACCTACCGGATTCCCAACATCATCTATTCGGATGCCTATTCGTCCGAGATGGTGGCCTATGCCGACCTGATCCTGCCCGACACGACCTATCTGGAACGGCACGACTGCATCTCGCTGCTCGACCGGCCGATTTCCGAACCCGATGCGGCCGCCGATGCGATCCGCTGGCCGGTTGTGGACCCGGAACGCTCCGGCCATGCGGGCGTGCGCGGCTTTCAGTCGGTGCTGTGCGATCTTGGGCACCGGCTGGCACTGCCGGGGTTCACCAATGAAGACGGCAGCGCGACCTATCGCGATTACGCGGATTACATCGTCAACCACCTGCGCAAGCCCGGCATCGGCCCGCTGGCCGGGTTCCGCATGGGACCGCACGGGCTGACCCATGGGCGCGGCGATCCCAATGCGGCGCAACTTGACAGCTATATCGCAAACGGCGGCTTCTTCACGATGCATGTCCCCGAGGAGGCCAGTTATTTCAAGCCCTGGAACAGCGCCTATCAGGACTGGGCGGTGTCCATGGGATTCTACGACTCTCCGCAGCCCTACCTTTTCCAGTTGTACGTCGAACCACTGCGCAAGTTTCAGCTGGCGGCTGAAGGGTATGGGGACCGCCAGCCGCCGGACCACCTGCGGGGCCGCATGAAGCTGACATTCGATCCGCTGCCGATCTGGTATCCGCCGCTGTCAGACGGGCACGAGGACCCGGTAGAGTTTCCTCTGCACGCCCTGACACAGCGCCCGATGGCGATGTACCATTCGTGGGGGTCGCAGAACGCCTGGCTGCGCCAGATCCACGGGCACAATCCGCTTTATATGCCCACCCGGCTCATGACGCGGCTTCGGCTGCGCGACGGTGACTGGGTGCGGGTCACCTCGTCTCATGGGGAAATCACGGTGCCTTGCGCGCATATGGCGGCGCTCAACGAGAATACCGTCTGGACCTGGAACGCCATCGGCAAGCGCAAGGGCGCCTGGGCGCTGGACAAGGATGCACCCGAGGCGACCCGCGGCTTTCTTCTGAACCACCTGATACACGAATTGCTGCCCGCCAGGGGGGACGGCCTGCGCTGGGCGAATTCCGACCCGATCACCGGCCAGGCGGCATGGTTTGACCTGCGTGTGAAGATTGAAAAATCCGCAGTGCCTGAGGAATCCCAGCCAGTGCTGCCAGCGCAGGAGTCTCCGGTTCCCCCCGCACCTCGCGGCCTGGCCTGGAAAGTCGGATCGTGAAGGGCGCCCAAAACTTTTATGAAAAGTTTTGCCAAAAGTCTTTGAAAGACTTTTGGGGTCTGGGGCTTTGGTCTGGTGCCTGCCCGGGGGCGGGCCAGTGTGGGGCAATATCAATTCAGGACTGGGTACCATGACCGATTTGCCTGCCACCACCACCCGAAAGCTTGGCCTTGTGATCGACCTCGACACCTGCGTCGGATGCCATGCCTGCGTGATCGCGTGCAAGGGCTGGAACACCCAGAACGAAGGCGCGCCGCTGTCCGACCAGGACCCCTATGGCAGCGATCCTTCGGGCACCTTCCTGAACCGGGTGCACAGCTACGAGGTTCAGCCGGAGAGTGGCCCGGCCCAGATTTTCCATTTTCCCAAGTCCTGCCTGCATTGCGAAGACGCTCCCTGCGTGACCGTTTGCCCGACTGGCGCCAGCTACAAGCGAGTCGAGGACGGCATCGTTCTGGTCAACGAAAAGGACTGCATCGGCTGCGGGCTTTGTGCCTGGGCCTGCCCCTATGGCGCGCGCGAACTGGATGCGGCCGAGGGCGTGATGAAGAAATGCACCCTCTGTGTCGACCGAATCTACAACGAGAACCTGCCTGAGGAGGACCGGACCCCCGCCTGTGTGCGCACCTGCCCCTCGAATGCACGGCATTTCGGGGATTTCGCGGACCCCGAAAGCCATGTGTCCCGGTTGGTCCGGGAGCGTGACGGCTTTGATCTCATGCCCGAGCAGGGCACAGGGCCGGTCAACAAATATCTGCCCCCGCGTGCCAGGGACGACTGGACCGACTCCTCGGTCCTTGCCCCGTACCTCACGCCCGTGGCTGAAGAGCCGCGCGGTTTCCTCGGGTGGCTCGACAAGGCACTGGACAGACTCTGACATGCATCCGGCCCCGTCCATCATCGCCTTCACCACCTTTTCGGGACTGGGTTTCGGCCTGCTGTTCTGGCTTGGGGTAGATCCGGCTCCGCCCGGGGGCTGGGTCGCTGCCGTGTTCTTCTTCATCGCCTTCGCACTTGCGGGTGGTGGCCTTGCGTCTTCGGCGCTGCATCTCGGGCGGCCCGAACGCGCGCTCAAGGCATTTTCGCAATGGCGCAGCAGCTGGCTGTCGCGCGAAGCTTGTGTGGCCGTTGCCGCGCTGGGCCTCATGGGCCTTTACGCGGCTTTCCTGATCTTCGGCGGGCTGCATGTGGCGCCTTTGGGCTGGCTGGGCGCGGCGCTGTCCCTGCTGACGGTTTTCACCACTTCGATGATCTACACTCAGCTGAAGACCGTGCCGCGGTGGCACAGTCGCTGGACACCCGTGCTGTTTCTTGCCCTGTCCTTGGCAGGGGGCGCGCTCTTGTCGGGGCGGGTTGGCATTGCGCTTGTGCTGATCCTGCTTTCGGGCGGGGTGCAGATCTGGTGGTGGCACACCGGCGACAGGGCCCTGGCCGGGTCTGGCACCACGCTCGGCACGGCGACGGGGCTTGGCAAACTCGGTGCGGTTCGCGCCTTCGAGGCGCCTCATACCGGCACCAATTATCTGCTGCGCGAGATGGTGTATGTGGTCGCCCGCCGCCATGCGCTGAAACTGCGCGTCATCGCGTTCATACTGATGGTTCTGCTGCCGGTGGCCCTGCTTTTGCTGCCGTTCGGCCACGTTCTTGGCCTGTTCGCGGTGCTGAGCCATGTTGCGGGTGCGCTGATCGCCCGCTGGCTGTTCTTTGCCGAGGCCGAGCATGTGGTCGGCCTGTACTACGGCAAGCATCAGACCGTTTAAGGCCGAACCTGAACCACCGCGTCGCGTCTGTCCCCGGGAGGGACAGATGGGCGATGCGTGTGGGTCCAAGTGCTCTAGACCGCGCCGCCGGGGCCGGATTGCAGCGTCTTCTTGCGCGCACGGGCCAGGGTGAACAGCCCCGCAGCCACAATGATCGCCGCGCCGATCGCCACATTGGGACGCAGGGTTTCGTCAAAGAGCAGCAGGCCGATCCCGGCGGCAAACGGCAGCTGCAGATAGGCGAAGGGCTGGACTGCGCTGGCCTCGGCCGCCTCGTAGGTCTTGATGAGCAGGAAATGCCCGCCCGCCCCGGTGACGCACAACAGGGCCATCCAGCCCCAATCCGGTCCGGTCATGCCCTGCCAGTAAAAAACACCCACAGCCGTGGCGAGCACCGAGCCGACCGTGCCGGTCCAGAAAAAGCTTGTGGCGGCGGTATCCCTGCGCGCAACGTAGCGGGTGAGCAGGCCGTAAAGCGCGAACATCAGGGCGGCGACCAGAGGAATGACCGCATAGGGCGAAAATACACCTGCATCCGGTTGCAGGATGATGATCACGCCGACAAAGCCGACGCCGATGGCCGCCCAGCGGCGCCAGCCCACGTGTTCGCCCAGTACCGGACCGGACAGGGCGGCAATCAGCAGCGGATAACAGGCAAAGACCGCATGGCTTTCCACCAGGCCCAGATGCACGAAGGCCGAAACCATGACCATGATCTCGGCGGCCAGGAGGATGCCGCGGAAGGCCTGCACCAGCGGCTGTTCGGTCTGCGCGGCATTGCGCAGCCCACCGGCCTGACGCGCGGCAAGTGTGATCACGAAGGCGGCGAAGAACCAGTAGCGGATCATCACCACCATGTAGACATTGTATTCCCCGGCAAGATGACGCGAGATTGCGTCCTGAGCCGAAAACACAAGCGTGGTGGCAACCATCAGCAGGACGCCGCGTTTCGTGTCGTTGCTGGTCATCTGTCGGGGCTTTCCGGGCTGGGCATCGGCCGAAGGGCCGTGGTCATGTGACGCTTGCGTCCGTAGCCCGGTGAACGGGTGACCTCAAGCCCTGCATCTGCAAGGGCGCGGCGGATGTGCCCCGCAGCGGAATAGGTGGCCGCCGTGCCGTCCGGTGCCGTGCATTCTGCCACGCTTTTAAGCAGATCCGGCCCCCAGAGTTCGGGATTCTTTGCCGGGGAAAAACCGTCCAGGAACCAGGCGTCGGCGGAACCGGCCCAGACGGGCAGGGTTTTGCGCGCATCGCCTGCGATCAGGGCGAACTGAAGATCGCCAAGCCGGATGTCGGTCGCCCCGGTCTGCCAGAAGGGGGCCAGTTCGGCGGCGATCCCGGACAGTTCGGGAAAGGCCGCCTGAGCGCGGGTCATGTCCGGGGCGGACAGGGGAAACGCCTCGAACGTGGTGAAGTGCAGCGTGCCGACCTGCGCGGTGGCCCGCCAGAGATGCAGCGCCGCCAGAAGGTTGAGTCCGGTGCCAAAACCAAGTTCGGCAATCCGGAAACCGTCGCGGAATCGGCCCGGCAGGCCGTTCCCGGCCAGAAAGACATGACGCGTTTCGGCCAGCCCGTCATCGAACGAATAATACGGATCGTCAAAGCGGGTCGAGACCGGCACGCGGCCGTCGCGCCAGGTCAGCGGGCTCTGGTCGGGCATGGGGGAATACTCTAGGTGTCTGCCCGGGATATGCAGAGGCGGGACGCGGATGGCAAGGATCGACGTGACGATACGCGGAGCGGGGATCTTTGGCCTGTCGGTCGCCTGGGCCTGTGTGCAGCGCGGCGCAACGGTGCGTCTGATCGACCCGAACGGTGCCGGCTCGGGTTCCAGCGGCGGCATCGTTGGGGCGCTGGCGCCGCATGTGCCGGAAAACTGGAACGAAAAGAAGGCGTTCCAGTTGCAATCGTTGCTGATGGCAGAGGCATTCTGGAACGGGGTTGAAACCGTCGGCGGGGTGTCGGCGGGCTATGTCCGGTCGGGCCGTTTGCAGCCGGTCGCGGACGCGCGCGGGCTGGATCTGGCAAAGGCCCGGGTCGCGGGTGCCGTGCAGTTGTGGCAGGGCCGGGCCGACTGGTCGGTGATCGACGCCTTTGACGGCTGGGCGCCCAAATCGCCCACGGGGTTCCTGATCCACGACACCCTGTCGGCGCATCTGCATCCGCGCCGGGCTGTGGCGGCGCTGGTGGCGGCGCTTGACGTGCGCGGGGTTCGCGCAGAGGCCGAGGCACCGGACGCGGGCGCGGTGGTCTGGGCCACGGGCTGGCGCGGATTGCACGCCCTGTCCCAAGGCCGCCCAAGGCCGGTCGGCGCCGGGGTCAAGGGGCAGGCGGTGCTGTTGCGCCATGACGCCGCCGGCCTGCCGCAGCTGTTCGCCGACGGGCTGCATGTTATCCCGCATCAGGATGGCACCGTTGCCATCGGATCGACCAGCGAACGCGACTTTGACGCGCCCGACACCGTGGATGGCCAGTGCGATGCGCTGGTGGCGCGGGCCGTTGCGTCGGTTCCGGTACTTGCCGGGGCCGGGGTTGTCGGGCGCTGGGCAGGGGTGCGGCCGCGCGCGCGCAGCCGGGCGCCGATGCTGGGGGGCTGGCCCGGACGGGCGGGCCATTTTGTGGCCAACGGCGGGTTCAAGATCGGCTTCGGCATGGCGCCGATGGTGGCGCAGGTGATGGCGGATCTGGTGCTGGAGGGGCGCGACGCGGTACCAGACGACTTTCGGGTCGAGGCGTCGTTTTAGTGCGTGTTGCGCTCAATCGGAAACAAGATGGATCTAAACGCGCGTTCGAGCGAAAGCGAGAGGCGCGCGTTTTGAATCCAGTTTAACGCGACACACCCCAGCGAAACCTATCGCAGCGCGGCGGCGATCAGCGCAATGCCTTCGGGAATACGGCTGACCGGGATCGAACTGTAGGCCAGCCGGTAAAAATTTGTCGGGGCATCGGCCCCGCTGAAGAAGGGCGCACCGGGTTCGATCAGCACCTGACGGTCGCCCAGGGTCTGCGCCAGATCCGTGGTGTCGACCTGCGGCGGTGCCTGCATCCAGAAGCTGGAGCCGCCATGGGCGCCGCGTCCGGCGATGTCGAGCCCCTCTGCCGCGATGGCGGTTTCCATCACCTGACGCCGTTCGGTCAGCGCGCGGGCCGAACGGCGGATGAGCGCATCGTAGTGGCCAAGGCGCAGGAAATGCGCCGCCGTGCGCTGGATATGCCCGGGCGGGTGGCGCAGGACGGACGCACGCAGGGCGCGGGCCTCGGCGATGAAGGCGGCATGGCCCACCAGATAGCCAAGGCGCAGCCCCGGAAACAGCGATTTGGAAAAGCTGCCGACATAGATCACGCGGCCATCCTCATCCAGGCTCTTGAGGGCGGGCATGGGCGGCTGAAAGTAGGACATTTCGAATTCGTAATCATCCTCGACAATCAGGGCGTCCAGTTCGCGGGCGCGGGACAAAAGCGCCCTGCGGCGATCCAGCGGCATGGTGGCGGATGTCGGGCACTGGTGGCTGGGTGTAGCAAAGATCACGTCCGTACCGTCCGGCACCGCCTCTGGCGGCAGGCCGTGCTCGTCCACGCCGATCGGTGCAAGACGGCAGCGCGACTGGGTGAGGATGTCGCGCAGGGCGTGATAGCAGGGGTTTTCGATCGCGGCGAGGCGCGCCGGGGTCAGCAGCACCTGCGCAGTGAGCCAGAGCGCATTCTGCGCGCCAAGGGTGATCAGGATTTCCGACGGTGCGGCGATGATGCCGCGTCGGGGCAGGGTATGGCGGGCGATGAAGGCAACCAGTTCGGGGTCGTCCTGATCGTAATAGTCCCGCGTCAGGGCGTTGAAGTCCCGCGTGCCCAGCGCCTGCATGGCGCAGAGCCGCCAGTTGGCATGATCGAACAGCGCGGGGTCCGTCTGCCCGTAGATAAAGGGATAACGGTAGCGCGCCCAGTCCTGCGGTTTGACCGGGGTGGCGCCGCCGGTGAACCGGGTGGCAATGGCGCGGGACCAGTCCACGCGGTCCTGACGGTGCGGCGGCTGGGGAAAGCGCGGCGGATCGGGCGCATTGTCCGAGACGAAATAGCCCGACCGTCCCCTTGAGGTAAGGTAGTCGTTGGCCAGCAGTTCGGTATAGGCCAGCGTCACGGTGATGCGGCTGACGCCAAGATGGGCCGCAAGGCGTCGGGTCGAAGGCAGCTTTTCCCCCTGCCGGAACCGACCGGACAGGATGCCCTCGGCCACCATCTGCTGAATGCGTGCCTGAAGCGTGCCCTGCGATGCGGCGTCAAGGAAAAAGGTTTCGACAGGGATAGACATGGCCGCAAGAATAGTCTGGCCTTATGGCAAAGGCAATCTGGACTGGTCCGTTTCCCGTGCGGAAAAGGCCCGCACGGACAAACCCGCCCCGGTCAGGACGAAACCTGTTCACGCAGGATCGATGCGGTGAGCGAGATCATCAGATAGACGCCGGAAAAGATGAGAAAGGCCAGCATCGTGTTTTCGAACTTGCGCGGATAGCTGGGATCCTCTGACGCCACCGGCACCACAGAAGTGGTCAGATACCGTGCCTGGCTGTCCGCGTCCCGGCGCGCCTGTTCCAGCCGTTCCAATGCGGTCTGCAACATCATGTCGCGCGTCGCCAGATCCGCCTGCGACAACTGGATCTGCACCGCCAGTTCCGCCAGCGAATTCTCTCCGGTCGCGGCCGAGGTCATTTCGGAGTTGAGCTGTGCCAGCAGCGTCTCAAGCCTGCGGACATCGCCGCGCGCGCCTTCGACGCGCGAGGCATTGGGGCGTAAATTGTCCATCAGGGCCGCCAGTTGCAGCTGCTTTTCCTGAAGCTGTACCTCGATGTTGTTGATCTGACCACGCAGCGCGACAATCCGCCCCTCGGGATCGACGATGGCGCCTTCCTGTTGCAGCCGCACCAATCGCTCCTGCGCTTCCATCCGGTTGGCCTCGGCATCGGCCAGTCCCACCTCGGCGTCGATGACGGCATTTGACCGCTTGCGCAGCGACAGGTTGTCGACACGATCCTCGGCATAGCCGATCAGAGCTTCGGAAAATTTGGCGGCGGTGGCGGGATCGGCGGCGATGATCTCCATCTTGATCACGCCCTCGGTAGGATCATAGCCGATCTCGATGTTGCGCTTGTAAAGCGTGTAAGCCTCTTCGTTGGACGGCGCGTCGCCAAGCCGCTGGATCGGATCGATCCAGGGCTGGGTGAAATGCGCCTTGAAACCAACATCCTCGTTCAGGCGCAGCATGGCATCCTTGGACGTGAGATAGCTCTGGACCGCGATTGCGTCCTGATTGGTGGCAAATTGTGTGCCCGAGAACATACTGCCCATAGAGCCGCCGCCGCTTTCGGCCTTGAGGATCAGGAATTCCGACTTGGTGGCGTACATCGGGGTCGCCACGGCATAATAGTAGTATCCCGCAATCAGCGTCGGCAGAAAGACGAAAAAGGCAAGCCGCGTCAGCAGCAAAAGTGACTTGCGGCGGCGGCGTTTGGCAAGATCCTGTTGAATCTGGCTGATTTCGGCCATGCGCCGTTGGGCCGGGCTGCCCAGTTCGGTAGAAGGCAGGGTCTGCCGCCCGGTCTGGGTCGTCTGCGGCAACTGCACCCGCCCATCGGTGCGCGCGGGCACGCCCGGCGCGCCTTTGGGCGCGGTGCTGTCATCCTGCGGCCCCACGAGTTCTAGCATGTTGGCGCGCTGGAACGGGTCGATGCCACGGGCGCGCAGCAGCCGCACGGCATCAAAATCCGAGGTGGGGGCAAGGCCGTTCTTCTGGGCGACGCGCCGCGCCATGCGCAACTGGCGACCGGTCAGACCTTCCTGACGGATCGCCTGCATGTCGTTTTCGCCGGTCACCTGCGCGGATGACGGCACCTCTGCGTCGCGGGACGGTTGCTGCACGCCCGACCGGTCGGCTGCGGGCAATCCCGGCGCCGCCGACAGGCGGATACGGAATTTCTTAGCCTTGGGTTTCGTAGTCATAGAGCTGTTTCGCTTCTTCCAAGGTTTCAAACATGTGCAGCTTGCCGTCCATCAGCACCGCCGCCTTGCGCGCAAACTTTTCAAGGATCGCGGGCTGGTGCGAGACGATGATGATCGTCGTGGTGCGCAGCCTTTCGGCCAGGATGTCGCCGGCCTTGCGGTTGAACTCTACATCTGTCGAATTCGGCATACCCTCGTCGATCAGATACATGTCGAAATCCAGCGCGAGCATCAGCGAAAAGGTGAACCGTGACCGCATTCCCGATGAATAAGTGCCGATCGGCTGGTCGAAATATTCACCCAGACCGCAGAGCCAGCGACAAAAGCTTTCCACATAGTCCGGGTCCAGCCCGTAAAGTCGCGCGATGAAGCGGGCATTTTCCATCGCTGAATGTTTCGAGATCACGCCGCCCATGAAGCCCAGCGGAAACGAGATTCGGCAGCCGCGCCGGATTTCGCCCTCGTCCGGTTTTTCGAGACCCGCCATCATCCGGATCATCGTGGTCTTGCCTGTGCCGTTGGGGGCGAGGATCCCGAGCGATTCCCCAAGGTCCACGCGGAATGAAGTTCTGTCCAGAATCACCTTGCGCTGGGATCCGGTCCAGAAGGACTTGCTGACGTTGTCGAACTCTAACATGCACTGGCCTCGGCACTGCTTTGCAGTGCTCTTATCGAACCTTGTTTGCACGTGTCTTAAGAATAAATTTTGTTGAGAATATGTCCTGTATGCCGCACAAAGGGCAATCATATCCGTGTGACGGCAGGGTTTCGGTCATCATGGTGCGGCTCGGGACGCCATTGTGCGAGGGGATTGATCCGCGTGCTCCGTGCCCTAGGTAAACAACATTAATACCAGAGGGAGTACAACCATGACACAGACACGCCGAACCTTTCTGCATGCCGCAACAATGGCCGCCGGTGCTGTGACCATCCTTCCCCATGCCGCGCGCGCTGCGAACCACTCCGGTGACACATTCTCTACCGACGCCGGGGATATAACGGTGCATCCGGTTGAACACGCAAGTTTTGTGATGGAGACCCCGGCGGGCGTGATCTATTGCGATCCGGTCGGTGCGGCGTCGCTTTATGAAGGGATGCCGTCCCCCGATCTTATCCTGATCACGCATGAGCATGGCGATCACTACAACGCCGAAACTCTTACGGCGCTGATGACGGACGGGACCGAACTTTTGACGAACCCGGCCGTGTACGAGATGCTGCCGGACGATCTGAAGTCGAAGGCCACAAGCATCGGAAATGGCGAGAGCACCGAGATCGCAGGCGTGCCTATCGACGCCATTGCGGCCTACAACATGACCGAGGGCCGCGAGAATTTTCACCCCGAGGGCCGCGACAACGGCTATATCCTGAATTTCGAAGGTTTCCGCGTCTATATCTCGGGTGACACCGAGGACACGCCGGAGATGCGGGCGCTCAGCGACATCGACCTTGCCTTTCTGTGCATGAACCTGCCCTACACGATGGATGCGCAGGCTGCCGCCTCGGCTGTGGCGGATTTCCGGCCGACCTATGTCTATCCCTATCATTACCGCGGCCAGGACGGCGGCACGCAGGACCCCGAGGACTTTGCATCGATGGTGAGCGACGCGGTCCAGGTGAAGATGGGCAACTGGTACCCGGACGGCACGGGGTAAGCCCCGCTGCGTGTGTGAACGGCAATGCCTCGGGTTTCGCCCGGGGCGTTTCATTGGTTTCAGTCATTGGGGGCGCTGCCCTTGGTAGGCTTTTATGGGGGCGCTGCCCCCGGTAGGCTTTGATGGGGGCGCTGCCCCCGTCGCCTTTCAGGCGACTCCCCCGGGGTACTTTTGAAAAGAAGAAGCCGAAGAATGAAATTATGGGCTGTTCCGTTCGAATTGTGACCGTCTTGGCCGTGTTGCGGGCTGGAAGGACAGTTGCGAGTCAGAGTGCGGAAAGGCGCTGAAAGCTCATCGAGATGTGGGCGCGCCGGATGAGCGCGGCGGCGTGATAGTCGCCGGCGATCAGCGCGGTCCGGGTCTGGTGCATTTCCGCGAGGAAGATGGCGCATTCCTCGGCGAGGTCCATGCCCGGAAGCGATTTGAGCCAGATGCGCGCCGTCCGGAAATAGAGCCGCTCTGAGGTGTCGCGCAGGGCATCATTGCCGCTGAGTGTGAGGCCGAAACTGTGATAGGCCATGTTGAGTTCCGCAAAGGCGCGCGCCCCGGGCCGGGCGAGAAGCGCCGCACCGAGCGATACGAATACGTCGATTTCCGCAAGCATGGCTGGGGTCACGGGGCGAGGTGACAGGGTGCTGGTCAGCTGGGCCAGTTCCATACGCAGGGCGTAGGTCTGCGTCAGTTCGGCGATGTCGACATCCGTGACCAGCGTGCCGACACCGTGGCGCGACAGGAGCAGCCCTTCGTCCTCGAGCCGGGCGAGGGCGCGCCGGAGCGGCGTGCGCGAGGTGCCGAATTCGCGGGCCAGGGATTCCTCGGACAGGCGGGTGCCGGGGGGGTAGTCGAGCAGGCAGATGCGGCTGCGCAGTTCGGTGTAAAGCCGCTGGTGGCGCGAGGCCGCCCCGCTCATCCGGCGCAGCTTTGGCCCAACCCCTCGAGCATTGTCAGGCACTCCTGCAACTGAGCACGGCTGACGTATTCATCCGGCTTATGCGCCTGGGCGATCGAGCCGGGGCCGCAGACCACGGCGGACATGCCGAGTTGCTGGAACAGCCCCGCTTCGGTGTTGAAGGGCACCACATCCGCCGTTTCGCATCCGGTAAGTGCCGCGATAAGGGTGCGGGCCATGTTGACCTCCATCGGCTCAAGGCCGATCACCTCGCCGATGACCTGGGTTGCGATGTCGGCGCGGGGGCTGACGGCGCGCATGGCGGGCAGAAGCTCGGTCTCGATGTAGGTTTCGAGCATCTCCTTGACGAATTCGGAATCGCCATACTGCACGGGTCGCATTTCCCATTCCAGTTCGGCCTTGCCGGGGATCACGTTATGGGCGTGGCCGCCGTGAAGCCTGCCGATGTTCACTGTGGTCCAGGCCGGATCGAAGCGGGATTCGCGCGGTGCGCGGCCCTTGAGTTCCTCGGCCAGTTCCATCAGGCGGGTGGCGTACCGCACCGCATAGGCGACGGCATTTACGCCCCGGTCGGGGTTGGAGCCATGCCCTTCGAGCCCGGTGAAGCGGGTGGTGTATTCGCAGCAGCCCTTGTGGCCTTCGATGATGCGCATCTCGGTGGGTTCTCCGATGATGGCGATCGAGGGTCTGTAGCCGCGTTTCTGGAGTTCCGGCACCAGTGACTTGGCACCGACGCAGCCGGTTTCCTCGTCATGGGTAAAGCAGAAATGGATCGGGCGGCGGAGGGTGTGGCTGCTGAACGGCTGTGCCATCGCAAGGGTGGCTGCGATGAAGCCCTTCATGTCGCAGGTGCCGCGGCCCATCAGGAAATCGCCCCGTTCGGTCAGTTCGAAAGGATCCGTGATCCAGTCCTGATCGGTCACCGGCACCACATCGGAATGTCCCGACAGGACAATGCCGCCTTCGATGTCCGGCCCGAGTGTGGCGAACAGGTTCGCCTTGGTGCCTGTCGCATCGCGGAACAGGTCCACCCGCGCGCCGGCATCTTCCAGCAGCGTCGCCATATGCGCCATCATTTCGATGTTGGGATCGATCGACACGGTGGGAAAGGCGATCAGGTCGGCAAGGATCGCTTCGGTCCGGATCAGGAGGCTGGTATCGGCTTGGCTCATAACTACCTTTATCTGGTCCTGTGGGCGCCGTTGGCGGGGACGTGCCCGGTCCAGGGCACGTCCATGGGTTTCAGTCCTTGATGAACATCTTGCGGGGACGGTTGCAGAAGGTTTCTGCCGGGCCGTCTTCCTTGATGACAATGGATTCGGTGATTTCCAGACCCCAGTCGGCCATCCAGAGCCCGGGCATGAAGTGGAAGGTCATGCCGGGTTCCAGCACAGTCTCGTCCTCGGACCGCAGGGAGATGGTGCGTTCGCCCCAGTCCGGCGGATAGCTGATGCCGATGGGATAGCCGCAGCGCGCGCCGCGTTCGATCCCGGCGGATTCCAGCGGCGCGGCAAGGGCATTGGCGATGTCGCAGGCGCGGTTTCCGGCGCGGGCGACTTCGAGCCCGGCCTCGAGCCCTTCGACCAGCGCGGCCTCTGCACGGATGAAGATGTCCGAGGGCTGGCCCAGAAAGATCGTGCGGCAGAAAGGCACGTGATAGCGGCGGTAGCAGCCCGAGATTTCAAAGAATGTCGCCTCGCCCTGTTTGAAAGGCTCGCCGTCCCAGGTCAGGTGGGGGGCGGCGGCGTCCGACCCGGACGGCAGCAGCGGCACGATGGCGGCGTAATCGCCCCAGTGTCCGTCGGCGCCCATGATCGCGTCGCGCTGCACCTCTGCCACCACTTCGTTCTTGGCCACGCCGGGTTCAACCCGTTCCAGCAGCCCGTCGACGATCTTTTCCGAGATCCGCGCGGCGCGGCGCATGAACACCAGTTCCTCTTCGGATTTCACGCCGCGCTGCCAGTTTACCAGCGCCGTGGCGTCGATCAGCGTCGCGTTGGGCAGTTCGGCAGCCAGCGTCATATAGGCCTTGGCCGAGAAATAGTAATTGTCCAGTTCGACGCCGATGCGCGATTTGTCCAGTCCCATGCCGATCAGGCGCTGGGCCAGATCCTGCATCGGGTGGCGATCGGTTGATTGCACGTAGTTGTCGGCATAGCCGATGCAGCGGTCATCGCCCATCCAGACAGTGCGGATCGCGCCGTTGCTGTCCTGATTGCGGCCCCACCAGACCGGATCGGCGTCGGGCAGCACCAGCACGCCCTGATGCACGTAAAAGGACCAGCCGTCATACCCGGTCAGCCAGGCCATGTTGGACGGATCGGTGACCCACAGCAGGTCGACGCCCGCGCGTTCCATCGCGGTGCGCGTCTTGGCCAGACGTCGTTTGTATTCGCCCTCGGTGAAGGGCAGGTCTTTGGCGAAACGGTGGTTCAGCATGGGCCGTCCTTGAAGAAAATGTGTCGCGTATGACACCTTGGTGCCTGAAGGTGCACAACAGCGCCCCAAGGAAAACGACATATGCCTGCCGCTTGTGAGCATCGCGCCTATTTTATTGGCAAGGAATGGCCGGTCCGGATCAGATCGCTTGTCAGTTGTGCACAACACAGCAGAATAGGCAGCGATTCAGAATCGATTCTAGGCCTGTTGCGCAACGGCACACTGCACCGGATTTCCAAAGCCGTGACCTGTGGAACGGTCCGAACGGCGTATTTTCTGCGTGCTGCTGGGCGAATTGCCTGCAAGGTGCCAAAAATCTGATCAAATGACCTGTTATGTATCAATTCCTGTCGGAATTCCCGCAAGGCAGTTGCAACGCGCTTCGTCACGGGGTTTATTCAACGACATGACAGCGGAAAAAATCCGCGGAACAAACAGGGAGCCAGTCTTTGACGGATATGGCACATCAAGATGCGTTCGTGGCCTTCGAGCGCGTGCAAAAAAGCTATGACGGCGAGACTCTTGTCGTCAAGGATCTCAATCTGAGCATGCCAAAGGGCGAGTTCCTGACCATGCTCGGGCCGTCCGGGTCGGGCAAGACGACTTGCCTGATGATGCTGGCCGGGTTCGAGACCGCCACCCACGGCGCGATCAAGCTGGACGGCGTTTCGATCAACGACATCTCGCCGCACAAGCGCGGTATCGGCATGGTGTTCCAGAACTATGCGCTGTTTCCGCACATGACCGTGGGCGAGAACCTGTCCTTCCCTCTCGAAGTGCGCAAGATGGGCAAATCGGACCGCGAGGCCAAGATCAAGCGCGCGCTCGACATGGTGCAGATGGGGGACTTTGCCGGGCGTCGGCCCACGCAGCTTTCCGGTGGTCAGCAGCAGCGGATCGCCCTGGCGCGCGCACTGGTGTTCGAACCGGAACTGGTGCTGATGGACGAACCGCTTGGCGCGCTGGACAAGCAATTGCGCGAAACGCTGCAATTCGAAATCACCCGGCTGGCCCATGATCTGGGAATCACCGTGGTCTACGTGACCCATGACCAGACCGAGGCGCTGACCATGTCCGACCGGGTCGCCGTCTTCGAAGATGGCCGGATCCAGCAGCTTGCGCCGCCGGACGAGCTTTACGAGAAGCCGCAGAACAGCTTTGTCGCGCAGTTCATCGGCGAAAACAACGCACTGGACGGAACGGTTCAGCAGATCAGCGGCAACCGATGCACCGTGCGTCTGGACAGTGGCGATGTGATTGACGCATTGCCGGTCAACGTCACCTCGCCCGGCGACAAGACCCGCGTTTCGATCCGCCCGGAACGGGTGGAATTCAACCCGGAACTTGGCCCCGACGCCCATACGCTCGAGGCCGAGGTGCTGGAATTTGTCTACATGGGCGATGTGTTCCGCACCCGGCTCAAGGTGGCGGGCATAGACAATTTTGTGGTCAAGACGCGGAACCGTTCCGACCAGATCCGGCTCCGCCCCGGCGAGAAGGTCAAGATCGGCTGGCTTCCAGAGGATTGCCGTGCCCTTGATATTACATAGGTTTCACCGCTTATCGCGCTGCTCTGCCCCAAGGGGCAAGGCGGCACGGTGAATAATGAGGGTCCGGCCGTGTTTGCCCGTCACCCGGACCCCTTACTGCAAACGGGCAGTCTAGGGAGATTACGATGAAATTCAGAAAGACTCTTATGGTGACGACGGCGCTTACCGTTGCTGCCGGCGGTGCCTTTGCTCAGGAGATGGCAGACAGCATGACGATCGTCAGCTGGGGCGGCGCCTATCAGAACAGCCAGCAGAAGGCATATGCAGAGCCGTACGTCGAAATGCACCCCGAGGTTTCCGTGACCTGGGACGAAAGCAGCAACGAAGCTGTGGCCAAGCTGCGCGCCATGAACGAGGCCGGCAACATCACCTGGGATCTTGTGGATGTCGTTGCGGCGGATGCGATCCGTCTGTGTGACGAAGGTCTGGCAATGGAATACGATCCCGAAGAACTGCTGGCCCCCGGCGATGACGGCTCCAGCGCCGAAGATGACTTCGGCGATCTGATCGTGTCCGACTGCTACATTCCGCAGATCGTCTATTCGACCACCTTCGGCTATCGCACCGACATGGTCCCGGAAGGCGTCGAAGCGCCGAACGACATCTGCGACGTGTTCGACCTGGAAACCTATCCCGGTCAGCGCGCGCTGGAAAAGCGTCCCATCAACAACATGGAATGGGCGCTGCTCTGTGACGGCGTGGCCAAAGACGAGGTCTATGACGTTCTGGAAACCGCCGAAGGGCAGGACCAGGCACTGGCCAAGCTCGACACGATCAAGGACCAGGTGATCTGGTGGTCGGCCGGTGCGGATACGCCGCAGCTTCTGGCGGATGGCGAGGTCTTCATGGGCTCGACCTACAATGGTCGACTGTATTCCTTGATTGAAGAGCAGGACCAGCCCGTCGCCATGATGTGGGACGCTCAGGTGTTCGACCTTGACGGATGGATCATCCCGACCGGTCTGCCCGAGGACCGTCTGGCCCGCGTCAAGGATTTTGTGCGCTACGCCACAGACACCCAGCGGCTGGCGGATCAGGCCAACTACATCGCTTATGGCCCGGCACGCACCTCTTCGGCGCCGCTGGTTCCCGAAGAGATGAAGCAGCACATGCCGACCGATCCGGCGAACGCTGAAAACACCTTCGTCTACAATTACAGCTTCTGGGCGGACTATCGCGACGACATCGACGCGAAATTCCAGTCCTGGCTGGCACAGTAAGGAGGGTGCGCGGCGGGTTCCGGCCCACCGCAGCCTGAAAACCTCTGGCGGCCCCCTCATGTGGGGCCGCCGGACCAGAATAAAAAAACGGGGAACGGGGCCATGCCCAAGGGCTATATCATCGGCCATGTCACGGTGAACGACGCCGAGGCCTATAAGGAATATGTCCGGCTGGACACGCCGATCTTCGAAGCACACGGCGGCAGGTTCATCGTCCGCGGCGGCCCATCGGAAACCCCCGAGGGCGAGACGCAGGAGCGTCACGTGATCGTCGAATTCCCGGATTTTGCCAGCGCAAGACGCGCCTACAACGACCCTGCCTACCAGACGGTCGCCGAGATCCGGCGCCGAACCGCAACCAGCACCATCATTCTTGTCGAGGGGGTATGACATGACCGACGCAACTGCCGGAGCCGCCCCCGGGCAAGGACACGGCAAGGACGCCGCCGCCAAGGCCGCCGAAAAGCCGGGCCCGATGGTCGATGCCGATGGCCGCCCGCTCAAGGAAAGCCTGAACCGGTCCCTGCGCCTGCAAAAGATCCGGGCGCTGATGCTGATCGCGCCGCTGCTGATTTTTGTGCTGCTGACCTTCATCGCGCCGATCGCCGACATGCTGTTCAGATCGGTCCAGAACGGCATCGTATCCGAAACGCTGCCGCGCACCACCGAACGGCTGGCCGACTGGGACGGCAGCACCGGCGAACTGCCCCAGGAGGACGTCTACGAGGGACTTTATTACGACCTGTTCATCGCCGCCGAACGCAAGCTGCACACGCGGCTGGGTTCGCGGCTGAACTACGAGATGACGGGCATGTCGTCGCTGTTCCGCCAGTCGGGCCGCAGCCTTGACGACATCGGGGACATCTATTTTGACCAGTTCGACGATCTCGACCCCAACTGGGACGA
Source organism: Puniceibacterium sp. (assembly GCA_024636635.1). Taxonomy (GTDB): domain Bacteria; phylum Pseudomonadota; class Alphaproteobacteria; order Rhodobacterales; family Rhodobacteraceae; genus Puniceibacterium. Next base: position 31,855 of record JAGXGV010000085.1, read on the forward strand.
GGCGATGCCGTGGGCCGAACTGATGGGCGACCCCGAGTGGCTGTCCGAAATGGCGGCCTGGGATCCGGACAGCGGCGACGACATGCCGTCATTCGAACTGGCCGACGGGATCGAGGATCTGCTGCCGCGCACGGCTGAAACCTATGCCGTGTTTGCCGAATTCACCCAGAACGAGGATGGCGACAGCCCGACCGAGGAAGAGCCTTGGGTACTGGTCCATACCGCGCTGTATCAGGATCTGATGGAGCAGGATGTTTCCAGCTACAGCGGACCGCAGGCGGCCATGCTCGTGACTGCGGATGCAGCCGTCGGCGAATTCGAATCGGTCACTTTCAAGGACGGAATGGAGGGTGTGGACGAGGACTGGCTGACCCACAGCACCTGGGAAACCATCAAGATGTACAGCCCGGATTTCACCAACGGCTATTTCCTGAACGCCGTGGACATGCAGAAAACCCCTGAGGGCCCCGAATTCCGTCCCGAAAATGAGCGGATCTACGGGTTGTTGTTCAACCGGACGATGTTCATGTCGCTGATGATCACAGGCAGCTGTATCCTGCTGGGCTATCCCATTGCCTGGCTGCTGTCGAACGTGCGGGTGCGCACCGCCAACCTGCTGCTGATCCTTGTGCTGTTGCCGTTCTGGACCTCGCTTCTGGTGCGGACCTCGGCCTGGAAGGTGATGCTGCAACAGCAGGGGGTGATCAACGATGTCCTTGTCTGGCTGGGCATGGTCGCCGATGGCAGCCGACTGGTGATGATCAACAACCAGTTCGGCACGATCGTGGCGATGACCCACATCCTGCTGCCTTTCATGATCCTGCCGCTTTATTCCGTGATGCAGACCATCCCGCCAAGCTATCTGCGGGCGGCGAAATCCTTGGGCGCAACCAACTGGACAGCCTTCTGGCGAGTGTATTTTCCGCAATCGGTGCCAGGCATCGGCGCAGGCAGCATCCTCGTCTTCATCCTGTCCATCGGCTACTACATCACGCCCGAGATCGTCGGCGGCACCACCGGTACGTTCATCTCGAACCGGATCGCCTATCACATATCAAGCTCGCTCAACTGGGGTCTGGCGGCGGCACTTGGTGCCATCCTACTCGCGGTCGTACTTGGCCTTTA